>CAXAZV010000025.1:0-19301 GCA_963973375.1 uncultured Antarcticibacterium sp.
TATGACCTGGCTAGAAAATCTTATCTGGCTTCCAAGACTGATGGGGACGGAGGTCCATATGATATGATTCACACAGAGAATTTTGTCCTGGTAGATAAATCCCAAAGAATAAGAGGATTTTATGATGGAACAGATTCTAAAGCCATCGAAACGCTTATGGAGGACATTAAAATCCTGAAAGCAGAGTACAACAACTAATCTTTTACGCTTAAGTTTTTCCACCCCATAATTTTAAACTATTTTTGTCTTGTTTAAAATGAATCTAAATAAAAAATGAAGCTTACAATTGCTCATTTACAAAGGGGTCAAATAGGAATTATTAAAGAATTTCCTGTGAACAGCGTCCCCCTAAAATTACTGGAAATGGGCTGCCTTCCCGGAAATGAAGTAGAATTGGTACAAATTGCACCTTTTCGCGATCCCATTTATTTGAACATTAACGGTTGCCACCTTGCCATACGTAAGGAAACGGCACTGCTTATTGAAATAGAGCTGGTATAATGGGAAAGCAAATAAATGTAGCTTTAATAGGAAATCCCAATACCGGGAAAACATCGGTCTTTAATCAGCTCACCGGCCTTAATCAACAGGTGGGAAATTATCCGGGTATTACGGTAGAAAAAAAGGAAGGTATTTGCAAATTACCCCGGGGCCTTAGAGCTCATATTCTGGATCTACCGGGTACTTATAGCCTAAACGCATCTTCCATTGATGAAAATGTGGTTATCGAATTACTGCTAAACAAAAATGATAAGGATTTTCCCGATGTAGCTGTAGTGGTTACCGACGTTGAAAACCTGAAGCGCAACCTGTTGCTCTTCACCCAGATCAAAGATCTTGAGATCCCCACTATCCTGGTGATCAATATGGCCGACAGGATGAAGCGCAAAGGAATTGAACTGGATATTCCCCACCTGGAGGAAAAGCTAAAAACAAGAATTGCGTTAGTGAGTTCCCGTAAAGGCACCGGGATCGATGAATTAAAAGAACTTATTACCAATTACCGGCAAATCTCTGTAGAGCCTTGTATAAATGCATCGGTAATGGACCCCGATTATTTTGAGCGGCTTCGAAAAGCGTTTCCCAATCAATCCCTTTACAAATTATGGCTTGTGATCACACAGGATGTTAATTTCGGGAATGTAAACAGGCAAGCTTTAAGTACCAATCCAGGGTTTCAAACCAAGGGGGAAAATGATCTTAAAAGACTTCAGCAAAAAGAAACCATTTTAAGATACCAGTTTATTAACGGTGTTTTAAAAGCGGGATTGAAGGTGGATATCAATTCTGCTACAGATATACGATTACGTCTTGACAGGATCCTCACACATAGGGTCTATGGCTATCTCATATTTTTTGCCATTATGCTTCTTATATCTCAGGCCATCTATAACTGGTCTACTTATCCCATGGATTTTATAGATGTTACTTTTGCATCTTTCAGCGAATGGGCAAAAAATTCCTTACCCCCCGGCCCTTTTACTAATTTAGTATCAGAGGGGATCATCCCAGGACTTAGCGGGATAATAATTTTTATTCCGCAGATAGCATTTTTATTTCTCTTTATTTCTATTCTTGAAGAGAGTGGATATATGAGTAGGGTGGTATTTTTAATGGACAGGATCATGAGGCGGTTTGGGCTAAGCGGTAAGAGTATTGTTCCCCTTGTATCCGGCACCGCTTGTGCGATCCCGGCTGTTATGGCCACCCGTAATATTGAAAACTGGAAGGAGCGCCTTATCACCATCCTTGTGATCCCTTTCACCACGTGTTCTGCAAGATTACCTGTTTATCTTATAATAATAGCCCTGGTGATTCCTAATGAAACTTATTTTGGGTTAAACCTTCAGGGACTTACCCTGATGCTTTTATATTTACTGGGGTTTGGAATTGCTATATTTTCAGCCTGGCTGCTCAATAAGATACTTAAAATAAGATCCAAAAGTTATTTTGTTATAGAAATGCCCAATTACAAGCTGCCCCTGATTAAAAATGTTGGTATCAATGTGATTGAAAAAACAAAATCCTTTGTTCTTGGAGCAGGAAAAATTATAATGGCTATTTCAATTATTCTATGGGTACTGGCAAGTTACGGCCCGGGAGATGAATTCGAGAATGCCGAAGAAATTGTATTGACCCAAAATGAGAATATCGACATATCTGATAAAGATCTGGAAGAAGAGATCGCAGCACATAAATTGAAATATTCTTATATAGGTATTGTGGGTCGAACCATAGAACCTGCTGTAACTCCGCTGGGTTATGACTGGAAAATTGGAATTGCAATTGTAAGTTCCTTCGCCGCCCGGGAAGTTTTTGTGGGAACGCTGGCTACCATTTACAGTGTAGGGAGCGATGAAGAGGAAACCATAAAAAACAGGATGGCGGGAGAGATCAATCCCGTTCTTGGTGGGCCGCTGTTCACATTTGCCAGCGGGATAAGCCTTTTATTGTTCTATGCCTTTGCTATGCAATGTATGAGTACGCTTGCGGTTGTTAAAAAGGAAACCAATACCTGGAAATGGCCCATATTACAATTGGTCATTATGAGTACATTTGCCTATTTTGTGGCTTTGATAGCGTTCCAGGTTTTAAAATAATGTAAGAGAAACTTTAAAAAACCGACTTATTGATTATGATACTACTTCAGGAAATATTGGTGTTTATCATCTTCGCAATTGCGGTAGGTTATATGGTGACAAAATTTATCTGGAAACCCGCTTTTCTTAAAGGAAAAAAAGGAAATGAAAAAAGTTGCGGGGTATCCGGTTGCGGCTGCGATTAATAAACTTCTTTAAAGCAGAAAACCACCAAAAATTCCGGCTTTTATTCGATTACAACTCTTCAGTTAGCTTTAATTGCAAGGTATATTCGGGTTTATCGTTTTTGGATCTGGTATTTGGATAGGGCAATAAATTGATCCCGGAGATGCTGAATTTAATATGATCTTCGGAAAAATTTAAAGGTAAACTCCCGGCCGTGGTTGAAACAATCACATTCTCCCTGAATTTCCCGTTCTCATAGATAGCCAGAAGTATCTTTGCTTCCCCCGCCCATACACAAGTAACATCTGTAGGACAGCGGGAATCTGATATCACTTCTTTAAAAACTATCGATCTTGAATCCATATTCAAAAAATCTCCCGTCCTAAGAACAGAACTGTACATCCTCACTTGAGGAGATTCCTGAGCTAAGATCAGGGAAGAAAAAAACAGAAGTGCAACAAAAGCCGGGTATTTCATAGAAAGAGTTTCTTTAAAGACGCAGTTAAAAACCGACTGTTGCAAATATTAACCCAAACCTACATCCAGCGTCATCATAATTATAAATCCGCCGATGAATCCCATTGTGGCAATATCTGTAAAGCGTTCCTGTTGAGATTCCGGTATCACCTCTTCAACTACCACAAAGATCATTGCGCCTGCCGCAAATGACAGGGCATAAGGTAAAATTGGCTCAAAAGTCATTACTGCCCAGGCTCCAAGCACTGCCGCTATTGGTTCCACTGCTGCAGACAGCTGACCAAAATTAAAACTTTTCCATTTACTCAAGCCCTGCCGTCGCAAAGGCATAGCCACTGCAAAACCCTCAGGGAAGTTTTGTAAACCAATACCAATAGCCAGTGCAACTGCACCCCCAATACTCGCGCCGTCAATTCCTGCTGCCGCAGCACCAAACAATACACCCACGGCCAAACCTTCAGGTATGTTGTGTAATGTTATAGCCAGGGTAAGTAGTGTAGATTTATGCCAAGGGGTTTTAATCCCTTCCTTTTCGCTCATTTTGAAATTCACATGTAAATGAGGCAGGATCTTATCCAAACCAAATAAAAAAAGCGCTCCCAACGCAAAACCGGTCACGGCTGGTATAACTTTTATAAAGCCTTCTCCCGGGCTCATTTCAATTCCCGGGGCAAGCAAACTCCAAAAACTTGCAGCTACCATCACCCCGCCGGTGAATCCTAACATTCCGTCAAAAAAAGCACGGTTCATTGTATTAAATAAAAACACCAGGGAGGCCCCTAATGCGGTAAGACCCCAAGTAAAAATTGTTGCCAGCAACGCAGCCAGAATAGGATCTATACTTTGAAAGTAATCAATTATGTTTTGCATATTCAGGAAATTTTAATGTAAAGATTTTCAGAGATCAGGCTGGAAATGCGCAGTTCATTGCCTTGCAGGTCTATCAACATTGATTTATCAAAATCCTCTTTTTCAAGAACCTTTATCTCTTTCCCAAGAGAGATGTGGTTCTTATCCAGGAATTGAAGGAAAGCGGCAGATGAATCTTTAACTCCCACACATATGCCCGAATCTCCAATAACAAGATCGGCCAGCAGCGTTTTATTTGAAGCTATGAAATTTCCTGCGGAATCTGGTATTGGGTCCCCATGTGGGTCTCGTTTAGGAAAGCCAAGAAATTTATCAAGTTCATTTATTAGTTTTTCTGAATGTATGTGTTCCAGTTGTTCTGCCACATCGTGAACTTCATCCCAGTTAAAATTTAATTTTTCAACCAAAAACACTTCCCATAGGCGGTGTTTTCTAATGATCTCAATTGCAGCATCCCTACCTAATTTGCTCAGCTTAACTCCCTGGTATTTTTTGTAGATAACAAGTTTTTTTTCTGAAAGCTTCTTCACCATATCGGTTACAGAGGATGCTTTGGTCTCCATTTCTTCTGCAAGGGCATTTGTGCTCACCCCTTCTTTGTAGGTTTGCTCAAGGTGAAAAATAGCCTTTAAATAATTTTCTTCTGAAAGACTGAACATAATTCATTTTTTAAAGGATCAAAATTACAATTTAAAAATGACAAATCCTTTTTTTAGACAAGTCTAAATTTATTTTATACCTTTGTAAAAAAAGTAAGATGAGATTTGTAATTATGTTCCTGTTTCTTTTAATGGGATTGGAAGGGTTTACACAGGCGGCAGGCATTAAAGGAAAAATAACATCGGGGAAGGAACCTGTTTCCTTTGCCAGTATTAGTTTTGCAGCTACGCAGTTGGGAACATTTTCCAATGAAAATGGAATATTCCAGCTCTCCAATATTCCCGTTGGGAGGTATAAACTTCAAGTAAGTGCCATTGGTTTTGAACCGGAAATACGCGAAATAGTTTTAAATGAAGGACAACTTTTGGACCTTGATATAAATATGGAAGTAGCCTCAAATATTTTAGAGGAAGTTCTTATTGTAGATTCCCAAACGGGTCTTTCCAGGCGAACTCCCTACAATATCTCTTCTATTCAAATAAGCGGTATTGAGAATAAAGGAAATCCCAATGGTATGATGGGGGTTTTAAGGGAAGTACCCGGGGTATATGGGGCCGAGTTTGGCCACGGCATCGTTAAACCATTTATAAGAGGCTTGGGATTCTCCCGAATTGTTACAATTTACCAGGGAAACAAACTGGAGAATCATCAATGGGGGGCAGATCATGGCCTTGGCATCAACGATCTTGGAATAAAGCAGGTAGATGTAATCAAAGGCCCGGCATCTGTCTTATATGGATCTGGAGCATTAGGCGGCGTTTTAGTTGCTATAGATGATGATGAGTATTTGAACGATAATGGATTTTCAGGAAACGCCGGAACTACATTTAACAGTGTTTCAAATGGTATTCGCACCTATGCTTCGGCAGCGATGAATTCAAAAAAGAATATATTTTTCGCCACAGATCTAGCCTATGAAAACCATGCCGATTATACCAACGGAAATGGCCGGTTAATTGGGAATAGTAGATTTAACACCAAAACCCTCCGGCTTCACACAGGACTGAACAAGCAAAACTTTCAGAATAAATTATCCTTCACCTACAACCGGCAGAATCTGGGTATAATATCTGATGCTGAAATGAATGACAACTCTTCGCTGGTTACCACCAGAAATGACCGAAAGATGCAATTACCTAATCAAGAAGTTGAAGACAGGTTGATATCCTACAACCAAACTACCACTTCCTCCAACTTTAATACGTTTCTTCATCTATCCCATCACTTTAATAAACGAAAAGAAATTGAGACAGATTTGAATGAAACAGATCTGGGATTAAAGCAATATCACACTTTTTATAATGGGAGAATTAGCTTTGAAAATGGAAAATTTAAGCATAGCCTGGGAATTCAGGGGAGTTTTATTAAAAATAAAAACATAGCGCAAGCTCAAAAATTCTTAATCCCAGATGCCGATGTTCTCGAGAATGGAATATACTATTTAAGCAGCCTCGACCTGGATAAATGGTTTTTACAGGGAGCGGTGCGGTATGATTACAGGTTGGTAAGCGTATATGCCAGGTCTCCGGAACTTATAGATTATGGCTTTATTTTACCCGGAGATCCGGACACTCGAAAACTAACCCGAGATTTTGCAGGGTTTACGGGCTCTATGGGAGTAACAAGAAAGATTGATGAGCAGCACACTACAAAATTCAATATCTCTACAGGTTTTCGTGCACCAGATCTTGCCGAATTATTTTCCAACGGCCCCCATCCCGGCACCAGCAGGTTTGAAAAGGGAAATGATCAATTTGGCCGGGAACAAAGCCTACAGGCAGATCTTAATTATAATTACAGAGGGAAAAGATTTCAAGGGGATATCTCGGCCTTTGGAAGCCTGGTGAACAATTATATTTTCTTTACTGCAACCAACGAAATAAGGGAAGAAGATGGACTCGAAATTTGGACTTACAGCCAGACCAATGCGCTGCTTTATGGGGCAGAATTTTTCCTCAAATACAATTTTCTTACGGAAAACAGGATGCAAACCAGTTTTTCGGGAGCTATAGTAAGAGCAAAGGACCAGCAAACCAAAGAAAATCTAACATTTATCCCACCAGATAATTATAATTTGGAATTGGGATATTATGCTTTAAACGATAAAAGCCTTTATGTTTTCAGCAAGATTAGGGTTATAAATGACCAGAATAGAACCGGTTTCGAGGAAGATCCCACCCCGGGCTACACGTTATTGAACCTGGGTGCCAGTAAAGAATTTAAATGGGAAGAGAATTCTCTTACAGCCGGGATCACGGTGTACAATTCCCTGAATAAAAATTATGTAGACCACTTATCTATATTGCGACCCTTCAACATAAGCAGCCCCGGAAGAAATCTAATGCTTAACCTTAAATATAATTTTTAGATCAGGTCCCCCGCTCCTTCTGTATATGCTCATAAGCCTCCTGCACCTTTCTGAATTTTTCTTCAGCTCCCTTGCGGTAGGCTTCATCCATATGCTGAAGTTTATCTGGGTGATATTTCTTCGCCATTTCCCTGAAGGCTTTTTTCACCTCTGCAACTGTGGCCGATTTTTCAATTTCCAGGATCTTGTAGGCATTGTCGGCCGACTTAAAGAACATCGCTTTAATACTCTCAAAATCGCGTTTCATCAGGTTTAAATAACCAGCGATCTCGTGTAGCATATTAAGTTCGGCATTGGAAACATGCCCATCAGCATTTGCAATGCTGAATAAAAAGTGAAGAATTTGAAGCCTTACCTCGTAACGGGTGCGCTGCTGCAGGTATAAGCCAATACGGCTTGCAGAGATCTCACGATTCTTAATTACATCATTAAAAGTGCGGAAGGTAGCATTTGCACGCTCCTTTCCATAAGCCTGTACAAAATAGGCCCGTACATAATCCAGTTCTGTCTGGGAAACCTTCCCATCAGATTTTATTACCAGCGATGCCAGGGAGAGAAGATTAAGTTCAAAATCCCCGGGTGATACCGTAGTCCTGCCACTGGAAGCAGGTCCAAAACTAATTGCGCTCCTACTATAATTATCTATAAGAGTACCAAGGATAAAGCCCAGAATAGCACCGGGAAATCTAAAAAACATATAGCCAACAATGGCGAGGATCCATTTAAACATTTGAGGTAGTCAAATTTAAGCTGCAAAGATAGTATTTTGAAGAAACTTAGGCAGACCAATTAAAACAAACAAATTTCCATTCACCAGGGTATTAAAAAATTATTCCTCTTTAAGATAAATATTAATAAAAACTTATGATGGAAGGCCTGTAGGGAAATATATTTTAACCGCTTCTTAACCACCTTTTTGAACACAGATGCTTATTTTTAAACAAAACACTAAATATGAAAGCACTTAAACAACCTTTAATTTTTATTACAATAATATTTGCATCATTATTTACCTACGATGGATATTCCCAGAATTTGCTGCAGAAAGAGCCCAGCCCGGAAGTGAGGGAACTTGCTGAATTAAGATCCAGAATGTGGACAAAGGAATTAGCCCTTTCACCCAAACAAAAAGATCTGGTAGAAAATAGTATCATTAAATATACAATGAGAAGATTAGAGGTTCAGAATGCCCAGATTCCCATTGAGAAAAAAACTGAAGATTTGCGGGTTTTGGAACGGCTGGAAAGAGGAGAAATGAGAGATATCCTCACACAACCCCAATTTGACAGGTATGTTTTTCTTGAGGAAAATAAGGTGAAGAAACAATAACCAACAGCGTCCGGAAAAAAATAAAAAAAGCCAGAACCATAGGTTAAAGTTATTTCCCAATAAACTAAAGAGATAAGCAGGACTAAGGAATTTACTTATCTTTGCAACATAGAAATTTTTATAAAAAACTCAATATATGTATCCAGCAGAATTAGTTAAACCAATGAGAGAAGACCTTACAAAAGAAGGTTTTCAGGAATTACACACTGTAGAGGAAGTTAATGCCGCAATGGAAAAAAAGGGAACTACCCTTGTTGTAGTAAATTCGGTATGTGGTTGCGCAGCTGCCAATGCCCGCCCTGGAGCAAGAATGTCATTGCAAAACAGTAAAACTCCAGATAATCTAGTAACCGTATTCGCAGGTGTTGACCGTGAAGCAACAGACAGGGCTCGTGGTTTTATGGTTCCATTTCCTCCTTCTTCCCCGTCTATGGCTTTGTTTAAAGATGGAGAACTTGTACACATGTTGGAGCGTCACCACATTGAAGGTCGCCCTGCAGAAATGATTGCTGAAAATCTTATGAATGCCTATAACGATTTTTGCTAAAAATGAATCCCGGCCGTTCCAAGTAAGAAGGCCGCATTATAATTAAGCTAAAAGCCGGTCTACAGGACCGGCTTTTCTATTTTCATGATCTCACCAATTTTATTATCTTCCCATTCAATCTAAATAACTTACCATGAAAGTTCTACTGAGTTTCTTCTTTTTTGTAGGAATTTTTGCAAGCTGTGAGCAAATGGCAAACGAGGCAGAAGTTACCAGTGTGCAACTGGAGCAGGAACTTATTGAAATAAAAAATTTTATAGCTAAAACTAATTGTAGCAGTTCAACAGATTGCCGTTTCATTGCCTACGGCAGTAAAGCTTGTGGTGGCCCGCAGGGTTACCTTTTTTACTCTTCGGGAATTGACGAGGAGGCCCTTAAAAAAATGGTTGCCAAATATTCCGCCGCTGAAGATGAATATAACAAGGCAAATGGTATTATAAGTGATTGCAGCCTGCCAAATCCACCTTCGAAAATGGAATGTGAAAACGGCAAATGTATTCAAACAGAATAGGGGCACTTCAACTTATTTTTGGGAGAAAAATGTATTTTTGCTATAGTTAAAAGCCAACATGAAAAAAATACTAGCCTATCCCCTCTCTATTATTTCCTATTTTTTCTTCTTTTTAACGCTTGTTATTTTTCACGGGATACAGTGGGCCGCTTTAAAAATTGGGGGTTACCAGGCGCATAAAAAATCTGTAGATATTTTCAATTTCTTTCTCATGCGGTGTCTCAATATCCTGGGTACAAGATTTACCGTAGATAACCCTTACAACATCCCCACAAACCAGTCGTGTATTTTTGTAGCGAATCACCAGGGGATATATGATATCCCGCCAATAATTTGGTATATGCGAAAGCATCATCCCAAGTTTGTAAGCAAGAAGGAACTTGGAAAGGGAGTTCCCGGGATCTCATTTAATTTAAGGCATGGGGGCTCTGCTTTAATAGACAGGAAAAACCCTAAACAAGCGGTAGAGGAGATCATACGGTTTTCAAAATATTTAAATGACACTAATCGCTCGGCCGTTATTTTTCCTGAAGGAACCAGAAGCCGCACTGGAAAACCGAAAGAATTTGCCAAAACAGGAATGCAGATCCTTTTCAAGAAAATGCCAAAAGCTCTTATAGTCCCCATTACAATCAACAATTCCTGGAAACTTTTTGAATATGGCCAGTTCCCCCTTGGAATTGGAGTGAATATCCACCTCAAAGTGCACGAGCCAATACCCGCCAATTCAAGTGATCCTGAAAGCCTTATCGCCCTAGTTGAAAGAACTATAACGGCAGACATTTTATAAACCCTAGGATTTCGTCCAACCTTATTCTGAAAAATGAACAAAACCCAAATAATACAGCATACAAAATCTTTTGTAGAAACAACCTTAAAGGGGGCTGAAGGAGGTCATGATTGGTTTCATATAGAGCGGGTATATAAAAATGCGCTTTTAATAGCCCAACATGAAGTCTGTGATGTTTTCATTGTAGAATTGGGAGCTTTGTTACACGATATTGCCGATTATAAATTTCATAATGGTGATGAAAGTGTGGGGCCACAAATGGCAGGCGAATTTTTACGTTCCTGTGGGGTGGAAGAGGACCTCATAACCCACACAAAAAATATTATAAACAACGTTTCCTTTAAGGGTGGAAATACCAAACAACATTTTAATTCTATTGAACTGCAAATAATACAAGATGCCGACCGTTTAGATGCCCTTGGAGCTATTGGAATAGCAAGGACGTTCAATTATGGAGGATTTAAAGGAAGAGCGCTCTACGATCCTACAATTGCCCCGAAACTTCATATGACCCAGGAACAATATAAATCTTCTACTGCCCCCACCATAAATCATTTCTACGAAAAATTATTGTTGTTGAAGGACCTTATGAATACCCCTACAGCAAGGCACCTGGCAGAACAGCGGCATTACTTTATGGAAGATTTTTTAAAGCAGTTCTACGCCGAATGGAATGGCGAGAAATAAAAAAAAGCCCTTCGGGGCTTTTTTTTATAATGATATTTTACAACCAGGTGTTCCAGGGAATCCTTGAAAGAATAAAAATGAGTGCCAGGGTATAAAAAATAGCAAGCATTTTAAACTTAGGTTTGGAAGTGAGTTTGGATTTATGTTTTGAATAACCCATAGTTACCAGTACAACAGCAATGATCATCATCAAGGGATGTTCAACCAGATATAGTCTAAGGACCGAATCTTTCATCACCCCGCCCATTCCTTCTTCACCAAACATCCGGAAGTAAGGCGATACAAAATACAGCACCAGGCCAATAAGAAGTTGAATATGTGTTACAATAAGGGTAAACAAGGCAATTCTAAAATTGGTAGCGCCATATTCTTTATTAGAAAAATATCCTACCAGGGAGTTTACAGTGGCAACAATTAAGATAAGGAGCAGGAGGTATGCCCAGTAAGAGTGGATAAACAGGACCGTTTCGTACATAATGATTAAGTTTTAGTAAATATACATTTTTAAATAAAAAAACCGTCCTGAAATAAATCGGGACGGTTTAAAATATTCAAATTCTCTAAATCTAGAATCGGTAAGTTACACCAGCATTCCAAGTTCTACCAAATCCAAAGTAAACACGGTTTGAAACTTTTATTCCATCATAAGTTTCATCACCTGCTGCAGCCAAATCATTGGTATCAGATTCTGAAATATAGATTGTATCAAAAACGTTGTTTACGTTCACTCTAAAGTTTAATGTGTTTTCACCTACATTCAAAGTGTATCCAGCTCCAGCATCAAATAAACTGAAAGATGGTAATTCTAAAGCTTCAAATCCGGATGTACCTACTCTTGTAGCATCAAAATCTGCATACAATTGATCTACATAACGGTAATTGGCATCTAATTTTAAATTATTTATTACTTCAAAATCAACACCAAGACTGGCAGTTAATTGAGGAGCATCTCCTACTTTCACTCCATCAAGCCCTAAAATAGCGCTTCTTGGATTTCCGTTTTCATCTAAAATAGGGGATTGATCATTATCAAAATAATCTGCTTTTACGTCACCATCATATTCCCAGTTTCCAACAGATAGCATTCCTTTAAAATTCAATTTATCAGTAGCTCTTGCAACGAAATCTAATTCAAACCCGGTATGAACTTGTTTGATACCGTATAAATTTGCATTCCCTCTTATCTCATTAGGCTGGTCTCTATTAAATACTGAGCTTGCACTTGCAAATCTATCTTCCCATGAAGTTCTGTAAAGGTTAACATTAGCGCTTAGGAAGGTAGATCTAAATCCATATCCAATTTCAGCTCCAATTACAGTTTCGTTTTTAAGAGAAGGATTTAAAGTGTTCCCAAAATTAATGAAAACCGCATCAAATAAAGGTTGCTTTGAATAGTATCCCGCATTTGCATAAAGGTTATGCATCTCGTCAATATTCCAGTTTACACCACCTTTAATGTTACCACCAAGTATATTTTCCCAGTCGGTTTTTTGATTTGCAGTAAGTTCTCCAAAATATTCAACTCTCTGGAATCCCTGGTTAGAAATAGAACCTTGTACGAATGCAGAGATATCATCACCTAAATATTCCAGCTGGCCAAATGTACCTGCCCAACGCACTAAACCGTCATTGTAATAATCAATCTTTTCTTCAGAATCGATGTCACCAAACACCCAGAAGTTAGGTTCAGCAGAATATGTTTCTCTTAAAACTGGATTAGGAGTATTGTTAATGTTATCGGTTTGTAAATAAGCATCACCACCTAAAAGGTCATTTACTCTTCTATAGTGAATCCCTTTGTAAGATCTTAAATCGATACCTACATCAAGAGTAAGGTTTTCAGATAATTTGTTGCTTAAGTTGGAAAGAACCCCAAACCAGTTGTGAGAGTTTATAGACGCTCTTCTAGTAATACCATTGGCAGAAGTTCTATCTCCGTTCCCCTGGTTAAGGTAAAGACCATCAGTTTCAGTTCTGTCAGCTCCAAAATCAGGAACGCTATTTCCGCTGTTCCAAGAAACAATATCATCTACTCTTATAAGTCCATCAGCAGTTCTGGGAAGGGCAAATTGTCTTCTACCGTTAATCATACCAATTTCACCTGTTCCTCCACCACGACCAAAAGATGCGTAGAATGAAGAGGAAAGAGTTGTAGCGGTAGAAATTTTATAATCCCAGTTTAAGGACATAATTGGTTTGTGGTAGAAGTTCTTAGTGAAAGAGTACTCTTCACCATTTCTATAACCCCAGTTTTCGTTATATTTTATATTAGGCTCATCATTATCGCTATACTGAAGATATTGAGCTAAAGAGCTACTTCTGCTTCTTTGGTGATGCCATTGTGGCGCCCCAGTAACAGTAAACTGGAAATCGTGCATTTCATTAGGTCTGTATCCAAAACCTAAATAGTAGTTATATCCCTGGAATTTAGTTCCATCAGCATATCCATCACCGCGAGTTTGGCTTAATAATACAGTAGTAGAGAAACCGCTGTCCATTAATCCTGTGTTATAAGAAGCTACGGTTTTCAAGTAAGCATCGTTACCGGCAGTTACATTTACAAATCCACCCTCTGCTCTGTCTGCAGATCTTGTTACTACGTTTATTGTACCACCTACAGAGGATACTGCAAGTTTAGAAGATCCAAGACCACGTTGTACCTGGATAGCAGAAGCAACATCGCTTAAACCAGCCCAGTTACTCCAGTAAACCTGACCGTTTTCCATATCGTTGATTGGCACCCCGTTTATCATAACGGCAGAATTGTTTGTGTCAAAACCACGAATGTTGATACGGGCATCTCCAAATCCACCACCCTGTTTGGTTGCGTAGATAGATGGAGTGTTGTTAAGGATTTCGGGAAATTCCTGTGATCCTAATTTTTCCTGAATTTCAGCAGCTCTAATGGTAGAAACCGCAACAGGAGTTTGACGATCTTTCGCCAAATCGGCAACCCCCGTGATCACTACCTCAGAAAGTGCATCAGCATCGCCACTTAATACAATTCTTCCTAAATTTTGTGTTTGACCACCTGTAACATTAAATCTGGCAATCTTTCTTTCGAAACCAACAAAAGTGATTTCAATGGTACCGGTAGCGTTTTGAACATTAAGGGTGAAATTCCCGTCAAAATCGGTTGTGGTTCCGTTTGTAGTTCCTACTACCAGTACATTTGCACCGGGTAATGGAGCATTCATGTCAGAATCGATCACCGTTCCGGTAATAGTTCCCTGAGCAAAAATCGTAGCAGATGTTAAGAACAACGCTAGAGCTAATAATTTCCTCATTTTTTAATTGTTTGTTTTGAGTTTATAAAATTCAATGCAAAAGAAGCGATTTAACCTTTAACAAACTTTAACTGAATGTTAAGATTTAGGTCTATAAAACTTTTACAACACAAACTTAAAACAAACCCCCAAGCAATTGATTTAATGAAGATTAAAAGAGCTAACAGTTTATTAACAATTAGAAAATACCTAGCTTAGATAAAAATTTAACAGTTGGGAAGTGGAATTATCGTGTTCACGGACGTCAATTTCCTCAATTTCAGAAAGAATTTTGGATGCAAGTTGCTTGCCTAATTCTACTCCCCATTGGTCATAACTAAATATATTCCAGATAACTCCCTGTACAAATATCTTATGTTCGTACATAGCGATTAATTTGCCCAGGCTTGCCGGGGTAAGTTTCTTTATAAGAAGAGATGTTGTTGGTTTATTCCCTGCAAATACCTTGAAGGGTAGTAATTGGTCTATTTCTTCCTTATTTAATTTTTTTGTTGCCAATTCCTTTCTTACTTCCTCCTCAGTTTTCCCCATTAACAAGGCTTCGGTTTGGGCAAAATAATTGGCCATTAGCTTATCATGGTGGTCTTTATCTCCAAAAAGAGATTCTTTAAACCCAATAAAATCGGCAGGGATAAGTTTGGTGCCCTGGTGGATCAATTGGAAAAAAGCATGTTGTGAGTTTGTTCCGGGCTCACCCCAAATTATATTTCCGGTTTGATAAGTAACGGGTTTCCCGTTACGATCTATGCTCTTCCCGTTACTCTCCATAATTGCCTGTTGCAGGTAGGAAGGTAATTTCTGTAAATACTGAGTATATGGTATCACAGCTTCACTTTCGGCTTTAAAGAAATTGTTATACCAAACACTTAACAGTCCTAGTTGCACGGGGATGTTGGTAGCGAAATCCTCATTCTTAAAATGGCGGTCCATTTCATGAGCTCCCTGCAGCAATTCCTCAAACCCTTTATAACCTATTCCAAGACTTATAGACAAACCAACGGCACTCCAAAGGGAAAATCGCCCTCCTACCCAATCCCACATAGGAAAGATATTATCGGGATCAATACCAAATTCAGACACTTGAGTAAGATTGCTGGAAACGGCAACAAAATGTTTTGAAACCGCCTCCTGCGGAGCCGTCTTTTTGAACCATTCCCTTGCAGTATTGGCATTGCTAAGGGTTTCCTGAGTTGTAAATGTTTTGGAAACAATAACAAACAAAGTAGTCTCCGGATTAAGATTTTTTAATGTTTCATGAACGTGATCCCCATCTACATTGGAAATATAATGAAGGTTGAGATGGTTTTTATAAAACTTTAAAGCTTCAGTAACCATAACAGGTCCAAGATCTGATCCCCCAATTCCTATGTTTACAACATCTGTAACAGGTAAATTGGTGTAACCTTTATGAGCCCCGCCAATTACTTTATCTGAAAATTCTTTTATCTTTTTTTTAGCCTCAAAAACCTCGGGCATAACATTTTTTCCATCAACAAACACTTCTGTATTTTCAGGGGCCCTAAGTGCTGTGTGAAGCACGGGCCTACCTTCGGTCTGGTTAATAGCATCACCTTTGTAGTAAGAACCAATAGCCTCTTTTAATTTAGATTCTTCGGCGAGCTGGATCAAAGCTTCTTTAATTTCAGGAGTGATCCTGTTTTTGCTTAGATCAACATAAAAATCCTCCCATTGAATTGTGAATTTTTCAGCACGCTCACTGTCCTCCTTAAAAAGGTCTTTCATTTCCATATCCTTCATTTCCCCGAAATACTGCTGTAATTTTTTCCAGGCGGCCGTTGTGGTAGGATCTATATTTTTCATTTGATTTGATTTTATAATGCACGTTTCCCCTATAGCCAGAAGGCGATAGTAGGAAATGCGTTGATTCTATGGTTATAATAAAGGTGTAGGAACGCTACGCTGTTTAAATTTTAAATTTCTTTAAAAGGAATGCCTTCCAGAGTTTCTTTAACAGATTCTATTGTTGCGAAGTAGTCTTCTTTTAAATGATCTGCGATAGGATCTGCTGCAGGAAGATTTTGCCTGAAAGGGTCCACCTGCTGCCCCCTTACCCAAAAGCGATAACATACGTGGGGTCCGGTTGCAAGTCCTGTACTGCCAACGTAGCCTATAACATCACCCTGCCTTACGCGTTGCCCAACCTTTACATTTCGTTTGGACATATGCAGGTACTGGGTGGTATAGGTTTCATTGTGTTTTACTTTTACATAATTCCCGTTACCGGCAGTATAACCCGATGCTATTACCGTTCCATTTGCAGTACTCCATATTGGGGTACCGTGAGGCGCAGCATAATCTGTTCCTTTATGAGCCTTCCATGTCTTTTGAACCGGATGAAAGCGGTTACCTGAAAATCTTGAAGAGATACGACTAAAATTAAGGGGTGCTTTTAGAAAAAAACTTTCAAGAGGACGCGCCTTTTCATCATAGAAATCGGCTTTTCCTGTTTCAGGATCTACGGAATAATTAAAGGCGTAATAAGGTTTATCCTGATGGACGAATACAGCTCCCTCTATATGTTCTATTCCGGCATAGATGGTGTCATTAATATATTTTTCATAATACACCATTTTAAATTTATCGCCCTTCTGAAGTTTCCAGAAATCTATGCTCCATTGATAGATATTACTCAACTTATGAGATAAAAGCACGCTTAAACCTTCATTTTGCATGGTTTCTGAAAGATTGCTCACAATCACTCCAGAGACCGTACGCTTTTTAATGGTAACGGGTTTTTGGGCTTTGTAAGCCGCAACATTATCTGCCACATTTACCACCGTGTAATCTATACGGTCATTCTCATAGATAAAATAATTTGGGGTGTAAGCAGAATCCCTGGCTTTTAATATTACATAAGGTTTTCCTACCTGCAACCTTGCCGGATTAAATGTTTCTTTCACCTGCTGGATCACTTCATGAACTTTATTCCCACTTAAACCATGGGAGGCCATGATCCCGCCAAAATTATCTCCTGAACGAATGGTGTCGCGCACTACTTCAAAATCGTTGAGGACAAAACCATATTCTTCCAGGATTGGTTGCGGTTCAACTACCCTGGCTTCAGTTAGATCGCGGTTCTCTTCCTGCTTGCAAGCAGTAAAAGCAAGACCCAGGAATAATAAGTAAATTAATTTTTTCAACACTAAATTTTATTTGTCTTTATTAAACATGTGGTTTACCCATTCTTTACCCCAATTATCAAATTCTTCCTGTGACCACAAATTCGGAAAAAAACTGTTTTTTTGAAAGCTTGGGGGTAAAAAATCTTTCCAGTTGGTACCACCCGTAGCTGCAATAGTCACTTTATCCTTATTTAAATAGCGGTGCGCTGCACCCATATGCATTAGCAACCAGTTTACATTGGCATTAACATCGAATGTACGCAAGCCATCTATAAGGGCTTGGTCATTTTTTACATCTTCAGGCAGGTCAAGGTATTTGTGATAAATAGTATTGCCTTTAACTTCATTGGCAATACGCAGGAAACGGTGGGTATACCTTAATTCAAACTGCTTAAGAGTAAGTGTTTTTTCACCGGTAGCAAGATCAATCCCCCCTTTTTTCCAATATAAATTGTGATATAGATCTTCAATAGGAAAAGTGGAGTTGAAATTCTTTCTTGATGCGAATGGAATTAAATGTTCGAGAGGAGTAGAATAGATCTCTATCATCCTGAACTGGGCACTTTGAAAGCCACTGGCAGGCAGTAATGCCATCCTGAATTTTAGGAACTGGTCCCTGTCCATTCCCTTTATCATTACATCAAAAGAGTTAATAAGGATCCTGAAATACCGGTTCAACCGGTTTACTTTTTCAATAAAAAAAGCAGCAGTAAGATCTGTGCTTTCAATAATTTGCTTTTGCTCGTGAATAATGAGCTTAAAATATAACTCTGTGATCTGGTGGTAAGTTACAAAAATCTCCTCGTCCGGAAAATGGGTCTTGGTGTTTTGAAGGCTAAGAAGCGTATCAAGACTTATATAATCCCAATAGGTAAGATATTTATCATAAAGAAGCCCATCGAGATAGGAGCCCATATCCTGCCCGGAATTTTTGAATTTTTCTTCCAGTTTAATAATTCGCTCTGCAATCTCCGGCTTGATTTGTTCCATTCAATTAATCCATTATAATTTGGAGGGGGTGTTTTAATCCTTTGAATTCATCCAGACTAGCATTAAGGGAACCTACGGCCAGGTTTGCACTTATTTTTACAGGCATTTTATTCTTATCATCACTCACCCAGAAAGTTAGACTTTCCTTTTCCTCAAAAACTCTTCCGGCCAAAACATAGGGACGGAATTTTAATGTGGCAATTTTACCAAATTTTGTCTTAATAACCTCTCTTCCAAGAAACTTTAACTTGAAGTCGTGATTTTCCTTATCATAAAACATATTTAATTGAAATTCCTGACCCAGAACCAGTGGTTTTTTGTTAAGATCATTGCGGAGATAATAAAAAGCAGATAACATATCATGTACACTCTCCGGGGTGCTGTACGTATTATTTTCCTTATGCTTTTTGTCTAATACATATGCTTTCCTTTGAGATTGATTAAAATCTATCTGAAGGTCTTTGGTGTAGCCACCTTCATCAATTTGGCGAATAAACCGCTGTGGCAACCCACTCTCCTTATCTATATATGTCTCATAATTATCTCTCACTCTAAATACGGCATGTACCAGGCCTGTAGACCAACCTTTCCCTACCACATGGTGCGTAGATTTATTATTGAGATTGGAGTTTTTTACTTCCAAGGTGGCATACCCTCCATTTAACGGACCATAGTGCACACGAAATTTGAACCACTCTCCCGGCTCATATGCTGCCTGAGAAAATAGGCTGAAAGGAAGAATTATTAAAAAGAAAATTATTGCAATCCTGTTTTTCATTTTATAAATTTTAAATAGATCTGGCTAGGGTTTAAAATGCATATCTATTGAGCAGAATTACAATTACTATTCCAAATGTATTAAAACAAAAAACCCCAT
>CAXAZV010000026.1:0-19290 GCA_963973375.1 uncultured Antarcticibacterium sp.
GTGGCCACCACGGTTGCCCCCGCATGAAGAAGCATCAAGGTAATGTGGTAACCAATTTTTAACCTCGATCCTGTCACAACGGCAACCTGCCCGGTAAGATCTGCAGTTTGAAAACGCTTGGCGTAATTAAAATCACCACAATCTGTACACATTGTATCATAAAAATGATGCAGTTTGGTATACACTGTTTTGCACACATAACAGTTACGCGGAGATTCAAGTTCAAGATCCTTTTCAATAAGTTGTGCAGGTTGCAGCAATTTAGGCGCTTCAAACACAGCTGCTTCACGAGCACTTCTTATGCCGGTTTCCTTGCGCGCATGCTTATCGCGTTCAATCATCTTACGTTTGGCTGCTTTTGAGGCATCCTTCCTCCTTCTTACAAATTCATCTCTGTTGGGCCGGGTAAGGGATCCTGCAGCCATCATTAGCGATATTCTTTGTTCTTCCGGCAAATCAAAAAGTTGGTTGGTGTTCTCAACTAATTTATTCAATACCAAAATACATTTTTCGATCTCTTCTGCGGAAAGCTTTGCATGCTCCTCCCCTTTTAAGTTTTTCATTTTCAAAAATTCAAAGTGCAAATATAGCTTTTAAAACAAGTTCTGGATTTGCACTTAATTTTTGAATGAAGAAAATTTTTAAGGCCAATTATACCATCCAAAATGAACTGATAACAAACAGATTAATATGATTAACATCATTTATTATCTTTAAAAGATGATCTAATTTTGCAATCAGGAACTTATAATATTTAGCTTTATGAAAACCACTAGAGAACACGCAAAAGAAGACACCCACAAAAAACTTGTACAAAATTTACAGGAATTATTGGTGAAAAATTACGATGCTCATAAAGGATTTATAAAAGCATTTAAAGAAGCCCGAAACAAAGATCTCAAAGATCATTTAAAGATAAGGGCCTTTTTACACCAACGCAATGCTACTGAAATAGATAATCTCATTCACTCCCTTAATGAGACCCCATTGGAAGAAGGAAGTACTGTAGGACGGTTTCATCGTATTTGGATGGATGTAATGATAGCTATTACAGGACATGATGATAAGACTATTTTGGAAGAATGTTTGCGGGGTCAAAAAGCTACTTTACATGAATATAAGGATAAAATCAAAAATTTTAAATTTCCCGAGAACATAAAGGACATTCTTAAAAAGCACCTGCTGGAATTGGAAATGTCTCTGGAGGAGGTCAAAACCATACAGGATATATAGTAAAAGAAAAAACGCCCATAACAAAGGGCGTTTTTCTTTTTTCAACAACTAATAGACAGTGGAAGTTGGTTTTAAAATATCGCCTGGGATTGAGGTTTTAAATAGATAATTTTAAAATGTTAATTACCCTAAATATATTAACAAGCTTTGTTAAACCCTTCTAAATATTACTTTAATTCCCCTTTCTCCCTCCTTTTCCTGTCTTATCTTTAGGTAATTCAAAATTATTTTATGACCATGAAAACCACGAGAGAAGAAGCAAAAGAAGAAAGTCACAAAGAACTTGTAGGAAATTTACAGGAGTTACTCGAGAAAAATCTTGATGCCGAAAAAGGTTTCAAGAATGCCCTGGATGAAACAAAAAATGTTCATTTAAAGCAATTTTTCAAAAAGATGGCAATTCAAAAAAATAGGTTTGTAACAGAACTGGATTTTGTTATAAGATCCCTGAACGAAGAACCAAAAGAGAAAGGAAGAACCCTTGGAGGACTTCACCGGGCTTGGATGGACCTAAAAACCTCCCTGTCTGGCGATAAGGATGAAGCCATACTTGAAGAAGTGATAAGAGGTGAAAAAGCAAGTGAAAAAGAATATGAAGAAAAATTGAAGGATCATTTTTTCCCTGTTGATATTGCTGAACTTTTAAACAAACAGCTGGCCGAGATAAGACTAACTATTGCTAAAGTTAAGACCCTTGAAGATCTGGCAGATGATTAAGCTCAGATCATATATATAAATTAAAAAAGGTCCTTAAATTCTTAAGGACCTTTTTTAATTTATATAGGTTTGAATTAATCCTTTTTCACAGGAACCATATAAACCGGAACATTGGTTTTTTCTAATACTTTAGAGGCAACCGTACCCATTAATAATTTTTCCAGAGCAGAGTGGCTATGGGTTCCCATTACAATAAGACTGGCATTCCATTGCTCTGCGTATTCAAGAATCGCATTGGCCGCATCTCCTTCTGTGAGGTGAGTGATCACCGCGGGATCGTTAAGATGTTTGGCAGCCGATTTTAAATACTCCTCTGTAACCTTGTGCATTTCATTCATCATTTCAATATCAATTGCCCCGGCATCATAGCCTTCATAACCCATAAATGTAGGGTATTGCATCCCGTAATGTGCAATTTCAGCCATTACATGGATAAGGCATACCTCCCCGCCCATCAATTTCGCTAACTCATAACCCGTTTCAGCGACCTTTTGAGAGGAAGGATTGTAATCTATAGCTATTAGAATTTTTTTCATGTTGGTGTGGTTTTCAGCTTTGGAAATTTATGAAAATTAATTCAGATATAAATTTAGAAAGCATTAATTGCACATATTGTATGCAGTGGAACCGTATTTTTCAATAAAGAAATCAAACCTATAGTACTCCGTAGTTTATAGAAGGAATAGTCTTTAGGAAAGGGAATGAATCTTTAATTTTTTACAACGATCATTGTAGCCCTACCACCGGTAAGTAAATTCCATTCACTGGAAGTTACGAGTTTCCCTGTTTCATCAAAAACTTTAAAGGCAGCAGTATTAGGTCCAGATGAACCCTGATTAAGCGCTTCAATTTCTATTGTATTAAAACCATTGTCCAGCGCAATAAGCACCGGCGTAAAATTTCCCTGTAAGTATATATCGGTTTGAACGATTTTACCATTTACATAAACCCGCACCCGATCCCCATCAACATACTGGGCGTCACGGCAATATAATTCCACCAGTTTACCTTTGGTTACAAAACTGCCCAGATCCTGACCTTGTAATCCTCCGCTTGCCTTTTCATCTTCCGTCCATTTTTTTTCAATAAAATCACCTGCCGTGAGTAATTCTTTTTTAGTTACCATCTCCAAAGGTTTGGGTTTCCTCGGGTCGTCTTTTAATTTAAAATCCTCACGTGGAGCCTCGGGAAATCTTACTGTTGGGGAAGAGGAACCAACGGGTCTTTCAAAAACAGGTTTTTTTGTAGTGGATGGGATCTCCTGGGATACCCCGGAAAAGCTCATTAATATAGTGGCAAAAAGTATCAAGGCTTTATTCATATCTAAGTACCCGTTTAATTTTAAGGATTCACGCATTGCAATAGGAGTTAATTTGCCTATTTTCAATGTGTTTGAATCTAATCCCGAGATGCATATTTAATAATGCTAAAATATGGAATCTTTATTAGCTCAAGTATATCAAAAACAAAACCACTTTTATGTAATATTTATAAGAGTGAAATTTTATAAAATGTTTTCTACTTCCGGGAATTAATTTCCATCCTGAAATTCAAGGTTAAAACAATAACATAATGATTAAAGATTTACAGATAATGGCTTTCTTCCCAATGACCTACCTCCCTAATTTGTCACTAAAAATTCCAAAATCCGAACCCTGAAATTGTGCTGAATTGTAGCCATAATTTATTATTGATCGAAGTTTAGGATTTAATTTTTTCGCCATTGATATTTGTGACATCAATAATAAAAGCTCTTACCTCTTTAATTTTATTCTCTTCAGAAGAACTGAATTTATAGAGGTCACAAAACATATATTTTTTTTCAACATCATCGCTATCCTTCATTGTCATGGAGCCATCTACCGCGGCGACATCTTCAGTAATAAGCATTGAATTAATATGTAATGTCATTTCCTTTGAACGTTTTACCTTGTTCATGGCTTCAATTAATGCTTCTTTTCCGGTAATAACAGGTTCCCCAATCATTTCCCAATGAACATCGTTAGTTACACTGTCAAAAATGAAATTAAGGTCATTCTCCACAAATGCATTATTGAACTTTTTTAAAAATATCTCTCTGTCTGTCATAATCTTCCGGATTTATTAATAACACTCTTAAAAGGTAATTTTATAATCTGTTTAAATTTAGCGCATTTTACCTTAAATTTATCTCTTGAAGAGAATTTCATACTTCCCAAAGAATGCTTTTTACAAATCTTAATTTAAGAATCAACAATGCAGGTTAACCATCTTCTGGAGAAAAATTCAATTGCGGCCAAATTTGTAGCCGAACTAAGGGATATTAATATTCAAAATGACCGCTTACGTTTCCGAAGGAATATTGAAAGGCTGGGAGAGATCCTTGCTTATGAACTTAGTAAAACCCTAAATTTTGAACCGGCCTCAACTCTTTCTTCACTGGGGACCGCAAGTACTTTTTTACCACAGGATGATCTTGTGATCTGTTCTATTTTAAGGGCAGGATTACCCCTCCACACGGGACTTCTAAATTATTTTGATACGGCAGAGAACACATTTATTTCTGCATACCGGCATTATTTAAATGAAACTGAATTTGAAATTAAGGTAGAATATCTCGCCTCACCTTCCCTGGAAGGTAAAACGCTTATTCTTGCAGATCCTATGCTTGCCACCGGGGCATCTTTTGTTACCGTTCTTGAAGCTTTGAAATCAATGGGGACACCTTCCCAAATTCATTTGGTTTCTATAATTGGGGCAAGGCCCGGAGTTGAGTTTGTGGCTGAAAATTTTCCTGAAAACAGCAAATTATGGATTGCCGCAATAGATGAAGAGCTTAATGAACACGGATACATTGTTCCGGGATTGGGAGATGCCGGGGATCTTTGCTTTGGTACCAAAATGCAACATTAAGGTATTTAAAGTTGTGGCAAAAATTCCCACTTTTTAAGAAAAAATCCACAATAATGCATATATATCTATTCTGTTGGAAACGGCATTATATACAGAGTTAAAGAAAATTTTAAAGTTTTACAGCCCTGTAAACCCCACGTTTTAAGCATATAAAAAATCTACAAAGCTTACTCACGGACGTTCTGTCCATAGATCATTTGCAGGAATGGTTTCGCTGGCATTATTATCGCTCAAACAACTATGGTCTTAATAACCAATCAAAGAAATTAAATACAAAGACCTTAATTTAAATTAAAAAATATGAGAAAAACTGTATTAATGGCTGTAATGTCAATGGCAATGCTTAGCTCTTGTGTATCGAAGAAGAAATACGTTGAGCTAGAAAATCAACTTTCAGACACTCAATCCAACTTGCAACGTACCACAATGGAAAAAGAGGAGGCTCAAAGAAAGCTCGATGCTATCGAAGCCCGTGTTGCAGACTATAATGCAAAGATCAATTCCCTTCAGGAATCAAATGATGAAAGATTGGAAATGAATGATCTTACCGCAATGTCTACAAACAATAAGCGTAAAATGCGCGAAACTCTTACCAAAGTTGACCAAACTGAACTTGCAGCTGCAACCACTTTGGAAGATTCCATTAATCTTGCCGTATCGTATAACCTTAAGCAATCAATTTCTGATGAATCAGAAAGTGATGATATTGACATTACTGTAGATAAAACTGTGGTTATGATCAATGTTTCAGACAAATTGTTGTTCAACAGCGGTAGCTACAGGTTAAGCAACAAAGCAAATAACCTTATGCAAAAACTTGCTGAAGTTATTAATTCTGAGCCAAGTATGGAAGTAATGATTGAAGGACATACAGATTCACAAACAATGGTACCGGGTTCACACCTTCAGGATAACTGGGACTTAAGTGTTCGTAGAGCAACTTCAATTGTAAGGATCCTACAAGACAAATATAAAGTTGATCCTGCAAAATTGATCGCTGCCGGTAGAAGTAGTTATGCTCCTCTTGTTGAAAATGACAGCAAAGAAAACAGAGCCAAGAACAGAAGAACAAGAATTGTAATTATTCCAAATCTTGATAAATTCTTCGCATTATTAGAATCTGAACAATAAGAAAGATTTTTAATAATTGATATAGGGGCAAAACCGATGGTTTTGCCCCTTTTTTATGTGGTAAAAAATCAAATTATTATTTTCTTTTTTGGGATAGAAAATACCAGTCCAATGAAAATTTTCCGCTTCCTGTTAAAAAGAGTAATATATAACCCGTTAAAAATAACAAAGGAAGTTCCTGACTCCCAAATCCATCCTGGGCATGTACGAAAAAGGTTGCAACTGCCATTGTGAGGATAAGGGGAATAACCGCAAGTCTTGTACCCAGGCCAATTATAATTAGAACTGAACATAAGAATTCTGCAATTACTGCAAGCGTAAAAGTTGTTACCTCTCCTAAACCAAGAGGGTCGCTGAAAACAATTGGTTCGCTCCCAAAAAATTTAATAAGCTTCGGAATTCCATGTGTGAGCATCAAACCAGAAATTCCCAGGCGAAAGATCAATAATCCAACATCAATTTTGGGAAGGCTTAAATTGGTTGAGTAAGTGTTTTTCATGTGAAGAAGGTTTGGTATGAAGATATAAAAAAAACCTGAAGAAGCTTTGGTCTAAAATCTTTCTTATACTATACCCGTAGCCCTCTCTACTTAAGTATATGCTATTTCAAGTATCTTAAATTCCTGCACATCCTGTCCTCTTTTAAATTGCGCAATTTCCCCTATCTTTTTCCCAGTTAAAGCAGCAGCAATTGGAGCAACAAATGCGATCTTTTTTAATTTTATCTCTGCTTCATCCACTCCCACTATTTGAAATCTCTTTATTGTTCCAACCTGCTCCCCGGCAATTACTTCAAAGGTCACGGTGGCTCCAAATCGTACTTCATCTTTGGGTTGTTCTTCAGGATCTATCACTCTGGCTGAATTCATGCGTTCATTTAATAGATTCAGTTTTCCGGTAATTACAGCCCGGGCATGTCGTTTATCTTTCTCGTCTTTAATAGAATTAATAGTGGTTAGTTGATCCTCAAGATTGGATCTTTCATTATGTAATTGTTCAAGGCCGGTTTTGGTTACATAATTAATCACCCCGGCAGGCAATGCTGCCCTTGGTGGAATAAAAGGTGCTTCTTCCTGATCATCTTCTTTTACAAATCCTCTGCTCATTATATGTGTTTTATTTAATGTAAGAAATCCTATTATTTGATTACCAGAGTTTAAGAATTATTTATAAATTATAGTTGGATCATTGGCAAACCAAACCCTGCTAAACCCCTGAAAAGCCTAAAAAGCTTAATTAAAGGTTAAAAATTTTTATTAAGGATTGGATAAACAATAATCTTGTAAATTAGGAAAGGTATTTAACGCAACGATTATTGCAAAAAAGCCCCTATAATTTTACCACTAATACATTGATAAAAAGCATATTATCAATTTTATTTTTTTTTAAGCACTTCCAAAATGGCATTTAATTTTTTTAAAAATTTAAGCTCCCCCAACATACTTCCTCAAACTTATGAGTATTGTATGAAATTTCTGGAAAACAGTAGATGCAAAACACTGCCTTTCCATAGTATTGAACACACCAAGGAAGTGTATAACTATACAAAAACTATCGCCCAGTATGAAGAAGTTTTTGGATCTGACCTTGAACCAATTCTCATTGCTGCTTTATTTCATGACACAGGAATGGCCGAGACTTATGCCGATCATGAGGAACAGAGTGCAGCATATGCCCGGGAATATTTAACCCAGAAGAATTATCCTGAGGACAAAATAAAAATTGTCATTAATTGCATACTTGCTACCAAATTACCTCAAAAACCAATGACCCAGGCAGAGAAAATCATTTGTGATGCAGACCTGTATCATTTGGGAATTGAAAGTTATATTTTCAGGAATGAAAGACTACGCGCTGAGTGGAAGACCTTTTTTAATCAGGAATATACAGATGAGGAATGGTACAAGATAAATATGGACTTTCTCAAAAAGCAAAAGTATCATACCTGGTTTGGTAAAACTGTTTTACTTAACCGGAAAGATCTTAATTATAAGATGTTGAAAGAGCGTCATGACAAATATAAATTTGAGATGTAATTACCCTTTACACTCTCTCAAAATCCCATAATTCCTTTATAAATAGATTTAAATCAGGTATTATTGTAAAAAAAATAATGCAGGTTCTTGTTATTGGTTATGTATGGCCCGAGCCGGCTTCCTCTGCGGCCGGCAGCCGGATGATGCAAATACTTGAATTCTTTCTTTCAACAGGGTATACCGTTAGTTTCGCAACCACAGCCTCCCAAGGAATCTGGACATCTAACCTCAGGGAATTGGGGATTACAACAGTCCAAATAGAATTAAACAATCCCAGTTTTGATGAGTTTATCAAGGGTATAAATCCTAAACTCGTCATTTTTGATAGGTTTATGATGGAGGAACAATTTGGATGGCGGGTTAGCAAAATATGTCCCGATGCCATAAGAATCCTTGACACTGAAGATTTACATTTTCTTCGGAATTTTCGGGAACTGGAATTTAAAGGAAAAGCCGGGAATACCAATTCAGGATCATCAGATCTGGCAAAAAGAGAAATTGCAAGTATTTATCGGTGTGACCTAAGTTTGATAATTTCAGAAGCTGAAATGCAGTTATTAATTTCTGAATTTAATATATCCCCTACGCTTCTATTCTATCTCCCATTTTTATTTGAGGATATTACCGATACGCACACTTCTAAGTTACCGGATTTTGAAAATAGAAAGAACTTTATTAGTATTGGAAATTTTAGGCATGCGCCAAATGTAGATGCTGTAATTTATCTAAAAGAAGCGATCTGGCCTTTGATACACAGCAAAATTCCTGAAGCCAAAATGGAGATCTACGGCGCGTATTCCCCCGCAAGGATCGAACAAATGGGCGATTCCAAAAGCAATTTCATTATTAAAGGAAGAGCAAAAGATGCTGCTGAAGTGGTGAAGAAAGCACGCGTTAGTTTAGCGCCACTCCGTTTTGGAGCAGGCCTTAAGGGTAAGCTCGCTGAGGCTATGATTCAAGGAACGCCCAATGTGACAACTAGTATAGGTGCTGAAGGCATGAATGGCAGTTTGGATTGGAACGGCTTTATTACCAATGATCCTGAAGAATTTGCTAAAGCGGCTGTTACCTTATACAACTCTCCCCGCGAATGGTTACTTGCACAAAACCGGGGTTTTGAGATCATCAATACGAGATTTACTAAAAAAGTTTTTTATGAGAGTTTCCGGGAACTTCTTTCAACATTAGAACTGGGGCTCTCACAACACAGGGATGCTAATTTTATTGGAGGCATGCTTATGCATCACCGGGTTAAAAGCACCTATTTTCTTTCAAAATATATTGAAATGAAAAACGAAATGGAAAAGACAGGAAAGACTCAAAAATAGATCACCTCTTAGATTAAAGAGGTGATCAAACAAACAACTAAAACAAATTCTTTTTTTCAATAGTTAGCAGAACTCCTCAACGGGATGAAATAATTTTTCATGCAAGGCTTTTAATGTCTGCACTTTATTCTCTGTAGCCACCAGGAGAGATACATTGTTAATACTACCGCCGTAGGAGATCATCCTCACGGGAATATCGTTTAGGATCTCAAAGAGCCTGGAGGTATTTTTTTCCTGAATAAGCCCCTCACCCACTACGCAAATGATACTATGATCCATTTCTACTGTAATTTGTGCGTAAGCCTTAAGCTCTGCAAGAATTGCATCCAGATTTCTGGAATCATCTATGGTTAATGAAATGGCAATTTCAGAGGTTGTGATCATATCTATAGCCGTTTCATGCCTGTCAAAAACATCAAATATCCTTTTTAAGAAACCATGTGCCATCAACATCCTGTTAGATTTTATTTTAATAGCAGTGATCCCATCTTTGGCCGAAATAGCTTTTAAACCCCGTGTGGTTATTTGGGATGAAATCTTGGTTCCGTGTGCTTCAGGGGTAAAGGTGTTTTTTAAATAAATAGGGATATTCTTATCAATTACCGGCGAAACGGTTTGGGGGTGCAGGATCTTTGCTCCAAAATATGCCAGTTCAGCCGCCTCTTCAAAACTAAGGTTTGCAAGAGGATGTGTATTTTCCACATATCGGGGATCATTATTATGAAAACCATCAATATCTGTCCA
Source organism: uncultured Antarcticibacterium sp. (assembly GCA_963973375.1). Taxonomy (GTDB): domain Bacteria; phylum Bacteroidota; class Bacteroidia; order Flavobacteriales; family Flavobacteriaceae; genus Gillisia. Next base: position 10,081 of record CAXAZV010000026.1, read on the forward strand.
AATTTGAATCTCTATAGCATTTATCGCAGCTCCAAGAATGGTTGCAGTATAATCACTGCCACCTCTTTTAAGGGTGTTGATTCTGTTGAACTTATCCTTACGTACAAAACCCTGTGTAATATAAATATCGGTTTCAGGTTTATCTTTCAGGTACTGTTCCAGTAACCTTCCAACCTTGTCTGTATCTGGATTCTCCAGGTTCGGAACCTGCATGAATTTTTTCGCATCCAAAAGAGTATTCGACAGCGCCGTAGCTTCAAAATATTTAGATACGATAAGGGTAAGAACACTTTCTCCAAAGGTAAGAATACGAGCTTCAGAAATTTCAGAATAATCTTCATGGAGAATCTCCCAAAGGTCTTCAAAGAGACGAATTACCATGTCTTTCACCTCGAAATTTTCAACAGGAATAAGTTCAGAAATCAAATCAAGATGTTTTCCTTTCAATTCGTCAATTAGAATCTCCACTTCCTTTAAATCTACATTCTTAAATAATTGAGATATCTGTACCAAATGATTTGTTACTCCTGCCATGGCCGAAAGGACAATTATTTTTTTGCCTTCTTCCTTAATTATAATCTCTCTTACATTCCGGATCCCGGTGGCCGAGCCTACCGAAGTTCCTCCAAATTTTAAAACTTTCATCTGCTGTATTTTAACTTTGCATAATTAGTAAAAGAAAATTATCCACTAAAAATCCAACCTTTTTTTATATACATTTGTACAAAATGTATATTATTTAACAATGCTTACTATAACTTCTGTTGTACACAATATTCTTAGACACCAGCCTTTTCTGGATGATGCCTTATCTAAAGACCTTATAAATTTTAGTGCCCTGGCTGCACACCTGCAACCAGAAGTGGAAAAAGAGCTGCGGAAGCCCGTACAACAAGGTTCCATAATCATGGCATTACGACGTTACGCCCCCAAAAAGCATCTACTTAAAAATATAAGTATGCGCCAAATGGGAGATATTGTAGTACGCTCTGGTATTACAGAGTATACTTACCATAATTCGAAAAGTATTTTATCCAGCCAGGCTGAATTAATGAATATTGTCAAAGATGAAGTGGGGGTTTACCTGAATTACTCAAGTAATTATCAGGAAAGCAATATCCTGGTATCTTCAGACCTTACGGAAACTGTTGCTGAATGTTTTAAGAATGAGATGCTGGTTTCAGTGAAAAGTGATCTTTCCAGTATTACCATAGCTTTGCCAAAAAACAGTTCCAAAACGGTAGGTTTATATTTCTATATTTTTAAACTCCTGGCTTATGAGGGAATCCCGGTATTTGAAATGATCTCTACTTCAAATTATTTTGCCTTGTTCCTCGAAAAGGAATTTGTAAACCAGGCTTTTATTTTATTAAATGAGATCAAGGTATCTTAACAAGATGCTACCAATATTCAAAATAAACTCCTGTCATTGCTACTGCTGTAATAAGCACTATCAATACTATGATAATAAATGTTGCCCCGAACCTGGTTTTTTTATTGTCCTGTAAGATATAATCTTCAGATTCCTTATCGTTTTTATCCCTTATTTGCATACAAATGATTTTGTTCTACCAAAGTTAAAAATAATTCGACAATATTATGACTAAGTAAACTAAATTTATTCCAGTTGGTACCACCATACTTCATTCTGAATGTTCATTGGTACCACAATTTGGTTGGTATTTTTTAAATAAAGTAGGTCCCCTGCACTTTTTGCAGAAATAAGTACTTCGCGGTTGGGCTTGTCATGGGAAACGAAAAATATTTTCCCTGTTGCCCAATCTGAAACAAGGAAATCCTCCTGCTCCACCAACTGTATCCCGTCAAGATTCCCAATTCCCGAGTCAGTTATTTTATTTATTTCATGAGTGTCTAAATTAACCCGCAACACATTCCCTTGTTCTTCTCCCCCCCAGGCGGCTATGTTTAAATGATTTTCCACAACTAGTAATCCATTGGGATTTTCAAGTTGCGGGGTGTTCAGCCATTCGGTAACCTTGCCGGTTGCATCTCTTTTATAGATGCTGCTGTTTCGGGTATCTGATATAAATAAAGATCCATCCGGCCCTTGAGCAATATCATTTAAAAAACCTGATCCTTCTACAGGTTGTCTTTCTAATATTTCAGCTTTATCTATATCTATAATTACCAAATCTGTATTATCTGTTACATATAGCATATTCCCGTGCAACAGCATTCCCTTGGGGTCATTCAATCCTTCAACCCATTTCGCAGAGATCATTTGGCCATCTAACCCCAAACGGGAAATAAATCCGTCGCCGGGTTCTTTATCTCCTATATTGGACACTAACAGTAAATTATTAACAGAGTCTAACACTATAGATTCCGGATGGCTAAAGCCTACGATCTTATGCAATAATTTTGAATTATAGTTTTGTGCCACTGTAATTATGGGAGAACAACATACTATTAAAATAAATATTTTCGAAAGAAGATTATGCATAGGTCGTGAGTTAAGATAATTTTAAATATACTTAAAAAAATGCAACGGGGTTTTTAGGATATAATTAAAGCTTATCTCTAAAGTTTTGCTAAACATCATAACCAATCTTGTTGATTCCATTAATTTTATTGCTCACACTAAACAGATCTAACTAATCAAATCATTATGAAAAAAATTTTAAGAGCGCTTCTTGCGGGTTGGGGAGCAAAAAAACTTGGAGGCGGCTGTGGCTGTTTTGGTATAATTATCGTTTTTATAATATTGTGGTATCTTCTTGGAGGCCTTGGCCTATAGGTTACTGAAAGAAGTAACCAAATCCAATAGTAAACATTATTAATCCATAAAAATAATGCTCAAGGCTTACGTTAAGTAAGCTTTTGCTTTTTAGGTAGGTATAAATAAATATCCAGCTAACCAGGAAGGTGGCAATTGGCGCGACCCAATTGGCATATATCCAGTGTGTAAGGCCAAATATTATAGCATTACTTAGCATTAATAGGAATCTTTCTGGAATTATTGTTTTATAACGATGAAAGAAATAGACCCGGTAAATTATTTCCTGAGGAATAACCGAGGCTATAGGGTAAAGAAAAAATGTTATTAGGTAACTTTCAAAATTCTCCTTTGGATAATAGAGTAAAAGGTCTGGGAATATCCACCACGTAAACCACATTAGTAATACACTTACAATAACAAGGCGCGGAACACTTTTTTTAAATACCGGTTTATTTAATTTGTAAAGATTTTTCTTTTCAAATCCTGAGTCAAGCCGGAGTAGTACAAAGAAGAAAATTGCTATTGCAATAAGAGGCAGTACTTTTAACCAACCCTCTAAATACCGGTTCGCTATAAAAGGAACAAAAACAAAAAACAGGAGTAATTCAACCACAGTATAAACATGGGAAAAATAGATCCTTTTTAAAAAATTATAAATCATAACAAATAGGATCCCTCCCTTTATTAATCTGTAACCTTTACTTTCCTGTTTTTCCTCCGCTTTCTTAAAAGGTCAATAATATGAAATAAGACAATACAAAAGATTACCCAAATAAATCCGGCAATATATCCTCCCACTATATCAGAGGGAAAATGTACTCCCAAATAAACCCTGCTTATTCCTATGGTTATTATTAAAAAAGTAAATAAAAGTATTAAACCGGTCTTAATCCAAGAATTCAGTTTAAAAGTATAAACAAGGTAAATTAAAAAGCCATAAAATGCGATGGCACTCATGGCGTGCCCACTTGGATAACTCAAAGTTTCTACAGACACCAGGTGTTCAGCATCAGGCCGGGCCCTGTTAATTACATTTTTTAATGCAACGTTAGACAAGCCAGATACTATTAAAACAAAAAATATTTCAACTACATATCTCCAGTTCTTAAACTTTAAATAAAATATAATAGTGCTTAGGATCGCTATAACGAGATACCCGTAAAAATCACCAACCTCAGTTATAAATTGCAGGAATTTATTGAGTGCCGGTGTTCTATAAGAAATTACAAATTCTGTGATCTTGCTGTCATATTTTGCAAGAGCGTCACTGTGAAGTGTTTCTGTAAGGGATATAAAAACATTAATGCCCAGGACCACCAATATTAAAACTATAAATAATGTAATTATAAAAGGTAGATGTTCATTGTATTGATGAAATTTATCCCGCAGGAGTTTTCTTATTTCAAGTAAGAACTGGATGATCTTCTTTCGCATTGGCTTAGGTAATTAAAACTACAAGTATTACAATACAACATTATTTTGCTCCTCCAAAATAATAAAACAAGTTTAAATTTAAATTCTAATTTAGTTTTAATTAGTTATATTAAATAATTCCTAATATTTAATTCATGAAAATTTTAATAGTTGAAGATGAACCAAATGTGGCATCCCTCCTTCATCGCAATTTGCTTGAATACGGCCACACCATAGGGATTGCCACAGATGGTTTCCTTGGCCTGGACCAGATTCTTACCCAAGATTATGACCTGGTTCTCCTGGACATTATGCTTCCCAAAAAATCTGGCATGGAAATTCTGCGGGAATTAAAAGAATTAAACAACAGAACCCCAATCATACTCCTTACCGCTCTGGATACAACAGATATGATTGTGCAGGGGCTCGATTTAGGAGCAGATGATTACATTGCCAAACCCTTTAAGATGGAAGAAGTTGTGGCCCGCATTAATGCCGTAAAACGTAGAACTACACTTCCTGAAACTGAAAACCCACTTACAATGGAGTTTAAAGGGATAAAACTGGACGACACCTCCAAAACAGTTTTTAAAGATGATAGGGAAATAAAATTAACAGCAACAGAATATAATCTTCTTAAAGTCCTCCTTGAAAATATAAATAAGGTGCTTTCCCGGGAAAAGATACTCGACAAGGTATGGGGAGTGCAATATGACCTGGGAACCAATGTGGTTGATGTTTATATTAATTACCTTCGCAAAAAACTGGGAGATACCTCTTCCAATAGAATTATCCACACCGTAATAGGCATGGGATATGTGATAAGGTAAGTTGAAAATAAAATATAAAATAGCAGGTATATTTTCATTGACCTCCTTCCTTATTATAGGATTTATAGGAGGGTTTCTTTATTTTCTGTTTGCTAATAATATAGAAAAACAGTTTAAAGAAAGACTGTTGGAAAGAGCAATTATTGCTGCTGAAGTTTTACTGGAAAAAGATAATTTCTCCCCGGTGAAATATGAAAGGGTTAAGGCAAGATTTCTTCAAACCCTCCCCGAAGAAAAGGTTTTTTATATTGAAACAAATGGGAGCACTATAAATTACAGCGGCCTACCTCCTCAAATTATTGACACATCTTCCATTGAGGGTTCTTTAACCCAAAAATATGAATTTTATAAAATTGGAGACCTGGATTTCTGTTCCTTGTATTATGAAGATAATGAAGGGGATTTTATAATTCTTATTTCAGCAAAAAATACAGAAGGCATTGCCGAGCTTAATTTTCTTCAGAAGGCCTTGTTCTTTATTATTTTTATAAGTCTTTTAATAATTGCCGGAGTTTCCCTTGTATTTGCAAATCAAATTCTTAAACCTATTAACAGGATGATCATTAAGGTTGAAGAAATAAGTGGGAGCAATCTTCAGTTACGCCTTAATGAAGGCAAGGGAAAAGATGAGATCTCCCGCCTGGCCAAAAATTTTAATAGGATGTTATCCCGAATAGAATCTTCCTTTTTTACACAAAAGAATTTTATACAAAATGCCTCGCATGAATTAAGAACTCCATTAACAGTAATACTTGGAGAAGCTGAATTTGCTTTAAAATCCAGTGATCTTTCTCCAGATGACAGGCTGGCATTTCAAAAGATTTATCAACAGGCAGACCACTTAAGGGAAATGCTCAATAGTCTTCTTCACCTATCTGAGATCAAAAATTCAGGTGCATCTTCTGAATATAAACTTCTTCGCATTGACGAGGTGATCCAAAAAACGGTCATAAAGATCAACGAAACTTTACCTTCCAGGGTTATACATCTGGAATATAAAAACATAGAAGATCTTAATGAAAATTCCTTTGTTATTACCGGAAATGAACTTTGGCTGGAAATTGCATTTACAAACATTCTGGACAATGCTCTAAAATATTCAAATAACAAGCCTGTAAAAGTGTTTTTGGAAGATAAACTTTCTTCCGTTTGCATTAATGTTGAAGACCAGGGAATTGGTATTCAACCCCAGGATCTTTCAAAAATATTCTCTCCGTTTCATCGGGGAAATAATGCCAAAACCAGAAAAGGGTATGGCATAGGCCTCGCGCTCACAGAAAACATTATCAAGATCCATAAAGGTTTTATACATGTAACCTCCATTATGAAAAAAGGATCCAATGTTATTATCGAACTTCCTAAAGATTCAAAAACCTAATAGAATTTAAAAAAAACGTTGTAGTCCGGGAATATCCATTTATAAACCGTAAATAAGGAATTTTTAAATTCGTAGACTATCTGGAAGAATTTGGTAATAGATCTTTACTTTTTTACGTCCCCATTTACGGGCCTTCTGCACATCCTCTCCCATATAAATATCTATCTTATTGTTCCAGCGATAGTGCATTTTATCTTTTACCAGGAATACCCCATCCAGGCCTTCAATCTTTACAGATGTATTATGGGTTAGGCCTCTTTTAATAAGGTCGCGTGATACGGCAATAACATTCATTCCAGGTTCAATGGTATCTCCCCAGGCAGTTAGCCGGGGGTTGCCGGTTCCGGTTTGCGCGCGGGTTGAATTGAACGCTGAAGCAGTAACCATTATTGAATCCCATATTTCCAGGGGAATCTCCTCTTCCGGAGATGAAGGAAAACCACAACCTGAGAATCCGGAAAGGACAAATATAAAAGTTCCCAAAATAAGCGATTGAAAAATCAAGATCCCGAAATTTTTTAACAGAGCTGTACTCATGAAATTTTGCGATTTACATTAAAAGGGAAAATGTAAGCAAATATTGTTTAGTTTCTTTAAAATTTGAAAGGATTGTAAAAATTGGGTATTCATATTCATACCCTGACAAATTTTCATTATAAAATAATATTCGGAAAATAAACCAAAAAAAGCTTTGCAGTTACCACCACCTAAGGCTTTTGGCTTAATATAATATTACAGGAAAAGTATTTTTCCCCAATGAAATGAGGTGATCTTATAAATCCCCACTTTGGCGTGGTTTTGGCACCCTTACTAATAACTAAGTAAAAATTAAAAAGCGCCCGACAAAAAAAGAGGACGTATTTTTTAAAATTGAAACACACAATTATGAGTCAAGTAAAACAGAATGACACGGTAAAGGTACATTACACAGGAAAACTTGCAGACGGGCAGGTTTTTGACACTTCTGAAGGGAAAGAACCAATTGAGTTCACTTTGGGACAAGGTCAATTGATTCCGGGTTTTGAAAAAGGCCTTATCGACATGAATTTAAACGAGAAAAAAACAATTAATATACCGGTAGAAGAAGCTTACGGGCAACCCCGTGAGGAACTTGTACAGGAAGTAGATAAGAACCAACTGCCACCGGAAATTCAACCGGAAGTTGGGATGGGCCTTGTCTCAAAAACTCCAGATGGTAGGGAAATGAACCTCCTGGTTGCTGAAGTTAAGGAAAACACTATAGTAGTTGACGGGAACCACCCACTTGCAGGGAAAGACCTTATATTTGATCTTGAAGTTGTAGAGATCAAATAATTTTTTTACTGAAAGATATATCCCTTCCCGAAATATCCATAATTAAGGATATTCTCAGGAAGGGATTTTTTTTGTCCTGAAATTTATGTTTCCGGAATGAAATAAAGGGCAACCGGGTTAAGTTTATGCAAAAAGTTTTTAAGTGAAAGCAAGAGTTATTACCTTTTCAGGGATTTTAAATACAATCTAATTATGATAAGAAAAGCCACAGCCGTTTGGAACGGATCACTTAAAGAAGGTAACGGAACTTTAAGCTCTCAAAGCGGTGTACTTAAAGAAACCCAATATTCCTTTAAATCAAGATTTGAATCGGGAATTGGAACCAATCCAGAAGAACTGGTAGCAGCAGCCCATTCCGGTTGTTTTACTATGCAGTTATCTGCTTACCTAACCGAGGAAAATTTTCCTCCGGAAAAATTGGAAACCACTTGTGAAATAACCTTTGAAGATGGAGCCGTAACCAAATCTCATTTGGTTTTAAATGCCAATGTTTCCAAGGTTGATAAGTCAACTTTTGACTCCCTTGTTAAGAAAGCCAAAGAGAATTGTCCAATGTCAAAATTGCTAAATACGGAAATAACTGTAGATGCAACTTTGAACCAATAAATAAAGTTCACATTTTAAAAGACTTCATTGTTTAAAACTCTGAAGTCTTTTTTATTTTATGCTCTTTTGAAGGGCCTCAAGAATGGCAGATTTTATTCCCTTATTCATTTTATTATTGGTCACAAATTTTTGATTTACTTCAAGCTCCACTCCGGAATAGTTATTGGGGAATTTCTTTCTTAAATAGGTAGTAAAACCATCAGCTTTGCCCAGGTAAGGGTAATTAAACCTCACTTTTATACCAGGGTTTTGGAGTTCAATTTTTCTTTTAAATCTTTTAGAAAATTCCTTTTCCACTCCTTTACCCGGATCATAAAGCAAACCAATATCTGTATTTCTTATTTTTCCAAGAAGTTGAGGTGTAAAACTATGTACAGAAAAATGGAGTACCTCCTCCCCTTTCGCTATATATTTATGAATTGACCTTTCAATGCTATTACGATAAGGAAGATAATAGTTTTCAATTATCTTCTTTTTTTCTAAAGTTGAAAGATCTCTTGTGTGTGTTGAGAATAAAGAGGAATGATGTAAGGAGCGGTTAACTTCAATAAGCAACCTGCTCTCCCGGTGCTCTGCATTAAAATCTGCCATTGATAACAATGCCTTATAAACATCATAGGCGCCCGGGTCGTATCCCCTATGTGTTTGAAGAATTGATTCCTCCTCCTTAAAAAGGTACCTGTAATTTTCAGGAATCCTGTTTCCTGCATGTTCACAGGTTACCACCAGTTTCACGGTTTAAATAATTTATTTTCAACCAGGCAGTCTCCAAGCTTTAGGTATATTTTCTGTAAATTTTTATCAGAAAAATCTTCGTTCACGGCCTTTAAAATTCGGGTAGATAAACTTCCATTATTCAGCAAAAATTCGAGGGTCTTTTGGTGTTTTAAAGAAATTTCGTTCTTAACTCTTTTATAAAGTTTCTGCCA
>CAXAZV010000027.1:0-19081 GCA_963973375.1 uncultured Antarcticibacterium sp.
CCAGGTCAAAATTAACGAGCTCGTTTTTTATAGCCTCAACCTCCTCTACAGAAGCTTCATTTTTAAGATTGAAATGGGATACACGGGTGTAATGAGAAAGACTTTTTTGAAATTCTGTATTTTCTTCTGCTCCTATTGAAACTGAAGCAATCCTGTTTCTCTGTAATTTTTTAACCGGTAGAATATTGTTCTCATTTTTTAAAACGGTTATGGAAGCGCGGGCCAGTTTTATATTGAGATAATTGGCCTGGGGGGTGTTAAGGTCTTCGGTAATATTTACCAGGGAAGTTGGCTCAAATTTATTGAGGCCTACCCAGTATTTCACGGCAAGGATCTTTCTACACCTTCTGTCAATTTCAGCCTGACTTATAAGCCCTTGATTAATTGCTTTCCTTATTTCCTGAATTGCTTTTGGAACATCTTCAGTAAATTCCAGCAGATCGTTTCCTGCGAGAATCGCATCCTTATCCACTATTCCTGGTTCATTACCCTCGGTAACGCCTTTCATATTCATAGCATCAGTCACTGTAAGACCCTGAAAGCCGAGTTCTTCTTTTAGAAGCTGAGTTATAATGGGCTTTGACAACGTGGAAGGCACCCCCGTTGGATCCAGCGCAGGAATATCGAGATGAGCAACCATTACGCCGCCAATTCCTGCCTTTACGACCTCCCGGAAGGGATATAGTTCCAGTGAATCAAGACGGGCTCGGGCATGTTTGATTTGTGGAAGGGCGTAATGAGAATCGGTATCGGTATCACCATGGCCTGGGAAATGCTTGGCAGTGGTAAGCAATTGATGGTCTTGCATACCTCTCATATAAGCAATCGCCTTGCTGGTTACATTGTACTTGTCCTCACCAAAAGACCTGTAATTTATCACAGGATTATTGGGATTGTTATTCACGTCAAGAACGGGTGCAAAATTCAGGTGTAAACCCGTGCGTTTAATTTGCTTTGCAATTTCTGCTCCCATATCATATATAAGAGACTCATCCTGTATAGCTCCCAATGCCATTTGAAAAGGGTAACTTATAGTTGTATCAAGACGCATCCCCAGGCCCCATTCTGCATCAATAGCGCCCAAAAGTGGCACCCTGGAAGCTGCCTGGTATTCATTCATTAACCTCACCTGCCTTACAGGACCCCCCTGGAAAAAAATAAGCCCGCCAATTTTTTGTTCCTTAATAAGTTTCAGGATCTCTTCTTTATGCTCTTCTCCCCGGTTGGAATATGCAGCCACCATGATTAGTTGGGCAATTCGTTCATCGGGGCTTAACGTCTTCATTATGGAATCTACCCATTTGCTGTTTTCATATTGCAGAAATTCCGGAGTAACCTGTGGTGTTGACTGGGCATAGATACTCCCGGTTATTAGCACAGTTAAAAGAAGAAAAATAGAGGTGAATTTATTCATTTTTTAAACTTTGATGTAAATCTTTTGTTTATCCAATATGTAACCTATAAGCCACATAAGTAACATATAGCAGGTTGCAAAGAGCAGGGAAGCATTATAATCTGTTAACCAGCTTAGGAAATAATTATTGTAAATATAGAGTTTTGAAACAATCCCGTTAATGTAAATAATATTCATCAACATTACCAGGAGGCCTGAAAGCACGAAAATAAAAAGGGGATTGCGCCCAAAGACTTCAAAGAAATAAGTCCACCCGCGCAGTTTCAGGATCTCTATAAGGAGAATTAAAACTGCTAATAATATAAGCACCCACCCCACACTTAAAAGCACGTAGGAACTGGTCCACAATGGTTTATTCACCGGGAACCAAATATCCCAGGTCTGGGCCATTAAAATTAGGACAATCCCTGCTGCGGTTAATTTCCAAATTGTGGAAAGGGTATTCCCAGATCGCTGAATAAACACTCCGGCAGCATATCCCGCTATAACATTCACCACTGCTGGCAGGGTGCTTAAAAGTCCTTCGGGGTCAAAAGGAATTCCAAAGCCACGCCATAGGTTTTCAGGCCTGAAAACAGCAAGGTCAAATTTTAGAGCAGCATTTCCTGTGAGACTATAGGGATCATTACCATCTCCAAAAAAATACAGAATTCCCCAATACCCAATAAGAATTAAAACACTTAAAATTAATGCAGCCCTGATCTTTAAGAAATGAATAATTAAGGCGGCTATGCAATAAGCCAGGGCAATTCGTTGCAACACACCCATAATACGCATATTGACAAAATTTTTGAGCACAAGCTCCCCGGCCGTATCGCGATAAAAGAAAGGAAATGCACCTAAAAACAGCCCAATAAGGAAAATAAGTAAGGTCCTTTTAAATATTTTTTTAAAAAATGCCGGGTTACCCTTGCTCGCATATTTTTTAAGGCTGAAACTCATGGCATTTCCCACAGCAAATAAGAAAGAAGGAAAAACCAGATCTGTGATTGTGAAGCCATGCCAGGCGGCATGTTTAAAAGGAGCATATATGGTAGACCAGCTGCCCGGGGAATTCACCAGGATCATTAAAGCGATGGTTAAACCTCTTAAAACATCCAATGCCAGGTATCTTTCTTTTAGTTCTGCCATAATTTTATGCGGCTTAAAAGGATAAGGTTAAAAAAATAAAACTCTGAATTCCACTTTATAAAAATATAAATTTTAATTAAATATCTGATCTTTTGTAAAATTTTTGATAAAGTATTTATCAAGATTATTTTTTTACCTATTTTTAGAGAAAATATTATTAGTATTTTGTGAAACTATTTTAACTAATTTCTTATTAAAATAATTGTATGGCAAAGGTTTTACACAATTTTCTTCTCAGCAACGAGGAGTTTAGTGATATAAGTAATGTAGAGAGAAAAAAGCATCTGCAAAGAATAAGGATCATGAGACACCTTTATATGAACAGTGCAAATACCAATGCTGAGATTTGTCAAACCTTTAATTTAAGTCTTCCTACTTCCATGGCGCTCATTAATCAATTAATAAGCAGCAATATTGTAGAAAAAAGTGGCAGGGGGGAATCTGTAGGCGGTAGAAAGCCGGACCTTTACGGTTTGCAAAAAAACACATTTTTTGTACTTAGTATCCATATTGAAAAATATAAGATCAAACTGGCAATTGTAGATAATACACATTCTTTCGTGGTTGAAGAGAGCATTCCTTCTAAAATCTCTCCTAATGTAAATATTGTAGATTTTCTTTTTGATTATGCTCAAAATCTTATAGAAACCTCAAAAATAGATACCGGGAAATTACTGGGAATTGGAATAAGTATGCCGGGTCTGGTATCCTCTAAAGAAGGTAAGAATTTTACTTATTTCTTAACGGGTCAGGAATCGGAATCCCTGCAGGCAGCACTTAAAAAACGATTCAATAAACCTGTTTATATTTTAAATGATGCCAAGAGCGCGTGTTTAGCGGAATTCAGGTTTGGCCAGGCAAAGAATAAAAGCGACGTTCTTGTAATTTCTATGGATTGGGGAGTGGGTCTTGGAATAATTATGGACCGTAAAATGCATACCGGAACCTCGGGCTTTGCCGGGGAATTTGGCCATATTCCTATGGTGGAGAACGGTAAACTTTGCCATTGCGGAAAACGCGGATGCCTGGAAACCGTTGCCTCGGGAATTGCCCTGGTAGAAAGGGCAAAAGATGGGCTACAGGAAGGCCAAACTTCGGCATTGCGAGGTATGATAAATAATGATCTTGATAAACTGGAACCGGAACTCATTATTGAGGCCGCCAACCGCGGGGACCAATTTGCGATCAATGTAATTTCAGAAATAGGGATCAATCTGGGGAAAGGGATCGCGATCCTTATCCAGATCTTTAATCCGGAATTGATCATTCTGGAAGGTAAAATTGCCGAAGCAAAACAGTTTATTACAACCCCTATTCAACAATCTATCAACACCTACTGTATGATACAGCTTAAGGAGAGAACTACTATTTCCTTATCTGAACTTGGTCCCAACTCCAGTTTACTTGGTTCTACCGTTGCTGTTGTAAATAATGTATTTAAAAGTCAGCTCGCGCTGGAAAAATCAGAGATCAATTAAAAACCCCCGAATTACCAATAATTATGGCCAGATTAAACCTTCTTGAAGAAACAAGATTTGAAAAACTTCCGGTAACCGTATACGCCGATGAATTTGTAGCTGCCGATAAAGTTGCCAGGCATGTTGCAGATATCATAAGAAAAAAACAATCAATGGGAGAACCTGCCGTCCTTGGACTGGCAACAGGGGCTACTCCTGTAGATGTATATGCCAGGCTTGTGAAAATGCACCAGGAAGAAGGACTCAGTTTTAAAAATGTGATCACCTTCAACCTGGATGAGTATTACCCAATGCAGCCAGATTCAAAACAAAGCTATGTGGCCTTTATGGATGAAAATCTATTTAACCATATTGATATAGACCGCAACAATATCCATATTCCTGATGGTACCCTTGCCCCTGAAGATATTGCTTCCTACTGCCTGGATTACGAACAAAAAATAGAAGAAATGGGAGGGCTGGACCTCCAGATATTGGGAATAGGAAGAACCGGACATATTGGATTCAATGAACCTGGCTCGGCTCCCAATTCGGGGACCAGACTCGTAACTTTGGATGATCTTACCCGTAAGGATGCTTCACGGGATTTTGGTGGAAAGGAAAATGTTCCTACCAAAGCCATCACCATGGGAATAGGTACAATCTTCAAGGCGAGGGAAATTATCCTTATGGCCTGGAGCAGGAAGAAGGCCTCGATTATTAAAAAGGCAGTAGAAGGTGAGATCTCAGGAAGTGTTCCTGCCACCTATTTACAACTTTCAGATAATGTGAAATTTGTTCTGGATGAAGACGCTGCTTCAGAATTGACGAGATTTAATACTCCGTGGCTGGTAAAAGATTGCACCTGGAATGACGCGCTAATTAAAAAGGCGGTTATCTGGTTATCTTCAGAAATCAAAAAGCCCATCCTAAAGCTCACAGATGAAGATTATAATGCACACGGGATGGCCCAACTTGTTACAGAGCGGGGTCCGGCCTATGATATTAACATCCATGTTTTTAACAAGTTACAGCACAGCATAACCGGCTGGCCCGGTGGAAAACCCAATGCCGATGATTCCCAGCGTCCTGAAAGGGCAACACCATCGCAAAAGCGTTCGCTTATTTTCTCCCCGCATCCAGATGATGACGTGATCTCAATGGGGGGCACTTTTATAAGACTTGTAGACCAGGGACATGATGTGCACGTAGCCTATCAAACCTCAGGTAATACAGCTGTTTGGGATACAGATGTGTTGCGCTACGTAGAATTTGCCATCGATTTTAATAAAAGTCTCGGGCAGGATACAAAGAAACTGGAAGAGATCTATGAAAATATGAGAACCTTCCTGAATACAAAACAACCTAATGAAGTAGATCTTAAGGAAATAAGGGATGTAAAAGCCTTTATTAGAAAATCTGAGGCTTTTGCAGGCGCCCGTTACGCAGGCCTTCAAGATACTAAAATTCATTTTATGGCCCTGCCATTTTATGAAACCGGAAAAACCGAGAAAAACCCAGTGAAGGAAGTGGATATTAAATTAACCATGGAACTTCTTCAAAAAATAAAGCCACATCAAATTTTTGCAGCAGGAGATTTTGCTGATCCTCACGGCACTCATATTGTTTGTTTCAGAATCATTCTGGAGGCAATGAAGAGGCTTCGGGAATCTGAAGAATGGACCAAAGATTGCTGGCTGTGGATGTACCGCGGTGCATGGGATGAGTTTGAAACCCATGAGATTGAAATGGCCGTACCTTTATCTCCCATGGAAGTTCACAAAAAGAGAAATGCTATTTTTCAACATCAATCGCAAAAGGACCGGCCGGTTTTTCCAGGGGATGACCAAAGGGAATTCTGGGTGCGCGCTGAACAGCGTAACCATGAGACAGCAGAGAATTATCACCAGCTCGGCCTTGCAAATTACGAAGCTATGGAAGCCTTTGTGCGTTGGAAATTTTAATTTAAATCTGTAGTGACATGATAACATTAAGATTTTATCTGTTTATATTTCTCACAGCTGGATTATTAGTGTCCTGCTCATCAAATCCTTATTCCAAAACAAACCGGGTGCACAGGCAGCAAACCAAAATGTACGCGAAACAGTTACAGGAATTTCCACCCCAAATGGATGCGGGGGCTCAAATGCTTAATTTTGGAGAACATCAAGCCGGAACCACAAATTTCAACCTGAGAAAACCAAATTATGTGATTATCCACCATACGGCCCAGAATTCTACAGATCACACTCTTAAAACTTTCACCTTGCCAAGAACACAGGTAAGTTCCCATTATGTAATAGGCAGGGACGGGAAGGTCTACCAAATGCTCAACGATTTTTACCGTGGCTGGCACGCAGGAGCCGGAAAATGGGGTAATTCATCAGATATTAATTCTTCTTCTATTGGAATAGAATTGGACAATAATGGATTTGAGGAGTTTGCTCCATTGCAAATTAATAGCCTTATGGAACTTTTAAAGGTTTTAAAAGAGAGGCACAAGATCCCGGATGCTAATTTTATAGGTCATTCAGATATAGCTCCTTCAAGGAAAGTAGATCCAAATCCTACCTTCCCTTGGAAATTGCTTGCAGAGGAGGGGTTTGGGTTATGGTATGATGATATCCCTGCAACCCCGCAAGTGGTTATAGATGGTCGTCCCCGCGGAGATCTTAGCATAGAGGTATCAGAAAACGAACTTACACCCAATACCAAAATTGCAGAAAATTCCCCATTGGATATAGCCCCTGAGATCGCATTAAGAATAATTGGCTATAATACCAGCAACCTGGATGCGGCAATTAAGGCTTTTAAACTGCATTTTATTCAAACTGAAGTGGACGGGGTTTTAACTGATTATGACTTAAGGGTTTTAAACAATCTTTATAAAAAATATATGTAACACGTAAGTTATGACCAAAAACCTTTTAGCAATTTTCATTAGCATAATTACTTGTTTCCCTTTGTTTTCCCAAAACGCAAATGAAATAGAGATCTTGTCCAGGGAGGAATGGCAGGCACAACCCGCAAGAGAAGGTTTGAAATGGCATATACCGCGATACATTACCATTCACCATACCGGCACCAACCAGAATCCCAAAAGGTCACCTGCCGAAAAACTGCAGGCCCTTCAAAAATTCTCTTATTCTGAAGGCATTTTAGGCGACGGGGTAACTCCCAAAAAACCCTGGCCAGATGTTCCTTACCATTACTATATAGCGGTGGACGGAACTATTGCTGAAGGCAGGGAAATTGAATACCAGGGAGATTCCAATACAGATTATGACTTAAACGGCCATGCCCTTATTGTGGTGGAAGGAAATTTTGAGAAGGAAAAGATTAAAGATGTTCAACTTAAAAAACTTGAAGAGTTAGTACTAGTTCTTGCAAAAAAATATAAAGTTCCTGCTGAAGGTGTATCAGGCCATAAAGACCAGGCAAGCACCACCTGCCCGGGGGAAGATCTTTATAAACTGCTACCATCATTAAGAGAAAAAGTAAAGACTTTGGAAAACCCTCGTGTTCAAATTGGCGCCGAACAATTATTCTCCCCGGAATATGAAAAGCTTATAAAAGGTAAACGCGTTGGCCTGGTTACAAATCATACAGGACTTTTACCGGACGGAACTCATTTGATCGATTTAATAAATGACAATAAAGAGGCTCAACTTGCTTTGCTCTTTGGCCCGGAACATGGGCTTAGAGGTGAAGAAGACAATCACGTGGCTGATGGGATAGATAAAAAAACAGGTTTACCTATAATTTCCCTTTATGGAAAGCTTCGTAAACCAACCAAAGAAATGCTTGAGAAAGTAGATGTGCTCATATTTGATATTCAGGATGTAGGTGCACGTTACTATACCTATATTAAAACAATGCTCAACGTACTCGAGGCAGCTGCAGAAGCAGGTGTCCCCTACATCATACTTGACAGGCCTAACCCAATTACTGCTGAATATGTTGACGGGCCAATGGGGAACGCACTGGAAGCCAACTCTGGAATTGGGAATATTCCCATTACTCACGGCATGACTGTGGGGGAACTCGCCAAAATGTTCAATGGTGAAAGACAGGAGAAAGGACTTCCTATTGCACAACTTACGGTGATTCCAATAAATAATTATGAAAGAGAACAATGGTATGATCACACCGGTTTGCCCTGGGTAAAGCCTTCTCCCAATATGCTTAGCCTTAAAACCGCGGTAATTTATCCCGCCACCTGCCTTTTGGAGGGTACCAATTATTCTGAAGCAAGAGGAACTATGGAGCCTTTTGAAGTATTAGGCGCGCCCTGGGTAGACGGAGAAAAATTAGCCGAAAAGTTGAATTCCTATAAACTTGAAGGTGTTCTTTTCAAACCCAGAACTTTTGTTCCCGATAGTATTGTTGACGGAATTAAGATCTATCCCCCCAAATTCCTGGGAGAAAAATGTGGAGGTGTTGAGATCGTAGTAACAAACAGAAATATATTTGAGTCGGCCAAAGCAGGGGTTTATATCCTCCACGCATTATTGGAATTGTACCCCGATAAATTTGAATGGCGTAACGCGCGAATGGATGGTTTGCTTGGAACTACCCGCGTAAGAGAGCAATTACAGGAAGGCATATCTCCTCAACAAATTGTGGCACAATGGGATGAGGCCGTAGAAAGTTTCAGAAAAAAGAGAGAAAAATATCTGCTCTATTAAAAGTTCCTAATAGTTTATTAAGATGTATAAGCCGGTAGTTCTGTTTGTTCTTTTAATGTTCATTTTGGCTAGCGGACTTTCGGCTCAGGATTTACAAATTCAATGGACTCCGCGGGAAGACCTCAATATACTTTTACCCAACTCCATAAAGATCTACGACACTTATGGAAAACTTGCAGATGGGGAACCTCTAAGAGCAATGTATGCCGAAATTGATCTCAGGGATGAAAATCTAAAACTTCGCGCGCTAGGTAGCAACAGCAAAAGGCAAACTACGCTTGAAGCTTATGAGCAATTCCATGGAATTTTGGCTATTAACGGAGGCTATTTTTCTGATACTTCTTCGGTAAGTGTCCTGGTTTCAGATGGCGAAGTAATTTCAGCAGGACATGCCGGAGAACAACCCAGGGGAGCCTTTGGGATGGTAAGGGGAAAGCCCGAAATTGTGTGGGCAAGTGCCCGAAACGGCGAAGGTCCCTACAAAAATGACGTTCCAAAACTTTCCGGCAAAATGAATCCCTGGCATCCGGCACAAGCCGTGGGTGGAGGGCCCGTATTGATTAAGAATGGAAAAATAAACGTGACTTCTAAAGAAGAAGCTTTTGGCGGGAGTCATCTTCAAAGGCATCCGCGAACGGCGATAGGATATAAAGACAAAAATACCCTGCTTCTAATGGTGGTTGATGGTCGCCAACTGGCAAGTGCCGGGGTTACTTTACCTGAACTTGCAGAATTAATGCTTGAAATAGGCGCTAAAGACGCTTTAAATCTCGACGGTGGTGGCTCTTCGGCCATGGTTGCTGCAGGAGAAGTGGTGAATGTACCTGCAGATATTACGGGAGGAAACAGGAACAGTTTGCGAAAAAACGCCAGCGCCCTAATCCTTTCTGAAATAGCCAAAACAGATGGACCCGAAATTTACCAACTTGATACCGATGATACATCCTATTCTGAAACCGGGGTATGGAAAAACAGCAATCAACTGAACTATTATGGCGAAACTCCCTCCCGGGTAGCTTCAGCAAATTACCTGAACAAAGCAGCATATAAATTTGAAAACATTCCGCAGAATAAGTATCAACTAGCTGTCTGGTTCACTGTAAACCCCGATGAGAATACTAAGGAGGCAAAATATGTGGTGCATCACACCTCTGGGACAGATACAATTGCTTTTAATCAATCCAATTTATCCCACACCGGAAAATGGGCGGTTCTCGGAAACTACCTTCTTAACCAAAATGGCAAAGTAGAGATTCTTAGCGGCGACAAGGAAGGAAAACTGGTCACAGATGCAATACGGCTCGTGGCGGCAAAAAACTCACCTCAACTTCCGCAAAGAGGCGATGTACGTATCGCAGTGATTAGTGACCTCAACTCAGGCCTTGGCACGGCCAATTATGAGTGGCAGGTAGACAGCATAATAAATCGCATTCCAAGGATCTGGAAGCCAGACCTTGTTATTTCCGGCGGCGATATGGTTGCGGGAATGGGTATAAACGATACTGCACAACTTCAAAAAATGTGGGATGGGTTTGACAGGCATATAGCTGCACCGCTGCGTAATGCCGCTATTCCCCTGGCCTTTACATTAGGTAACCACGATGGACCCCGCTCTTATCCCATTGAATGGGATTTTACCCGGGAATACTGGAATAAACCAGAGAACAAACCTCAAATTGATTTTATAGATGCCACTCACTTTCCCAATTATTATTCCTTTGTAAAGGATGATATTTTCCTCGTTTCATGGGAAGCTTCCTCTTCTGAAATTACCCGGGAAAACCTGGAATGGATGAAGAAACAATTCAAAACAAATGAGGCGAAAAATGCCAAACTCCGCTTTGTAATGGGGCATATGCCGCTTTACAGTTCGGCGCAGGAAAGAGATTCACCTGGGAATGTCCTGGCCCATCCCGAAGAATTGAGAAAGCTTCTGGAGGAAAATAATGTACATACCTATATAAGTGGCCACCAACACGCTTATTATCCCGCGAAACGCGGTAGGCTGGAACTTCTCAACACCGGTGCTGCAGGTACCGGGGAACGCTCCTGGCTTACACTTGACAAGAAACCCGTGAATACCATCACTATAATGGATATTTTCTACGAAAGAGATACCATTATTTACAGCACTTATGAAATCAAAGAAAGAAATGCGGCAGATATGCAACTGTTTGAGCAAAAAGAACTACCATCATCAATGTTTGGGGTAAACGGACACATGTTGCGACGCGATATTCTTTCTTCAGAATCTGCTGCAGGTAGTCTTTCGACTATGAATGTTCCGGGGAATTCAGGTGAACAAGGTTTTGGAACTGTTGCAGCGAAAATCGAAAATGATGAGCTATTGATCACCGGGGAATTTTCAAACCTCAGCGGAAAACTGGTAAGAAATAATCCACTGGTTCTCTACAGAGGAAGAAATACTGAAGAAGGAGAAATTTTAACCCCGCTAAAAGTTCACAAAAAGAAAAATTCAGGAAGTTTTGAAGGAAAAGTGGAGCTTACCGAAGACCTCAGGGATTTTCTTTCCAATGGAGCGCTATATGTTCAGTTAAACACCCGTGAGCACCCAAACGGAGCCCTCAGGGCGCATCTTTATCCAGATTCTAATCAAAGGCCCGCAGCCTCGCAGATAATCTCCCACAATAGCCGGAATGTCTATGGAATTAGGAATATTGGAGCTATATATGAAATGAAATGGGAAAATGCTCAAGATGAGGATGGAGATTTTGTTTCATATATCTACCAGCTGGCAAAAAATGAGGATTTTGAGCATTTAGTATTTCAGAAAAAAACGGGAAGGAATACAAATCTCAAATTGACCGAGCAGGATTGGTATAATTTCCTGGGAAATGCAGCCGAAGGGGAAACTGTAAATTTCTTTCACCGCGTGGTGGCGACAGATGGAAGCAATGTTAGCTATTCCACCCCTGCCCTGCTTCAATTGATAAAAACCAACGAGCCTCTTGACGACCTTATTGAAGTTCCCGCTCCTAATTATAATTTTAGTGAAAAAATAGCCGATACCGATGGTGCCGGCTACGGTGCAGAATGGGATAAGGAAGGAAAGTTATGGCTTGTTGATTACAACCGCGGGCTCATTATTAAAGACATAAATGGAAGTGATGCAGCTTTTTCACCATTAACAGCTGTAAAAGTGAATGGTGAAACTTTTAATCTAAATCCGGTAAACGGAATTGGTGTGGATAATGACGGAAATATCCTGGTAGGCAGGAACCGGCATTTGATAAAATTAGATTCCAAAACCGGAAAGGGATTAGCTGTTTGGGAAGTGCCGGAAGGAAAACGAGCAATTACCTCTCCCCGCGCCTCATCAAACGGAGAGATCTATGCTATGTCCCTTTTTGCCGAAGATGGAAATTATGTTCTAAAACAAAGTGAAATAAATCCTGCCAGCTTTGACCTTTTGAGAACTATTCAATTAAAGGATAGAAATCTTTCCCGCACATTTGATATGACCACCAATGGGAAGAACCTTTATTTCCCAGATCCCGGGAGTCCGCTAATTCAGCATTACACTAGCGAGGATGGAATCAATTATAAAAAAGAAAAAGACATCTCAAGTATAAATGCGGGATCAAGCGCAATTCAGGTGGTTGAAAGTTCAATTTATTTAGCCACAAGATCAAGTGGGATATCACCTTCTACATTTCATTTTAGAGATGAAAAAAACCAGCAAATGTGGACACTGGAACTTCCCGAGGTAAATGGGGCCGAACCCAGGGGAATAGGAGTTTCACCAGATGGCAAAACCCTTATCTTTTGCAGCTGGGATAAAGGAGGGGGTTATTATAAATATGAATTGAGGGAATAAACCACTATTAATCCGTCAGTTCGAGTGATTTTTCTGAAGCCTAAGCGAAAGAAAAATAATATCGAGAACTCGACGAGGTTTGAACTAAAAATGGGCTTTCGATACATTATTATCCAACGCACCCGCGGGCATAAAAACACTCGAATTAACGAT
The DNA here is from genome assembly GCA_963973375.1 of uncultured Antarcticibacterium sp. Classification (GTDB taxonomy): domain Bacteria; phylum Bacteroidota; class Bacteroidia; order Flavobacteriales; family Flavobacteriaceae; genus Gillisia. Next base: position 12,682 of record CAXAZV010000027.1, read on the forward strand.
CTCTTTTTGAAACCGAAGCTTAACTAACAGAGGGAATAAATTCAAGATCTATTCCCTCTGTTAAATATTATTTGATTGCGATTATTCGCTCTTTTCCCAGAAAAGATCACTTTGGGTAAGCTGGATCAACTTCTCATCCTCCTGCCCTAACACTCTTTTAGTCCTAAGATATCTGTTATAATTATACTCGTCAAAATCTTCGGCATTGGGATCCATATTGCTTACGTGTACATCTCCCATCGCATGGATGAATTTGTTATCTCCAATCCACATTCCAACGTGTATCACCCTTTCAGGAGAAGAATCTGTCGCTTTTCTTCCGAAGAATAGCAGGTCACCGGGAACAAGGTTTTCAAATTTTCTCTCGGTGTCAACTTCTATACCGGCGTGAATTTGTTGGGAAGCATCCCGCGGTAAAATGATCCCGTTAAGGAAGAATATTGTTTTGGTATAACCGCTGCAATCCACTCCTTTGGCACTTGTTCCTCCCCACAAATAGGGAATTCCCATAAATGCTTTGGACGTTTCAATAAGGCTTGCTCCGGTTGGCTGTAGGCCGGTAAGCCATTTCTCGTAAGGTTGGGCGTGAGACTTTTCAATAAATCCAGTCTTACCATGAGGATATTTGATTTTATAAAAATCATTTTCCTCTCCAAGGATCTCAAGGATATTGCCTGCTACCAAATCTGATACCACCTGAGAGTCCGCATTTGCCGTTTCATAAGCAAAACCGTAGGTTTTAAGATATATAAGCTTATCTGCAGCTCTCCAGGCAGAAAGGTCATTTTTTGAAAATGGGGTAACCCCGCCATAATCAACCCAGGCCAGGTAACCTTCGGGGGTTTGAATATAGTACCAGCCTCCGTCTTTTTTATAAACTTTCACAGGGGTTCCCAAAATTGCCTGTGTTACCAGTTCTGCCGAGTGGGAGGGTTTTGACCTTAGGTTTGCCACCGAGATCTTTATCACTCCTTCGGTATTTCCTTCCATTTCTGCGGAAGGTAACAACGCAATACTGTCAACAAATGTGATATTTTGAGCTTGTAATTTCTGCTTTAAAGCATTTACCGCCTCCGGAAGGTTGGATTCCCCTTTTAAAATATATGTTCCATTATTATTTGTGGCATGCACATCAAATAAGGCTACTCTTCCATCTGGAGCATATTCAGTTTTCACCGCCTTGATATAAGGTTCAGAAACATTTACAACTGTTTCCTGTCTGGTAGTATTAGTAACATCAGCAGTTTTGCAGGCTCCTGCACTTACAAGGATAGTGAGAGCCAAAATTTTAAAAATACCTGTTCTTTTCATTTTATTCATTCTTTAATTTTTTAATCAAGACCCTCGTGCAAGGCCCTGGGTATTTAAACCTACAATGAAGGATTAATTATAGTCAATTTTGCACCTGTTCCGTTTCGGTTGGGGAAATGGGTTTTCACGTCATAAACCTTTACACCCTCTGCAATATCATTTTTGATGAGCATTCCCCCATCCATATCAACATAATCAAGTAAAGGCAATAACTGGCCAATGGCCGATATTCCCACGGTAGATTCCGTCATGCATCCTACCATCACTTTCATTCCAAATTTCCTGGCTTCTGCAATCATTCTCCTTGCCGGGGTGAGGCCGCCACACTTGGTGAGTTTTATATTGACCCCGTGAAAATAACCCGCACATTTTTGTACATCACTTTCAGCAATACAACTTTCATCGGCAATCACGGGAAGTACAGATTGTTCAAAAACCTTAGCCATTCCCTCAAGATCCCCGGCTGGCAGGGGCTGCTCCAGGAATTCTACCCCCAATTCCTTTAGAATGGGTCCATATTCTATGGTTTGTTCTGCTGTCCAGGCACAATTTGCATCTACCCTAAAAATTGCATTGGTATGCTTTCTAAGTTCCCGGATAATTTCCACATCTTCCTGGGTTCCCAATTTGATCTTGTACAGTGGCCATGGAAATTCCTGCATCTTTTGTACCATTTTTTCAAGGCTGTCAATACCTATAGTATAATTGGATAACGGAATATTATTTAAATCCAGCCCCCACAATTTGTATAAAGGCAGGCCTTTTCTTTTCCCGTGAAGATCGTGCATCGCTATGTCCAGTGCACATTGGGCAAAAGAATTCCCTTTAAAATGAGGCTTGGTTATTTCCCAGAGTTCTTCAGGGGTTTTGTGAATATTTTCAGCAATCAAAGGTTCAATAGCTTTTATGGAGTCGCTCATACTTTCCACATCTACGCCATAATAAGAAGTGGCAGCAGCTTCCCCGTAACCCGTAAATTCCCCATCTGAAAGCTCAACGATCAAGGTCTCCTGAAAATCCCGCGCAGTATGGCTTATGCGGAAGGTATCCTTTAATTCCAGCTTATATTTATAAGTTTTCAACTTCATCTTCTTTGCGGCAGATCAACTTTAGGATTTGCCTTCAGCATAAATAAACCCAGACAGGTAATGGCAGCGTTCACAATTAATATCTCAAATCCGAAAATATAACCATTGAACCATGCTGCTGAATTATAATCCAGGATGATTGAAATTATAGGAGATAAAATTACTATAAAAGGTACAAATTTGTCATTCACCGCCCGTTTACTTAATAATCCGAAGGTGAATAACCCCAAAAGCGGACCATAGGTAAAACCGGCAACTTTGAAAACTGTACTTACCACGCTGCTGTCATTTAAACTGCTAAATATTATGATAACGAAGAACATTATTATGGTAAACCCTATGTGAACCAACATTCTTGTCCTGTTATTATTCTTGTGCTCTTTTCTCTTAAGGCCCAGAATGTCTACACAAAACGAAGTTGTTAATGCCGTAAGGGCAGAATCTGCGCTGGAAAAGGCTGCCGCTATGATGCCCAGTAAAAATACTATTCCCGCTGCCGTTCCAAAATGGTTAAGTGCCAGCATTGGATATAACTCATCTGACCTTCCGGGAATTGCTATTCCCTGGGTGGTTGCATATTGGTATAATAGAACTCCTAGGGACAGAAACAAAACCGTGGCAATAAAAAAGGTTATTGAAAACCATAGTATGTTCTTTTGGGCATCACCGGTATTGCTTATGGTAAGATTCTTTTGCATAATGTTCTGGTCTAGACCATTCATCGCAATGGTTATAAATATACCCGCCAGGAATGTTTTAAAAAAATTCTGGCCGGAGCGCCAATCCCACTCAAAAATGGTAGAAAGTTCACTTTCTGTGATCACTGTAAAAACCTGGGGCACGCTTAGCTCAAGGTGATTTATGATCATAATAATACTAACTACCACTGCCAGTAAAAGAAAAGTAGTCTGAAGAGTATCTGTCCACACTATGGTTTTTATCCCTCCTCTAAAGGTGTATAGCCAGATCAAACCTATGGTGGTAAGAACTGTAACATAAAAAGGAATACCAAAAGCATCAAAAAATGCCAGTTGTAGTACCAGTGCTGCAAGGAACAACCTGAAAGATGCGCCAATAGTTTGAGATATAAGGAAAAAAGAAGCACCAGACAGATAGGAATTTGGTCCAAATCTATCCCTGAGATATTCATAAATGGAAACCAGTTTTAATTTATAAAAAAGGGGAATAAGCACAAGTGCGATCACTGCATAGCCAACCATATTCCCCATTACAAATTGTAAATATGTCCAATTGGTATTTCCCACTTCTCCAGGAACTGAAATAAAAGTAACTCCGGAAAGTGTGGCACCCACCATTCCGAAGGCCACGAGAAACCAGGGGGATTGCTTATTTGCAGTAAAAAAAGTATTATTATCTGCCTTTCTCGAAGTAAAATAACTAATTATGAGAAGCAAAATAAAATAGGCGGCAATAACACCAAATACCAGACTAGGGTTCATCTTAAAACTTTTTTATTTAATTCTGATTTCCTTAAGATCACTTTCATTCCCGCTTCGGTTTACCGCAGTAACAGCAAGGTGACTTATGGTCGCGTTTCTTCCTTCCTGAACCTTGGACAGCGCAACTGAACGGTCATTTTTATCCATTATCTTATAAAGCCAGGGTCCATTATTGTATTTATAATACACCACCCATCTAAACACATCCTGCGCATTGTTGTGCTGCCAGGTCACATTAATATTGTTACCTACAGTTTGAGAAGTCACAATTGGTACAGCAGGAATCTCGGAATCCAACCAGGGGCTGGAGGGCACTAGCGCCTGATTTTTATAAGGGCCTTCTACAAGGGCTTTTGAGAGCTCTGGATGTTTGATCAACGGGCCAATGCTCCAGTGCACAGCGCCTTTACTGGTTGGTAACATTCCCCGGGTGATCATAATCTGGTTAATGATCTCAGTACTATTCTTTTCATCACCTCCCAGTCCTACGTTCATTCCAGGCCATAAGTGCCTGTTCTTAGTGTTTTCTTGAGCCCACCAACCCAGTAAGACAGGGAAACTTTGGGGGGCCTGAGCAATTTTCCAGTAAAGTTGCGGGGTATAATAATCTATCCATCCTTTGTTTAACCAAAGTTTGGCATCGGCATATAATTCATTGTATTGATCCATACCGGCGATAGATTCAGGGTACCCGGGCCGCCAGATTCCAAAGGGGCTAAGGCCGAATTTAACCTTAGGTTTCTCTGCCTTGATTTCGCGGTAAAGCCTTTCTATAAATACATTCACACTTTCCCTTCGCCAGTCTGCCCGCGAAAGTTTTCCTCCCTTTGCCTGGTATGCTTTCCAGCTCACATGATCAGGGAAATCTTCGTTGTTATTATAAGAGGCATACGGATAAAAATAATCATCAAAATGAACTCCATCAATGTCATATCGCTTTACCAGGTCCATCACCACAGCTATGGAATGATCCTGAGTTCCTTTTAGGGAAGGATCCATCCACCAGTAACCGTTCTTCAGTTTAACAACAAGTTCTGGATTTGTTTTAATAATAGATTTAGGACTTATTTCACCCTTGGTTGTATGGTGGGCGCGGTAAGGATTTAACCATACATGCATCTCGATTCCCCGGTCATGAGCTTCCTTGATCCAAAAATTAAGAGGGTCATAATAAGGCTCCGGAGCTTTTCCTTGCTGGCCGGTCAAAAAATAGGACCAGGGTTCAAGGTCACTTTGATACAGAGCATCTGCCTGCGGTCTTACCTGAAATATAACGGCATTAAAATTATGAGCTTTAAGATAATCCAGAAGCTGGATGGCCTCTTTTTGTTGATCGGCAGTACTTAAGCCGGCTTTACTTGGCCAGTTAATATTTGCCACTGTTGCAACCCAGGCGGCCCTAAATTCTTTCATTACCGGGGTTTTTGGCCGGGTAATGTAATCCTTAATTTCATCAGGTTCCGGGGCAGGAGCCGGTAAGGGGCTCACAGCCGGTGCCTCCTCTACCTCAACATCCGGAATTTCCGTTGGAGTTTCTGCAGGAATCTCTGCCGTGGGTGGTTGCGGTGTGTCTTCAGTCTTTTTTAGTGATGAACAAGCCGTGATAAACAAAAACAGAATTAAAAGTCCAGTAAGGGTTTTTACTTTAAATGGCATAGCACTTGGATAAATTAGTGATTTGAAAAACTATTGAAATTTGGGCATAAAGATAAAAGAGAAAGAGCCACAAATGTGCCTCTTCCCCTTTATTAATAATTCCAGTCCATACTTTTAACGGTCTCTCCAGAAATCTATTTTACCTGACCCAATTGGATCAGAATAAGTTCCCCTAATTTGGGTGGTATATGTCCTCCCTAAGGTACCCACATTCACAGAATGCTGAATAAATGGTGTTGATGTCAAAGGATCAAAATCCAAGGTTGAATTGAAAACCTTAAACGTATAATTTCCCGGTTCCAATTCTACATAATCTCCACCCTCTTTAAAATCTATATCAGACCCTAACAAAATTGCCCTTGCAGGTTGGGCCGCCGCTGTTTCTGTAGCTGGTACAGCAGCACGTACGGCATACACATCAACTGTAAAAGGGACATTGGCCATAGTGTGCACAAACCTCCAGTATATCTTAACATTATCATCTGCGGGAAGTAAATCTTCCAATACAAAAACTTCATGATCCCCGTTACCTACCAAATATACAGAGTAGTTTGATCCTGCTTTTAAGGTAGCCTGCGTAGCTGCCAGCTCATTCATATCCATATCTAAAGCCCTTATTGTAGTGCTACCAGAGGGAATTACTGCATAAGCATTTGATGGATAAACTGCCTTGTAAGCAGAGCCTTGTGGATCTCCGGCAGTGGTAGAACCAGCTGCACTTACTTTGGTATCTCCAAAATAAAAATTGGCAGGTGGAGCATCATCAGAATGGAAAAAGAACTTTGCTTTTGTCATTTCCCCTGTGATAGGTACAGTTAATTCCGGGATGGCATTTTCCTCACAACCGGTAAGAACCAATCCTGCTGCTATTGTAAGAATAATTCT
>CAXAZV010000028.1:0-18678 GCA_963973375.1 uncultured Antarcticibacterium sp.
ATCTCTAAAGCTGGTTTGACCTTTTCTAAGATTTGTAAACCAAACATCGGGTTTCTCGAGTTTCATTGCCCGTTGAAATGGCTCCAGTTTTACCTGTCTTGTAAATTCCTGGTGCAGCGAACTGTCCACCTGTGGAATACCGTTAAAATATGCATCCCGGTAAGCAGTCGTTTCCAGGGGCACATACAGCTTTACATTGAGCTGCAATAGGCCTGTAACCTCCCTTGCGTGATCGTAAGTATTAGGTGTATTATAACCTGTATCACACCATATGACTTTAATAGTTGGATCTATTGTAGAACAGGCATGTAAAATGGCTACTTCATAGGGCCGGAAATTGGTTGTAACAACAGGGTTCTCACAAATATTTAATATCCCCTGGATTATTTCTGCGGGAGAATTATCTTTCCACTGCCTGTTAAGGTCCTGCAATTCTGTTTTACTAAATTTTTTCATTTTTATTCCCTTCCAAAATTTATTTTATTCCATATTCTTTCGTGCCCAAAATACAGGAGCATTTTAGTTATTAGTTCCAGAGAGCCTATTGCAAGGGCTGTGTTTAGTTTCCCTGTAAGGAGCCAGGAAATACTAATGGTATCTATGGTTCCCACGATACGCCAACTAAGAGCTTTCACAATGCTTCTTACCGGTTTCTCTGAAACCCTGTCCTTTTTGAAGTTTGTATTAGAATGGGGTTGATCCAGTATCATTTATTATTTAATCCCTATAGGATTACTAGGGTAATAACAAAATTAAAATTCTTTTTATATTTTCAAGTCTTTTCCTCTTAATTTTTAAATTTAATCTGTGAAGAGTTTCCCGCCGCTTGCAAGATCAGCAAGGCTATTATCGCCCAGGACTTTTAAGGCACTATCTCTTACCTGTAACATCAAACTGTTAACCGAACAGGTTTTTTCATCGGGGCAATCTTCGCATTTCTCATAATAATTCAGACTTACACAGGGAAGCATTGCTATGGGTCCTTCCAAAACTCGTATTACCTGGGTCATCTTAATCTCTGCCGGATCCTTAATGAGGTAATAGCCTCCTCCCTTTCCTTTTTTCGCTCCCAGCAACCCTGCATTTTTCAGGAGAAGCAAAATACTTTCCAGGAATTTATGAGAAATCATTTCACTTTTGGCTATTTCTGAGGTCTGAACAGGCTTTTTATCAGTCTGTTTAGCAATGTAAGCCAAAGCCTTTATACCGTATTTTGTTTTTTTGGAAAGCATACAACGAATATAATTAATAATTTTCTTAGCATTTTGGCCTATTGCTAAATATCCCTGGCAAGTTTTCCATTTGTATTTTTCAATTAACTTTTTCTGATATTTTCAAAATATCTGAAAGCAACCCGCGAGCAGTTACCGCCGCTCCGGCACCGGCGCCCTGTATCACCAGGGGCCGTTCCCCATAGGATTCGGTGTAGATCTCGAAAGACGCATCGGCATGACGCAAACTTCCAAAAGGGGAGGTTTTTTCTTCGGTTACCAGTTTTACTTCCAATTCACCTGTAACAACATTTAATTCCCCTATATGCCTTATGACTTCCCCTCGTTTCAGGGATTTCCTCAATATTTCAAAATCTTCATTCAGGTCTTCTTTATTCTGAAGAAAATTCTCTCTGCTGCTGGTGCCGTTAAGGTGAACAGGAACAAGGTCCTGTATCTTAATTTCTGAAAGTTCTTTCTTCAAACCTACCTCGCGGGCAAGGATAAGCAGTTTTCGTGCAACATCTTTTCCTGAAAGGTCCATTCTTGGATCCGGCTCTGTAAATCCATGCAACCCGGCATCGGTTAAAACCTCATCAAAGCGCTTGTCGCTTTCAGAAAAAGTATTGAAAATATAGCTGAGTGATCCTGAAAACACACCTCTAACTCTTGTAACCTTTTCTCCTGAAGCATATAAACTTTTTAAAGTTTCCACCACCGGCAGCCCTGCCCCTACATTGGTTTCATATAAAAACTGCTTCTTGTTTTCCTGCAGTTGTACTCTCAGGTTCTTATAAAATTCAGCTGAAAGTGTATTGGCCACTTTGTTGGCAGCTACAAGGTGAAAACCATTGTTTACCAGCAAATCATAATTATGCACAATCTCATCACTTGCGGTAGCATCAACTGCTATAAGGTTTTCATACTTATTTTTATGTACGTAGTTTATAATATCCTGCAGTTTGTAAGGCACTCCAAAATTTTTAAAATCGGCTTCCCAGGTAGTTCTTACCCCCTTCTTTTCAAAAAATGCGGTGGTGGAGTTTACGATCACAGGAAAATTTATTTCAAGATGTCCCTGCCGGTTCCACTGTTCCTGAAGTGCCAACACCTGTTTTATTAAAACACTACCTACTTTACCTACTCCAAAGAGTACTATGTTTATTTTTTTCATTTTGATCTTTTTTATTATTAAAAATGGAATTTAAAAATTGCGACAATTGGGCATATTCTATAAGAAATGCATCGTGCCCGTGAATGGACCTTATTTCGTGAATTGTCATTTCCGGCTTTATGAGGGACAGGTTTACATAGGTTTCCCAATTGTCCCCCGGCAGAAAAAACAGGTCTGAATTCACTGTGATAATATGTATGCTCCCCTCGATTTTCGCAGCAGCTGTTAAATGATCTCCACTTCCATTGCTTATGTCCACCGTGGTGAGCAGGTGGTTCATCAATTTATAGGTTGACAGTTGAAATCGTTCTTCCAGCTTGGTGCCGTGATATTCCAGCCAACTTTCAATGGTCCCCGATCCTTTAAAAACATGGGGAGAAACAAATTTTTCCTGAAGTGATTGCGGACTTCTATAAAAGGTCATAGCGTGCATCCTGGCATCCCTTAGTGGTTGTGCCGAATTATTTAGGATTTGCTCCTGCACTTTACACAGCGCCCTTAACCATTGAGTGGCCTTATAATCTGTAGCTACCGGGATAATATGCTGAAATAACTCAGGCCTCAGGACCGCCAATTCCCAAAGAAGCGATCCGCCTATAGATCCGCCAATTCCCGCATAAATCTTTGTTATTCCTAAATGAGACAAAGCCCTGGAATAGATGGCTGCAAAATCGCGAAGGGTGAATTCTTTATAGTTGTGAAGCAAATTATTTGGATCTTCATCATAACCATTGCCCGGCATATTAAATGCCAGTACCGTAAATTTTCCCGTATCAATGCTTTTGCCTTCTCCTACTATGGCATTCCACCAACCGTTTGAACCTGTTACCCTTGAATTTCCGCTCAACGCGTGATTCACCAATATAATTGGGGCTTTTCCCAGTGGGGGTCCAAAAGCTTCATAACTAAAGCTAATATCTTGTACCGTTCCTGCCGAATTCTTATAATCCGGAACTATTATTTTACGAAGCATATTCTAAATTTTTAGAGCTAAAATTTAAAAGGCAGGAGTAATCTTTCTTAAAACAACTGCCTGTACAGCTACCTCATTAATGCAAAACCTTTTTGCCAATTTTAGAGAACGCCTGCTTCAGGTCCTGTTTAAGATCTGCCAGGTCTTCCAGACCTACCGATAGCCTTATCAGGTCTTTGGTCACTCCCGTAGACTCCTGTTGCTCCTCACTTAACTGTTGATGTGTGGTACTGGCGGGGTGAATAATGAGCGATTTGGTATCGCCAATATTTGCGACCAGGGAAAATACATTTGTTTCATCGGCCACTATTTTTGCCGATTCAAATCCGCCTTCAACGCCAAAAGTTACGAGGCCGCTTTGTCCTTTAGGCAGGTATTCCTTGGCAAGTTCAAAGTACGGACTCTCTTCAAGGCCCGGATAGTTTACCCATTTTACTTCGGGTTGTTGCTGAAGCCATTTTGCCAGTGCAAGGGCGTTCTCGCTGTGTTTCTTAATTCTTATCTCCAGTGTTTCCAATCCCTGCAGGATTTGGAAAGCGTTGAACGGACTCAAAGCCGCACCGTGATCGCGAAGACCTTCAATCCTTACCTTGGCTATAAAAGCTGCATTCTCAAGCGCTTCGTGATACACCAGCCCATGATATCCGGCTGAGGGCTCTGTGAATTCAGGAAATTTGCCGTTGGCCCAGTCGAAATTTCCCGCGTCAATGATCACCCCGCCCAGGCTTGTTCCGTTTCCGTTGATGTATTTGGTAAGGGAGTGGATCACAATATTAGCCCCGTGTGCAATTGGGTTTATCAATGCCGGTGTGGCCACAGTATTATCAACAAAGAGAGGAACTTTGTGCTCTTTAGCATACTTAGAAATTTCTTTAATGTCCAAAACATCCAACTTCGGATTTCCCAGAGATTCCACAAAAAATATTCTTGTATTCTCCTGCGAAGCTTTTTGAAAATTCTCAGGATTTGATGGATCTACAAAGGTGGTGGTAATTCCAAAGCGAGGCAGGGTCACATTGAACAGGTTGTAGGTGCCCCCATACAAACTGCTTGATGCCACAATATGGTCACCAGATCTTAGGAGCGTGAGTAGAGCTGTATTTATAGCAGCAGTGCCCGAAGCCGTTACTACCGCGGCGATACCTCCTTCCAGAGCCGCAAGGCGTTGTTCCAGAATATCGTTAGTGGGATTATTGATACGGGTGTAAATGTTTCCCTGTTCAGCCAGGGAAAAGAGATTTGCCGCATGGTCTGAATTTTTGAATACATAGGATGTGGTTTGGTAAATAGGAACCGCTCTGGTCCCTCCGTTAACTGTTACATCGTGTCCTGCGTGCAATGCATTTGTTGCGAATTTTTGTGTGCTCATTTTTCTAGTTTTAAGTGAATTATTATTTATTGTTTATTGCTTTTTTTATTTGAATTTTCCCTTTTTTTCTTTTTCCTACTTTCTCTTTCAAAAAATGTTAGAGTAAAAAAAAATCCCTCCGGCTGGCTTGCCGAAGGGATTTAGGAATTGAACTATATAAACTAATTTATATCCTGAATTTCTGGCAATAGCGCGTCGCTGCGTACATCATACACATTTGCATCATACAGGACATCATTTTTTCTATTGCGGGATTGGATCTCATTGTTTTCTGTTTTCTAGAGATGCGAAGCATCGTGTCTCTACTTTACCTTTTACTCTTTTCCTTTTTCACTTTTTTACTCCCCTTTGGGGATTATATACAAAAAAGCCGCTGCGGTGGCAGCGGCTTTGCAAATTATATTTTAAAAATATTATGCAAGTGTATCCGCTGCGGAAGCTTTCCACATCATCATACACATATTGCAAATATTCTGGTACATTTTTTCTGTTTTGATAAAGGCAAAGTTAACGACAGAAATATTTAGAAAACAAACTTTATCCTGAAAAAAAATAAATTTATTTTTAAAACGCATTGTTTATCAGCTTTTTACAAACTTTTTTATTCAGTCAATAATTTTTTTGCACGCTAGACTAATAAAATTCTTTCCTCTTTGCTCTTTAACTCTTTTACTGTTTTTTTCGCGCCAGGGATTGAGCGGTTGTTGGAGCTCTCCCGATTTTTTTTATCGGGAAGCGACCCGCGAAAGCCCGGCCCGAAGGGAGGCGTCCAACAATTTCTAATTTACCGTTAAACATTGATGCTATTCGATCAAATTTTATACATTTGCTGTCGAGATATTACAGGGACTAATTTGACTGATTGCAACCCTTAAAAAAAGCTAAAGCAGTGTGAACTTCTCTAGCGCCCCTTTCCGTCAAATAGCCTTTTCATTTAATTCAAAGATCCTAAATGGCCTATTTATTTACTTCAGAAAGTGTTTCTGAAGGACACCCGGATAAAGTCGCTGACCAGATAAGCGATACCCTACTCGATAATTTTTTAGCTTTTGATGAGAACTCTAAAGTTGCCTGCGAAACCCTGGTGACTACAGGACAGGTTGTGCTGGCGGGTGAAGTGAAAAGCAATACATACCTTGATGTGCAAAACATTGCGCGGGAAGTGATCAATGATATTGGTTATACCAAAGGTGCCTACAAATTTAGTGGTGATTCCTGTGGGGTGATCTCCCTTATTCACGAGCAATCTCAGGATATCAATCAGGGGGTAGACCGTGAGAACAAAGAAGAACAAGGCGCGGGAGACCAGGGAATGATGTTTGGTTATGCCACCAAAGAAACAGCAAATTACATGCCCCTGGCCCTGGACATTTCTCACAAGATCCTTATCGAACTTGCAAAACTGCGCCGGGAGGAAAAAGATATAACCTATTTAAGGCCAGATTCCAAGAGCCAGGTAACCATTGAATACAGCGATGACAATGTCCCTCAACGTATAGATTCTATAGTAGTTTCTACACAGCATGATGAGTTTGATGAGGATGATGAGCGCATGTTGAACAAGATCAAAAAAGATATCGTTGAAATCCTTATCCCGCGGGTGAAGGCACAGTTGCCGGAATACGTGCAGAAGCTTTTTAACAACGAGATCACCTACCATATAAACCCAACCGGAAAGTTTGTAATTGGCGGACCTCACGGGGATGCCGGGCTTACAGGCCGTAAAATCATTGTTGATACCTACGGCGGTAAAGGGGCCCATGGCGGCGGAGCTTTCTCCGGCAAAGATCCAAGTAAGGTTGACCGTTCTGCTGCGTATGCAGCAAGGCATATTGCAAAAAATCTTGTTGCCGCAGGCGTGGCAGATGAGGTCCTGGTTCAGGTATCCTATGCTATTGGTGTAGTGGCCCCAACTTCTATTTATGTGGATACTTATGGCAAATCCCACATAAAAATGACCAATGGTGAGATCTCCAAAAAAGTAGCTGAGATCTTTGATATGCGCCCCGCGGCAATTGAAAAAAGACTCAAGCTGCGCAATCCTATCTACCGGGAAACTTCGGCCTATGGCCATATGGGAAAAGAACCGCGCACTATTACTAAAGTATTTGAAAGTCCTTATAACGGAAAGATCACCAGGGAAGTAGAACTCTTTACCTGGGAAAAACTGGATTATGTAGACAAAGTAAAAGAGGCTTTTGGTATAAATTAAACTAGTACCCACAAGGGAAGATGATTCCCATTTCATAAGACTGCTCCACCCGGGCAGTCTTTTTTTTGCCCTATTCTTCGGAAAGCTTTAACAAGTGTACCCGTTTTAAATACCTATTTTTAAAAACACCAAAAATACACCTATGTCAATTTTCGGAAAAGTAAAGAATACCATCAACCTTTTAAAGTCTATAGATATGGACCAGCTTTCAAAAATAAGCAGGACCATAGACTTGCCAGATGCCATGAACGCGCTGGGAGCACTGGATGAAGATCAACTGAAGGGATTGATGAAAATGTTGAAAACCAAGCGCCGCAAAGGGCAAAGTGACCTCCCTCCCATTGATGGTGATTTTTATAATCTTGACCTGAAACTCACTCCGGAACAACGCGCACTGCAATTGAAAGTGCGCAATTTTATGGAAGATGAGGTGCGGCCACTTGTAAATGATCATTGGAACCGGGCTAAATTCCCTTTTGAGATCATTGAAAAATTTGCAAAGCTGAACATCACCGGGGTACCTTATGAAGGTTACGGTTGTCCCAATATGTCATTTTTAATGGAAGGGATCATCGCACAGGAAATCGCGCGGGTTGATGTATCTATATCCACATTTTTTGGGGTCCATAGCGGGCTTGCCATGGGATCTATTTACCTGTGCGGCAGCGATGCCCAAAAGGAGGAATGGTTGCCTAAAATGCAAAAACTGGAAGCCATAGGCGCGTTTGGGCTTACCGAACCTAATGTAGGTTCCGGTGTGGCCGGAGGAATGGAGACCACCTGCCGCTTTGATGGAGAGAACTGGGTGCTCAACGGACAGAAAAAATGGATAGGAAATGCTACTTTTTCTGATGTTACCGTGATATGGGCCAGGGATGAAGATACCAACCAGGTGAAAGGGTTTTTGGTGCGCGCCAAAGAGAATCCCGGATATAAAGCCGAAAAAATGGAAGATAAGATGGCACTGCGTATTGTGCAAAATGCCATTATCACATTAACCAATTGTATAGTACCGGAAAAGGACCGGCTCAAGCATGCCAATTCTTTTAAGGATACGGCAAAGGTGCTTAAAATGACCCGGGCCGGAGTTGCCTGGCAGGCTGTGGGCTGTGCGCGTGGAGCCTATGAAAGTGCCCTCAAATACACCAAAAAACGGGAGCAGTTTGGCCGTCCTATAGCCTCCTACCAATTAATTCAAAACCATTTGGTAGAAATGTTGTCAAATCTTACCGCTATGCAAACTATGGTATTCCGCCTTTCTGAAATGCAGGACCAAGGAATGCTTACAGATGAGCATGCATCCCTGGCAAAAGTTTATTGCAGTATGAGAACAAGAGATGTGGTAAGCCGGGCCCGGGAAGTTATGGGTGGAAACGGGATCCTGTTGGAATATGATGTGGCTCGTTTTGTAGCCGATGCTGAGGCCATCTACAGCTATGAAGGGACCAAAGAAATCAATTCCCTTATTGTGGGTCGTGCCATCACTGGATACAGTGCATTTGTAAATTAAATTAACCGAATTAAATAAAATAGCATGTCAGTTTTAGTAATTAGCCCGGGGAGAGATCCTGAAGTTTGGGCAAAAGAGTTAAGGAATCAGCACCCGGGATTGAACGTATTTGTATATCCCGAAGAGCATGATAAGGAGGAGGTGGAATTTGCTGTTTCCTGGAAACACCCACGCGGTATATACAAGAATTACCCCAACCTTAAGGTGATCGCTTCAATGGGTGCCGGGGTAGACCACATTACCAGTGACCCCGATATTCCGGAGCATATTAAGATAACCCGGGTGATAGATCAAGACCTGTCTACAGATATGAGCGCTTTTGTTCTCGGGTTGATCCTGGATCAAATGCGAAATCTTTCCCTGCACCACTCCAGTAAGAAATGGGAGCCAAAAAAGTATAAACGAATAAGAGATGTGAAGGTAGGCATCCTGGGTATGGGGGTTTTAGGATCAGCAGTCGCAAAAACCTTACAATTAAATGGATTTGAGGTTTCAGGCTGGGCTAATTCTGCCAGGGAACATGAAGAAATAAAAATATACAATGGTGCAGCCCAAATGGAAGATCTTTTAAAGGAATCATCCTTCCTGGTAAACCTTTTGCCACTTACTCCCCAAACCGAAAACATCCTGAACAAAGACTTATTTCAAAAATTACCCAAAGGGGCTTACGTGATAAATGTTGCCCGTGGGGAGCACCTCAATGAACACGACCTTCTGGAAATGATTGACAGCGGACATTTAAGCGGCGCGAGTCTTGATGTTTTCAGGAAAGTACCCCTGCCGGAGGAGCATCCTTTCTGGGCCCATCCAAAGATCCAGATCACTCCGCACATTGCCAGTGTAACTAATCCGGGATCTGTAGTGCCGCAAATAATTAAAAATTATGAGCACATGACGGAAGATGAAGAACTTATGAATGTGGTAGAAAGACAAAAAGGCTATTAATTAAAAACAACAATTATGAGAGAACTTAAGAACATACTTGTAGCCATAGATTTTAATGATTCGGTAGGAGATCTTTTGGGCTATGCCGAAGGTTTGGCGCTAAAATTTGAAGCCAAAATATGGGTTGTACACGTGGCAGAGCCAAATCCCGATTTTGTGGGTTATGAAGCCGGACCACAGTATATAAGAGACCTAAAAGCAGAAGATTTTAAAGAGGAGCATAGGAAACTCCAAACTATAAGCACAGCTTTTGTGGGGGAAGATGTGGAATGTGAAGCCCTTCTTATTCAGGGCTCTACGGTGGAAACTTTACTGGAAGAAGCCAATAAACTTAATGCAGATCTAATAATATTAGGAACACACAAACACAGTTTCTTCTATAATCTATTTTCTGAAAGTGTATCGCTTGAGATCTTTAAAAAGGCAAATATCCCTGTGATGGCAATACCCATAGATGAGGATGAAGATTAATTTATTTGATGCACATTAATTGCGGTCTAAAAATTGTTTAAGGGAAGTACAAACCTCTAATATCATGAAAATAACATTGGCATTATTCCTTTTTTTGTGCAGCAGCTTTCTTCTGAATGCTCAAAACCAAATTGAAGTTGAGATCACCAATTTCAAGTCTAATAAGGGTGTAGCATACATTGGCCTATATGATTCAGAAAATTCCTTTTTAAATACGGCTTTTAAAGGGGAAAAATTGATGATAAAAAATAATAAGGTGGTGTACACTTTTAAGGATATTCCTGCAGGGAATTATGCCATCTCTGCATTTCATGATGAAGATGAAAACGGGGAGCTCAGCACTAATTTTATAGGGATTCCTAAAGAATCCTATGGTGCTTCAAATAATGCTCCTTCCCACTTTGGGCCGCCAAAATGGAAAGATGCACGCTTTAGGGTTGCAGCCGGTGAAACTGTTTATCAAAAGATCAAACTTTAATTCATCCCGGGTGAGGCTAAAATTTCTCCAGTCTCGTGAGAATCCTGGCTAAAATGTTCCCGATAATGCTTCCTGATCTACATTCTCGGGGGAATATCCGGCTTTTAATTGAGTCATTTCCTTTATAGCTTTGATAAAATTGTCAAGGAAATGCTCTCTTTTTTCCTCAGAAAGCAACTCTATAGAAAGGAATGGATTAAGATCTTCCAGTTCAACCAACAGCAGCGAGTTGTCTTTTAATCTGCAGGCATCAACCCGTGTGATGCCGCGTTCCATATTATTCCACTGTATGAATTCCTGCGCAAAGGTAAGATCTTCCCGGGTGGCAGTGTACTCTGTGAGTTCCCAGCGCTTTTGCTTGTTAGGAGCGTACAGGGCATACTGAAATGTATCATTGAGAAAATAAAAGGAAACCTCATATTCAAAATCTATAAAAGGCTGGATGAGTTTTCCCTGGGGCTTGGCCAATAGCAACTCCTCTTTGCCAAGCATCTCCATTCCTACAGAATCTGCGCCATTCATTAGTTTGACAATATATTTTCCCGGATCTCCAAGTTCTTCAATTTTACTCACTGAATTTACCGAAGGAATGACAGCGTACCCGGCTTCCTGCATATCCAGCAAATATTGTTTCCCCTGCTGGTCAGCCTTTCCATCAAAGGAATTAAAGCTAAGAATATTCTTTTCTTTTACCGCTTTGAGGAAATCATGGTAATATTCTTCAAAATCCATCACACAACCTATATTTCTGTAAACTATGAAGTTCACCTTATCCAAAAAGGAAATTGCCTGTTGCGGGTGAGCAATCAAAACGTTGAAATGTGGCTGTAGCCGGGAAGTTATGAAAAGATCTTCTTCATAGTAGTTACGCCCTTTGGCATTATAGTAAAGATCTGTAATATAGAGAATGGTGGTCATTGGCCTGCCTTATATAAAATTGGGCGAATTTAATATTTAAATTGGAATGGCAGGTGAAAAAGTTCAGCTGAAAATTTTCAGGAAAGAATAAATTTTGGGTGAAGTTGTAATTTAAAAAAGGGAGTTTGATCCAAAGCAGCGGCAGCTTCCGAAGGAAAAAAGGAACCCGATGAGTCCTGTGACAGATTGTAATTATCTATTCCCCGCGGGAATTTTAAGACATACCAGCCCCAAAACAGGAAATAAAATTGTGGTATAAATAAGCGCGGTTCTTTTATAACCATTTAATCCTTCCTGCTTCGCAATGTTCATAAAAGTATAGATCATCACGAGGATGTTTATAAAGAACATTATATAAAGTAAGTTTGCCTTATCCATAAGTTGAAATTTGGGAAATTATTTAGTACAAGGCAGCCCGTTAAATCCTTTAAAATCATTAAATAAGCTTTTACTTTTCTTATGTCAGGGTTTTCTCATAAAACAACACTTCCTTCTCCTCTCCGGGAAGGCATAAAGTTTTTGTAAATACCAGGCCGAGTTTTTCCAGCAATTTTTGAGAGGCAAAATTATCTTTATCTGTAATAGCATTTATTTGGGTAAGACCCAAGTCTTCACGCGCAGCGCGCATTAATTCATTACTGGCTTCAAAAGCATAACCTTTCTTCTCATGTTCCGGAAGAAAAGCAAAACCAATATCAATTCCTTCTATCCCAGGCCGGTCATAAAGTCCGCAGGTGCCTAGCTTTACACCATCTTCATTTCTCAATACGGTGTAATTTGAAAATCCCAGCCGCTCCAGTTGGGGCAGCATCTTTTCGCGAATATATTCCCCCGCCGCTTCTATAGATCTCACCTTCCGGTCTCCAATGAATTCGAACCATTTTGGGGTGTTAAGCAGTTCGAAAATAAAGGCAGCGTCCTCCACAGCGGTGGGCCGGAGCAGTAATCTTGGGGTCCTAAAGCTTTTAGATTTTACCATTAATTCCAATTTTTGTTAATTAAAAATAAGCAGATTTATTTGAAAATCATTCCTCAAACTTCTTGCAGGAGCAGGCAGGATAAAAATTAGTCCCACAAAAATAGCTTTTTAAGCAAAAATTTATTAAATTGCTAACTTATTGCTTTTCAATTATATAGGGATCTCCGGCGGCTTTTCCCACTTCCCCCTTAGCCCCATCCCTACTCCTCTGCCTCACAAATTTTGACCGGAATAAGTATGAACTTATGTTAGAATTAACCCTAAAATGATATATCATGGCAGAAAGAATTATTTATGTAAGCCGAAATGGGCAGTCACACCAGTTAAAATTGCGGGACAACCAGGGTCACAATCCTGGCAATAATGATCTTACCACAGACATTGATCCTAATGATACCGTGCGATGGGAGCTTGACACCAATAGTGGTCTTGAAGCCATCACCGGCATAAAACCAAGTGATTCCAGCAAGCCGGCTTACAGGGGTTCCCAGAACCTCCTGGCAGCTCCGCCAAAAAGTGAAAATGGAATCTGGAATGCTACAGTGGTTGCCCCTTCCCCGGGTAAAGGAAAATTTGAAAACTATATGATAGGTTTTAAAATTCACAATGATGCTACCGAATATTGGGACGATCCAAAACTTCTAATGAAATCCTAAATTCCAATGAAATTTAATGGGAAAGCCTGGATCATGGCGGCCTTTATGTTTCTGGTCGCTCACGGCCTTGCCGCTCAAAATTCGGCATTGGCTGATAGTCTCATTGCGGTCTATAATTCTGGCAAAACCCTTAAAAACGAACTTAGTATTTTAAAGACTATTGCCGAAAACCATACGAATCCGGATGTTAGACTTGAGTATGCCGAAATCCTAATTACCAAAGCTGCCAAAGATTCTTTGTTTGATTATCTTCACAGCGGTCTATTGCAAAAGGGCAATGCCATGCGATTAAAGGGAAATTATCCCCTTGCCCTGGATTCTTATTTCAGAAGCCTTAATTACGCCAACCTTACTAACAATAAAAAAGGAATTGGGGCGGTAAATATTTCAATTGCCGATACCTATTCCATGTTCGGGAATTCGCTTACTTCCAGACGATATTATGACCTAGGAATCGAAATTCTAAGGGAGGTCAATGATTCCATCGCCTTAGGATCTGCATTGCTTAATGCGGGCGATGAATCTTTTAAAAGCTCCGATTACGATAAGGCCCTGGAATATTTTTTAGAATCGGGACTTATCTTCGAAGCTGTGGATTATCCCATTGGTATTGCCTATAATTTGGGAAATGTAGGAATGGTACATGCCGCACAGGGGAAACACGCTTTGGCAAAAAAGAATATCAATGAGGCCATCGCTATGCTGGAGGAACTGGAAGAGTACTACCCAATTGCAGTTTTCCTGAGTACTATTGCCGATATCTATGCCACACAAAATAATATCCCGGCGGCATTTGATTATGCAAAACGCAGTCATGACCTTGCAACCCGCTTTGGCCTTAAGGATCAAATTGGAAATTCAAACCTGCAGCTGGCAAACCTCTATGAATCTGCCGGAAATTATAAACAAGCTTATAAATCCTATAAGGACTATATAGTCTATCGCGACAGTGTAAAAAACCTGCAGGCAATTCAGCAAATGGCAGATCTACGTACAGATTATGAGATCTCACAAAAGCAAACAGAGGTAGACCTTCTGGCACAGCAAAAAAGGAACCAGAAAACCATAGTTATTTCTACAGGTATCGCGCTGGTCCTACTTGGCCTACTGGCATTTGGTTTGCATCGTCGCTACCTGTACATCAATAAAATGAGTAAGGTCCTTGGGAATGAAAAAGAACGGTCAGATAAATTATTGCTGAATATACTCCCGGAACAAACCGCCCGGGAATTAAAAGAATTTGGCAAGGTGAAGCCCCAGCGATTCGAATCGGTTTCGGTGTTGTTTGCAGATTTTAAGGATTTCACCAATCTTTCAGAATATCTTGATCCCGAAGTTTTGGTGGAAAGTGTAGATTTTTATTTTTCGAAATTTGACAAAATTATTGAGAAATATGGGCTTGAGAAGATCAAAACCGTAGGCGACTGTTATTTGTGCGCCGGGGGCCTTCCCTTCCCTTCCCATGATCATGCGCACTCCATATTGCTTGCTGCACTGGATATGGCCAGCTTTGTAAAAGAAGCCAAAGAAAATCAAAAAGATGGTGAGCCAAGGTTTGACATACGTATAGGGGTAAACACCGGCCCTGTGGTTGCGGGTGTTGTAGGTAGTAGGAAATTTGCATATGATATTTGGGGAGATACAGTAAACATCGCTTCCCGCATGGAAACCAATTCAGAAGCCGGGCGCATCAATATTTCACAAAACACCTATCAATTGGTGAAATTCCATTTTGATTGTGAATACCGCGGTAAGCTGGAGGTGAAAAGCAAGGGCACTATGAAGATGTATTACGTAAACGGTATGAAATCTCACAACTCTAAACAAGAAAGAGGAGAGGCTGTTAAGCCAGAATTGCAGGCGTAAAAATTGGGGTAGGGCTACAAGTCTTCCAACTTAAATTCCATGGTATAATTGGCATATTCCGGTTGGGTAATGCCTTTGGCATAAGGGATGTTTTCCGGTTGGGTATATTTTTGAAGATAGGCAGCATCTATTTTTTTATTTATTTCATCGTTGCTGTCAATTTTATACCCCACTACATTTACAATTTTGTCACCATATTTTATTTGGCCCCGGCCGGTGGCTAAAAATTCAGTAAACCAGCTCCTATCACTTTTATTCCAACTCCTTGAGAATAATCTGCCGTTCACATTCACCATCCAAATTGGAAGAAATGTAGGGCGGTCAAAACCTCCTTTTATCTCTATTCGGGTATGCGTATTTAAATATTCGTACAGGTCTTTATTAAACATAGGAGTATGGGCAAATTAAAGGTTGGGTTATTAAGGGGGTTCATGGAATTTTTACTCGATTCCAAATTTAATGGAAACTTCTGTTTCTACTCGTATAGGTTTAAACTCGATGTCTATTTCTTGAATTTCCTGTTTCATACTGGTACCATATCCTACCACAACCATTTCATTGAGTTCTCCCTCATACCCAAATGTCTGGTAATATTTGTCGGTAATAAACAAAGCCCGGGTAATCTTCTGGTCCAGGGGTTTTAAAAGGTATTCGGCCTGGGTTTTGGCTTTGGCTACTGCCCTGGATTTCAAATTGAGCTTAAGTTCCTCCATCTTAGAGTACTCGGTTTTATCAAGGGACACATTGGAGATCCCAATATCTTCAAGTCCCACCAAAACCCTTCCTGCGGTTTGCGCATCAAAGACCTTGAGTTTGTACGCCTTTGTTTTCAAAACATCCTTTTGTTTTAAAAAATATTTCTTGAAATTACTTCCAAGATCTGAAAGTGAAAGCTGCTCCTTTAAATTGATCCCCAGGGATTCCAATTTGGCGGCCATTTTAATTTCCAATTCTTCTACCGATTCCCGGTTGCGGCTATCTGATTCCCGAAGCAGAATATCCAGGTAAATAATGTCAGGTTTTACCAGGGTATCTACCATGGCAGTGGTTTCAAGATAGGGCTGATCAATAAAATTTTTGGTTTGCCCGAAGGATACCGTGCTAAAAAACAGCATAAGAATAAGTAGCTTGAATGTTGTCATAAAATTTTTGGTTGGTTTTTGAACAGTTGGATTAAGAATAGTTTCAAATATTAAGCACTTGATTATTTTATTCTGTAATGATTATGCCGTCCAGGATCTCTTTTTCTGTGGGTTTCTCGAACCAACTTTCCATAAAATCAAAATTTTCTTTTGTTACTTCAAATTCGAAAGTAGCTCCTTTTTCATCATTTCGTTTCATTATTCTTTCCAGGCGGGTATCTTTTGATATGTCTAAAAAATGAGTTTTCACTTCATAGCCATTAGATTCGGCAAATTTTCTAAATTTTTCTCTGTGTTCAAATTTTGAAAATCCTAAATCAAGAATAGAGTCAGTTTTTGAATTTTCTAATTGTTGAACTAACTCCATTATCATTGTTTCTGCTCTTTCAATTCTTTCCAGAAACCATTCAAGTCCGTCATTCGGTTTTTTGTCAGCCAAAAACAAGGTTTTATTCCACTTATCAATTGAAAAAATAACTCCGCCCGTTTTTCTTTTCAATTCCATTGAGTAGGTTGTTTTTCCTGAACCAGTATTTCCAACAATAAGATGTATCATTTCGTTATTCTAAAATGCTTGGGAACGTACCGCATAAAATTTGGCTTGGCTGGCAGGCTTGATTTTACTGCAGAAGATTATACAATACAAACGATCAATGGCTTCTGAACTGAGACAAGGTTTAAGCACTGTTTTATACCTTTTTAACCATTGGTTTAATTCCGTTTATTTATTAACGCGTTTATTATATTAATCGGGAAAATCAACTGTCCTAAAATCGTGAGAAATGCAATTAAATAAATTACCAAAGTTAGTATATTATTGAAATCACTTTCCATTACCGGTTCCCGGAAAAGTTGAGCTAAAATCCAAATAATTAAAATTCCACCGAAAGTTAGGATTATGTGAATCAAATTTAAACGTTTGGATAGCTTTATATTGAATTTTAGCATTATCCAATATCCAAGTCCTATTACCGCAAAAAGAATTGCAATCAAAATTGCCAGATCAGTTTTGCTAAATACGAAATAGGTATCGTAAATATTTACGTTCAACATTTCGTTTCTGTATAATATCCCAAATAGAATTAATATGGGAATCGAAATCCAAAAAATTTGATGTGGTTTGGTTTTTATTCTACTCATTTTTATTTCAACTTGTACTTAACGGTTGCTGTATGATTAGGTGCGGTGGCTAGCACCTAATTTAATAAACAAAGCCGAACGGTAGAAAATTCCGAAGGAATTTTCTAAATAAGCATTTGCCAAAGCAATTAATTATACACGTTATTGGTATACGTTATTAATCCCACACCGTACTTCCTGTTCGTTTATTCCAAATTGTATTATTGCTTAAGAGCTTCAGTGAATTAGTATTGATTATTTGAAATGTTATATCATTTTGGAATTCTACGGTTGTTGTGTTTGAATGAATTACCAATTTATCATTTTCAATACTGTATTTAATAGAGTATATGTAATCCGTAACGATAATTTCAGCATTTTCATTGTCTTTAATACTTAGCTCTTGATGACAATTTATGAAAAAATTGGGGTCTCGTTGAGCATCTATACATTCTTGTTCCGTTTCAAAAAAAAGGTGGTCAAAAGTTTTTCCAATTAGTTCAGACTGTTCTGCATTATCATCACTTGAACAGTTTAAAAATAAAATTCCTAAAATTGAAAGTAAGAAGCATTTTTTCATTTCTTGTCTTGCTTAATTATCAAAAGATAGTTTTTGTATGTATGCTAACGTTTATATATATGAGCTGTGGCGTCTCGGCATTAATCACTTCAAATATAAACTGACTTTGGAAAATCCTGCGAATTTCCTAGTGTGGACTGACCAAGCCATAGCTTATATACGATGTTGGCAAATGTTTTATTCAACGTCATCCACACTAATATCTACCAAGTTTTTCCATTCACCATTATTGTTTTTTCTCCAAACAGTAACTACGCGACCTGTAGTAATAATTGGATTGCCAATGAAGTCGTTATAGGTTAATCTGTTTTTCTCAATCATATAGGCCATATCTCCACTTTTTGATACAGATACACTAATAGGTTCCCAACTTATACTAAATCCTGGAATACTAGATGAGCCTGCTACCATTTCTTTTATAGTCTGTTTTCCGTTTAGTGTGGGTTGTCCCGAAGATATGTAAACAGCATCATCAGACCAGTAATTTATTATTTTTTCTATATCTCCTGTAGCAGCGGCTTTAGACCATTCTCTACTCAATTCCATTAATTTTTGTCCCTCTTTTTCAGTGTCCACTTTTTCAGTGGAGCAGGAAAATAATAAAGGCAATACCAATAATGTCAATAATCTGTTCATAATTCTTAAGATTTACAGTTTGTTGTTTAAGTTTAACTTTCCTGTAATGTTTGCCACGGTTTGGTATAAAAACTGTACGAACTGGCGTGCGTGATTTTCCGCAGGTTCCGACCGAAGGGAACAGCGGCAGCACAATCCGCTAAGCAAGCGAGCAGGAAGTTTCCATTTGAGACTGGTTTAAACATTGTTTTTATATATTGTTGTGGAGTAGTTTTAAAAGAAAATCCATCTGACTGAAGCATAAATGCCAATTAGTATCAGTATTGCTAGTAAGAGGATTAAAACATATGCCCAAATCCAAGCCATTTTATCTTCAAATGTTTCTTTATATGGAGTAATGGGAATTTTGGGTTTTTGAAAATTATTCGTGCTCTTGGGAATCCATCCAGTTTCTGATTTACTTTTATTCTCAAGTTTATTGAGCTTTTTTCTTGCGTAT
>CAXAZV010000029.1:0-18551 GCA_963973375.1 uncultured Antarcticibacterium sp.
TGTCTCCAAGGGTGAATCCGGGATCAAATGGTTTTATTTGTTCCATGAGATTAGTTACCAGATCTCCAGCTAAAACTTCAGGAAAACCCGGAATATCATAAATGGGTTTTTTAGGATAGATCTCAGAACACTGGCCTCCCGGCTGTGGCAGGGCGTCTATCAAATGGCACTTTAGTTTTAACAAACCGGCTTCAAAAACGGCAAATAAACCTGTGGGTCCCGCGCCGATTATTAAAATATCTGTTTTAATCATTCTCTTCAATTTGTAATTAGGGAAACAACTATTTTCCCTTTTCAACATTTACCACCTCTTCAATTTGTGGCACATATCTTTTTATGGTCATTTCAACACCAGATTTCAAGGTCATGGTATTCACGTGACAGCCCACACAGGCGCCAAGTAGTTGAACCTTTACAAGGCGGTCATCTTCAATAGAGACCAGGGATATGTCCCCCCCGTCCCTTTGTAAAAAAGGACGTATCTCGGTAAGGGCTCTTTCAACATTTAACCTAATTTCTTCAGATGTCATTTATTTCTTTTTTACCGCACTGCATCCCGCCATGGTGGTAATCTTTATGGCTTCAGTAGGAGGCAGACTTGTGTTTCTATTTACAGTTTCCTGAACCACGTTTTGAGTGATCTTTTCAAAGGCAGCTTCTAGTGGAGTGGCAACCTGCAAGGCCGCAGGTCTTCCTATATCTCCTGCTTCCCTGATACTTTGCACCAACGGAAGTTCACCCAGAAAAGGAATTCCAAGATCATCAGCAAGATTTTTAGCTCCGTGTTTTCCGAAGATATAATATTTATTTTCAGGTAATTCCGCAGGAGTGAAATATGCCATATTTTCAATTATTCCCAATACCGGAACATTGATACTTTCCTGCTGAAACATTGCTACCCCTTTTTTAGCATCGGCCAGCGCTACATTTTGAGGTGTACTTACTATAACCGCGCCGGTAATAGGCAAAGATTGCATAATCGAAAGGTGGATATCCCCTGTTCCCGGAGGAAGATCTATTAACATAAAATCGAGATCACCCCAGGCTGCATCAAAGATCATTTGGTTCAACGCTTTTGCTGCCATAGGCCCTCTCCAAACTACTGCCTGGTTGGGTTGTGTAAAAAATCCAATGGACAATATCTTAACCCCGTAATTTTCTACAGGTTTCATTTTTGATTTACCATCTACATTAACAGACAATGGTTTCTCGGCCTCTACATCAAACATCATAGGCATTGAGGGCCCGTAAATATCTGCATCCAGTAAACCTACCTTAAAGCCCATTTTGGAAAGAGTAACTGCAAGGTTGGCGGTAATTGTAGACTTCCCTACACCACCTTTGCCTGATGCTACAGCTATAATGTTGCTTATACCGGGAATAGCCTTCCCTTTAATCGTGGTTTTTTCGGGACTTTCAACTTTGATGTTGACTTTTACTTTTGCCTTCTCATAAACCTCTTTATGAATAACGCTAAGAATATCTACCTCTGCACGTTTTTTAATATGGAGTGCGGGAGTAGATAATACAAGATCTACCACTACTTCATCACCAAAGGTCATCACATTTTGAACGGCACCACTTTCAACCATATTCTTCCCTTCTCCTGAAACTGAAATTGTTTCAAGGGCCTGAAGGATATCTTTTCTATTTAATTTCATCGATATTAATTTATCTGTAGCAGATTTTACCTAACCACCAATATTATTCACTTCAGGGCAGAAAGATCTTTACCGCTAATACGTTGATTTTGCATTAATTCTCAACCCTTATGTAGATTGATTCTAAAAGGCAAATATAGGTGTAAAACCTAAGAAAATGAAGTATTTATTAATAATTGATCAATGCTCATATAAGGGAGATCTATTAAACTAAAACCAGTTTATTAGTCGTAATTATTAGAGCTCATTGGCAGGGTCCCAAAATAATTTCTCAAAGCTTACCACTTGATTGTCTTTGATCTTTACCCCTTCTGCTTCAAGCATTTGCTGCATAGCAGTGGTTCCTCCAAAATGATGCTTTCCGGTAAGCATGCCCATTCTATTTACCACACGTTGGGCAGGAATTCCCTCCAGTTTATGAGAATTATTAAGCGCCCAACCTACCATTCTGGAACTTCCGGCAGATCCAAGATATCGTGCAATTGCTCCATAGGACGTAACCCGCCCGTATGGCACTAATTTCACCACTTCGTAAACCTTGTCAAAAAAGCTCTCTTCCTTTTTCATCCTAATAGTAGAAAATACGAATGACCGTAATTATAACAAGAATGAACATAAGGGCTGCCATGAAGTAATTGGAATACTTGGAAAACACTTCGGTTTTATCCTCGATTCTAAGAAAGGACAACACGTAAAAATAAAGGGTAGTAAAGGTTCCCAAAGATGCGGCAAGTACAAAGGTGATTATAAGAAACCAGTCATAAGAAAGATCTCCCCCCACATTTATTGCCGCACCCACCGCCACAAAATACGGAATAGGAAAAACATTGAGCAGGGCGATGAGCATTCCCTTAAATATGCTCCTGTTCACAGGAGTCTTGGAATGGGTTTCAATATGTGGATCCCGGCGGGCCTTCACATAAAAAAATATAGACAGCAGGATAAATATTACCAGACCTGTTCTTAGTAGAATATTTCGAATAAAAGGGTTGTCAAATATATATTTTGCTAACAATACCGCTACCAAAGCCTGGAACAGGACCACAATTGAAGCGCCTATGGCAACGTATAATCCGTTCTTTTTGCCGTGTTCAACACAGGTTTTGGCCACGGTCATATTAACCAAGCCAGGGGGAATAACTCCCAAAAGTGCCGCAAAGTAGGTGATTAGGAAAAGTTTTGTTTCCTCCAAAATGCTATTTTATCTTAAACTGGATATAGGTAATGGGTTTTCCTTGATCAAGGTACTGTTTTTCATAGAAAGTTTGTATACCTGTAACTTCTTTTGGAGAATATTCGTTTTTATACACGTTGTGGTTGGCATGTAAAACCTCATGACCTTCACCGTGTAAAAGACCAAGGGTATAACCGTGCATAAATTCACTGTCGGTTTTTAAATTTACCACTCCGTCCGGTTTCAAGATTTTTTTATACTTCTGAAGAAATTCGGTATTGGTTAATCTATGCTTGGTGCGCTTGTATTTTATTTGAGGATCTGGAAAGGTGATCCATATCTCATCTACTTCCCCATCAGCAAAAAGGCGATCTATAAGCTCGATCTGAGTCCTTACAAATCCCACATTTTCAAGTCCTTCTTCCAAAGCGGTCTTCGCGCCCCTCCAGAATCTGGCTCCTTTTATATCAATTCCTATAAAATTCTTTTCAGGATTGGCCTGCGCCAGGGCTACACTGTATTCACCTTTTCCGCACCCCAATTCCAAAACAATAGGCTTTTCGTTTTTAAAGAAATCCTTATTCCAGCTTCCCCTCAACGGGTATTCTTTATCTGTAAGCTCTTCCCTTGATGGCTGCACTACATTTGAAAACCCTTCATTTTCCCTAAATCTTCTCAGTTTATTCTTACTACCCACTGCCTATTAAATTTTGGTAAAATTAATTAAAATAGCGCACACCTTAATAAAAAGCTTGCTTTTGATTGTTATGAAGAAACTTATACCCCCTAATCCTTATATTTGAAGATGCCAAAAAAAAGGATCTTAGTAGCCCCACTCAACTGGGGGCTTGGCCATGCAACCAGGTGCATCCCTGTTATAAATACTCTTTTAAATCAGGATTTTGAACCGGTTTTAGCTTCAGATGGTGCTGCGCTGGAACTTCTGAAAAAGGAATTTCCTTCCCTGGAATGGCACAAACTTCCCGGGTATAATATTAAGTACTCCCGAAATCCCGCTTTCTTCAGCTTAAAACTTTTGTTTCAAACCCCTCATATCTTAAAATGTATCAGGGAAGAAAAGAAAATAACAACCCGGCTTGTTGAAACTCAAAACCTGGGAGGAATAATTTCCGACAACCGCTGGGGTGTGAGGTCAGGGAAAGTCCCTTCAGCTTTTATAACTCATCAAGTCAAGGTTTTTTCAGGCTTAGCCACCCCGCTTAGCACTTACATTCAGCAGCGTTATATTAAGAAATTCGATGAATGTTGGATCCCTGATAATGCCGAAAATCCAAATTTAAGCGGAGCAATGGGACACTTGAAAGGAGTTTCTTTTCCCGTGAAATATATGGGTGTTTTAAGCAGGCTAGAAAAAGAAGTGTTAACCCAACTTTATGACATAACGGTTTTACTTTCCGGTCCTGAACCTCAACGGGCGATGTTGGAAACAATTCTGGAAAAGAAGTTAAAGAAAATGGACCTCCGGGTTCTTATTATAAGTGGTGTGGTAGAAGATATAACAACCCGGGAGGTTCAGGGAAATATTACCAGACTAAACTTTTTAACTACAAAAGAGTTACAGAAAGCCCTTAACAGCAGCGACCTAGTAATTTCCCGTTCCGGTTACACCAGCATTATGGACCTTGCAAAACTTGAAAAGAAAGTTTTCTTTATTCCCACTCCGGGACAACCAGAGCAACTTTATCTGGCAAAAAAGATGAAAAGAGAGGGACTCGCAGAGTTTTGTGAACAAAAGGATTTTGATATTAGAATGCTGGATGGCATGCAGCACTTTAAGAAATTACCCGGTTTTAGAACTACTCAAAGGCCGGGAGGTATTTTTGCTCTTTTCAAGGGTAAATGAGAATTCACTTCCCACCCCGTAAACACTTTCTACATAGATCTTTTCTGAATGCGCCTCTATGATATGTTTCACAATGGAAAGACCCAGGCCGGAGCCCCCTTCCTTACGGGAACCGCTCTTATCTACCCTGTAGAATCGCTCGAACAATCTGGGGATATTTACTTTTTCAATTCCTTCTCCATTATCAGTAACCCGAACTATTACCTTATTCTTGATTAGGTTTTCTATACTAATTTCAGTAGTTCCTCCCTTTTTTCCATATTTTATGGAGTTAACAACAAGATTGGTGATCACTTGCTGAATACGCTCACGATCCCCATACACCCAGATTGGCTGCGGGTATTCCATATCAAATGTGAGGGTAATATCCTTTTTGGCGGCTTTCATTTCCAATAGGTCAAATGAATTTTCAACAACCTCAATAATGTTAAAATTTTCGCGGTTAAGATGGAGGGCGCCTGCCTCCAGTTTGGTGATCATATCCAGGTCCTTAACAATATAAATAAGGCGTTCTACCCCCCGGGCTGCCCGTTGAAGGTATTTTTTTCGTACCGCTTTATCTTTCATTGCCCCATCTAATAGGGTAAGTATATAACCCTGAACAGTAAAAAGTGGGGTTTTAAGCTCGTGCGAAACATTTCCCATAAACTCCTTCCGGTAGGTTTCCCGTACTTTAAGGGTTTCTATTTCCAGTTTTTTATCTTCAGCAAATTTCTCCACTTCCCGTGTAAGCGTGGCCATGTCTGTAGTAATCTGGCTGGGTTGAAGCGTGCTGGAATCAAGGAGGGTAACATTGTCATAGATCTTTTTTACCCGTTTATATATAAAATGCTCTACCCTGTATTGGATTATAAAAAAAGAAAACAGAAAACATGCAGCCGCATATACCAGTACTGGAATCCATTTAAATTCAAAACTAAAAAATAAAAAAACGCTCACCAGGAGCGTAAGAAATACGGTAATAAAAAGCGAAGTTTTTAAAGCAAACTTATATGATCTTTTAAAATTTGACATTAAAGAACAAACTTATATCCAACACCTTTCACCGTTTTAAAACTGTCATCCCCAATTTTTTCGCGCAGTTTTCTTATGTGCACGTCTATTGTTCTACCGCCCACAACTACCTCGTTACCCCAAACCCTGTCCAGGATCTCTTCCCTTTTAAACACTTTCCCGGGTATAGAGGCCAGCAATGAAAGCAATTCGAATTCTTTCCTTGGAAGTATGATCTCCTGGTCATCTTTAATTATCTTATACTCATCACGGTTAATTACGAGATCTCCTACAGTAACTATATTAGAAGTTTCCCCATTATCTCTAAATCGGCGCAGCAATGCCTTGACTTTGCTTACCAGCACTTTGGGCTTTATAGGTTTGGTGATATAATCATCGGCCCCGGCATCAAAACCTGCCATTTGAGAATAATCCTCCCCGCGGGCGGTTAAAAAGGTAATTACGGTTTCGCTTAATTCGGGTACTTTTCTTATTTGTTCACAGGCTTCAATACCATCCATTTCAGGCATCATAACATCCAGGATGATAAGATGTGGTTTTTTCTTTTTAGCCAATGCTACTGCCTGGGCACCATTTTCAGCAGTAATTACACGGTAACCTTCAGCAGAGAGATTGTAACCAACAATTTCAAGGATATCCGGCTCATCGTCTACCAACAGGATTAGAATGTCTTTCTTCTTCATAGAACTTATATAAACTATCTAATACAAAAGTAAAGATAATAATTGCGTAAATGCCTATGGGGACTACTGCCCGGCTTAACACTTAAGTAACATACAGGTAGTTATATTTTCCTCCCCATGCCGCAAGGGCATTGTTTATAAAGGGAATATATGATTTTTTCGAATAAAGACCCATCCCAAAAGCCTGTTTTTCTAAACCTAAAAATAACACTAATTAAGTCCGCATTAACCTAAAGGTAAAGTTTAGGTAAGCTCCAGGCGCTTTTAAGCCCTTTAATTTGCTGCATAGAATTTAAACAAGAATGAAACAAATATTTCTAGCAGCAGCAATTTTTTTACACACCTTTTTATTTGCACAGGAAGAGAACTTCGGCTCCGTAGGAGGGAAATTGACAGATAAGGAAATGAACAGCGAACCGCTTCCTTTTGCAAACATTATAATTAAAGGATCCTCTGTGGGTACGATGTCAGATTATGATGGTCTCTTTGTCCTGGAAAACCTGGAACCCGGAACCTATACCCTTAGCCTTAGTTTTGTGGGTTATGAAACTTTAGAAATTCCCAATGTAAAAGTAATAGCAGGGAAAGTTACCGAAATCAATGCTGAACTGGGTTCCAGCGCAGCCGCTCTGGATGAAGTAGTTATTTCTACCGTTTCAAGGAGAGATTCTGAAGTTGCACTATTACTTGAGCAGAAGAAAGCAATATCAATCATGCAGTCTATAGGAGCTGAAGAACTTGCCCGGAAAGCGGTAAGTACTGTTGAACAGGGCCTGTCAAAAGTGTCCGGAATTACCACCGTGCAGGACCGTGGAATATTTGTAAGAGGGTTAGATGACAGGTATAACTTTCTTACGGTAAACGGTTTACCCATCGCCTCTTCTGATCCCGATTTCAAGATCATCCCTCTTGGTTATATCTCTACCAACATTGTAAGTTCTGTAGATGTTTTTAAAACATTCAACCCTTCCCTATATCAGGATTTTGCAGGAGCCTCCTTTGCGGTGAACACAAAATCTGCTCCGGCAAATTCGGTAACCACCGTGAATATAGGAATGAATTACAACACAAATTCCAGCTTTAAAGATTTTAAAAGAGACAATAGTGGTGACCTGGAGTTTCTGGGGTATACAGGTGGCGGGCGAGCCCTTCCATCTATAATTCAGCAAGGCCAATTAGGTTTTAATGCAACCCCCCAGGAATCGGCCGGTTTGTTTGATGCATCCTGGACCCCTACCACCAGTAAGGCCCCAATAGACCTGCAGTTTGGATTTACCCATGGCCAAAGAATTTTCAGCAATGAAAAAGCAAACATGGGATATTTTCTGGGTATGAATTACCGTAACTCCTATCAAACCAGAAATGGGGTGGAACGCACTTTAAATTCTGAAGGCTCGGCAGGGCAGGATTTCAGGACTGTAAACTTTGACTTTTCAACACAGAAATCGGCTCTGTTATCTTTAAATTATAACAAGTTCAATAAGCTTGATCTAACTTTTAATACCATATACCTTCAAAATACTTCCAATTTCATAAGAGAAGCCGCCGGACGCAATGACGGATTCACACAGTTGAATAACAGGGACTTTTTCATAAGGGACACAAAATACACTGAAAATGACCTCCTTACCCTGCAATTGCTGGGAGATTATTCCTGGGCAGGAAAAAAGCACCAAATCCATTTTGGAACTTCAGGCAGTATGGGAAATAATAATGTGCCAGACCGCCGGGTGATGCGTGCTGCCGGGGTGGGTGAAAATGCGGAATATATTACCACAAACGGTATTAATCCATTCAGGTTTTACCAAACATTGGAAAACATAAACTTTAATTCCCGGATTGAATATGAACTTGGATTAAATGCTAATGATGAGGCAGGTTTTGATACAAAAATTAAAATTGGACATAATTTCGACGCCATAGAATATAATTTTGTAACCAGATCTATTACTGCGCAGGCAAGTGGGATAAACCTTCCCGCATTAAATACGAATGATCCTGAAAGCTTCTTCCGGCAGGGTTTTAATGAAGGATTTTTAAATTACAGCAGCACTTTTGACCCTACTGCAACCAGTAAGATCACGCAATTCATCAATGCCGGATACCTTCACTTCAACCATCAATGGAAAAGATTGCTGGTAGACGTGGGAGTAAGGGCAGAATATGCCCCACGTGAAATTACATACAGAAAACCCCTTGACAGGCCGGATACCCCTTTTAGCAAATTAAAATATGATCCTCTGGATATTAGCCCTTCCATAAATATTAAATACAATTTAACCGAAAATTCCAATTTAAGATTAGCCGGATCTGTTACTACAACACGTCCTAGATTACGTGAGATACTCCCCACAGTTTATCAGGATGGAGATGGAAACCAGGTAATAGGTAATCCTGAGCTTTTAAATTCCCGCAATTATAATTTGGATCTTAAATATGAAATTTTCCCGGACAATTCCCAGCTTTTAGCTGTCACAGCCTTTGGAAAATATCTTGAAAATCCTATAGAAAGGTTGGCAAGAGCAACATCTGTAGGTTACAGGACCTACTTTGACAATTTTGATGAAGCATTCTTATATGGTGTGGAGCTGGAAGCAAAAATGAATCTAGGTAATATTTTAAAAAGGGAAGCACTGGAAAAAATAAGCCTTGGTTTTAATGGGATTCTTATGAGCTCTAATGCTAATGCAAATGAAGGAGACCCCAAATTTGCTTCAGTAACAAATAAGGACAGGCAACTTCAGGGAGCTTCCAATTGGGGACTAAATGCAGATCTTGGATACCGGGTTTATAAGATGAATGATGCAGAATCCAACATCAACCTCATCTTTAATACTTTCTCCAAACGCATATATGCAGTTGGTGTAGAAGGAGCAGATGAGATCTATGAAAAACCCATAAATCAACTGGACCTTTCGTGGAATACTGTACTTAATAAGAACTGGGAAGTACGGATAACGGCAAGAAATATTTTAAACGAACGCACTTTGTTCACTCAGGACCCAACCCAGGAGATTCGTTTTCCCGATGCATTTAGCAATGTGATAGAAAACTTTGATCTGGGGACCACCTTTGGAGCAAACCTAACATATAAATTTTAATTCTATAACAATCAACAATTAAACTGAAAATCATGAAAAACCAATTTTTAAAAACAATTTTAGCCCTGGCACTGGTAACCGGATTTACATCCTGTAGTGGTGACGATCTTGATCCAGTAACACCGGTTGAAGGAAATGACGGTGTATTACAAGGGAGTGTGTTGCAAGGAGACATCACAAAAGACCTTTTGGTAAAAACAGGAAATTACACTTTAAAAGGAGCGGTAAGCGTTAAGAACGGGGCTACCTTGACTATTGAAAAAGGAACTACAATTACCGTGACCGCCGCAGACCAGGCAGCAGGAGTAAACTTGCTTTTTGTAGAGCAGGGAGGGAAACTTATTGCGGAAGGAACCGCAGCCCAACCCATTGTCTTTACTTCACAAAATAAAAATGCTTCCGGTGGAGACGGTGACTGGGGTGGTATTGGAATTCACGGGAGAGCACGAATAAATGCGCCCGGAGGCACCTCAATTTCTGAAGCCGGACAATTACCATACGGTGGCACAAATGATCAGGACAACTCCGGCAGCCTTAAATACGTAAGAGTTGAATATGCAGGACAGGCCTCTTCAGACGGTCAATTTGAATTCAATGCATTCTCCTTCTTCGCAGTGGGAAGCGGCACTGTTTTAGAAAATCTTGAAGCCTTTGAAGGAGCCGATGACGGTTTTGAGTTCTACGGGGGTACGGCAAATGCAAAAAACTTATCGGCCGTTGGAATGGAAGATGATTCTATTGACTGGGATGAAGGATACAGAGGAACTTTAGACAATATTGTAATTTATCAATATGACAACGTAGGCGATTTTGCCTTCGAGTTGGCAAACCGTAGTGGTGAGAATAATGCATCTCCCAGGGCAAACGCCGTAGTAAAAAATGTTACCGCACGAGGGCATAACCGGGCAGGCAAAGCAGCATTTGACCTTAAGCAGGGAACAGCCGGTAATTTTGACAACCTTGTAGTTTACAATTATGAAACTATTATTTTTCTAAATAACCAGTTACAGGAAGTAAACAATGGGGAGCTTAAAATGACAAATGCAAAATTTGAATATGGCCAAAACCTTATTGTAAATAATGTTGATGGAAGTGATGTAAGCACAAAATTAATAAGTGCAAATCCAAATGCAAGCGGCGCTAATCTTTCACAGTTTAATGGGTGGAGCAACTTCGATGTAAAAGGCGGCCTGGAACAATAAAAATTACAGGATTAAAATCCTCCAATTTCCTAAAAGGGAGGCCATTAAAGTGGCCACCCTTTTATAATTTTTGCTAGTTGACTAATATTTAACGCTATAGCCTGTTTCTTTTGGTACTGTTTTTGAATTATTTTATGTAAGTTTGTAACAACCATATACAGGAAGAATGAAACAAAAATACTTTTTGAGTTTTTTATTGGTTTGTTTTCTGCTGTTCTCCAATGTGGTGGCAGCGCAAAGCACAGGGTTTCCTGCTTATACGCCGGAAAAACCAATCGCTGGACTTTCCATTTATCCTAACCCGGTAACAGGAAGTAAAGTCTTTATAGCCTCTGAAAAAAATCACCCAAAAGAAGTTGAGATCTACAATGTTCTTGGGAAATTGGTGCTTTCTGCCAGGTTAATTGGAAAGGAACTAGACTTGACAGAACTTACACCTGGAATTTATATCGTAAAAATTAGGGAAGGAAATACACAGGCCACTAGAAAGCTTGTGGTAAAATAATCCCACTTTCATATAAAAAGAGATCAAGCTTCTAATTTTAGAAGCTTTTTTTATTTCTAAATTTGTTGCCTGAAAGCCCAGTTGCATGAATTACGATGAGATTTTTTCTATTTCTTCACCTCAGGATTTTGAAAAGCTAAGCCTTGAAATTTTCAGGTTTCAATATGATCGTATTCCTGTATACCGCAAATTCTGTGATTTACTTAAAATAAAACCTCAAAGCGTATCACGACTCGCAGAAATTCCGTTTTTACCCATCGAATTTTTTAAAACTCATGCCATAATTCCTACCGGTAAAAACCCGCAAATAACTTTTACCAGTAGTGGCACTACAGGATCTCTTACCAGTAAACATTATGTAAGTGATCTCACCTTGTATGAGCGTAGTTTTAAACTTGCCTTTGAACAATTTTACGGTGATCCCGCCAAAATGGTTATTCTGGCGCTTCTCCCCTCCTATCTGGAAAGGGAAGGATCTTCCCTGATTTATATGGCGCAGCATTTAATTGAAAGTAGCAACCAACCTGAAAGCGGCTTTTATTTAAATAATCTACAAAAGCTGAAAGAAACGCTGGATACTCTGGAAAAGCAAGGTAAAAAAGTTTTGCTAATTGGTGTTTCCTTTGCCCTGCTTGACCTTACAGAATTACATTCTTTCAAGTTAAAGAATACCATTATAATGGAAACCGGCGGGATGAAGGGGAGGCGCAGGGAGATGATACGAGAGGAATTGCATAATAACTTAAAAAAGGGTTTTGGAGTTGATAATATTCATAGTGAATATGGAATGACAGAACTTCTCTCCCAGGCATATTCAATGGGTGACGGCGTTTTTGAATCTCCACCCTGGATGAAATTACTCATTCGGGATCCGGAAGATGCCCTCACCTTTCTTCCCGAAGGGAAAACAGGTGGTATTAATGTGATAGATCTTGCAAATTTTAATTCCTGCGCGTTTATTGCCACACAGGATCTTGGAAAAGACCTTGGAAATAACAAAACCGAGGTTTTGGGCAGGTTTGATAACAGCGATATAAGAGGTTGTAACCTTCTTGTTATTTAAGCCCGACTTTTAAAAGTTGTTTTTACGGTATCTGCCCACCTGCTTTTTGGCAGAATGTGAGAAAAGAAAAAGAATAAGCGATAACCCACATAGCACGGAAATTCCGATAAGGCCATCTGGCCTTCCTGAATAAATAAGGAAAATTATTCCCCAAACATAGGAAACAAAGAATGTCAAAAAACTTAAAATTCTAAAGGCTTTTGTAATTGTCATAGTGAACCTATTTTTAAATAAATATATAGGTTCAAAATGTGTTCTTCCTGAAATTAAAATTATCAATCGATAAAATTAAGGTTATATATCAGGAACAATGTATCCAATTTAGGGCCTTTTCGAAGCCACATTAAAAGAGTTTAAAATTTAACATTTAGCGCTGTAATGAAAGGAAAGTGTGCCGACCAATATCATGTAAACATAATTTTTGGTTAGGTTTTTGTTTACAGCTAAATGAAGTTTTTTCATATTAGATTGGTTAGTTAGTTGCAAACCCCTTTAAACGCCCGTTTAGAGGGGTTTTGTAATTTAAACCACTCTAAGTATATAAGTGTTTCGCTTTCCTTTGTTTAGGATCACATATTTATTATTAATTAGATCCTCCCCTGTTATCATATATTCTTCACCCACCTTCTCCTTGTTTACAGCAACAGCATTTTCCTTTAGCGCCCTTCTTGCTTCGGCATTGGAGGCCAGAAAGTTGGTTTTTGCTGAAAGGGCAGCGATCATATCCAGGCCATTTTCAATATCATCTCTTGAAATTTCTGCCTGCGGCACTCCTTCAAAGACATCTAAAAAGGTAGCCTCGTTTAAATTTTTAAGATCGCTGGCGGTACTCTTTCCGAATAAAACTTCTGAAGCTTTTACCGCATTCTCATAATCCTCCATGGAATGTACCATTACAGTGATCTCTTCGGCCAGCGTTTTTTGAAGTTGTCTTAAATGCGGTTCCCGGGCGTGATTAGTTACCAGGGTTTCAATTTCCTCCCTGCTCAAAAAAGTGAAGATTTTGATATATTTTTCAGCATCCTCATCACTGGTATTCAGCCAATATTGATAGAATTTATACGGGGAAGTAAGATTTGGATCAAGCCAGATATTTCCGCTTTCGGTTTTTCCGAATTTGGTGCCATCAGCCTTGGTAATAAGGGGGCAGGTAAGAGCATAGCCTTTTCCGTTCCCTATCCTTCTTATAAGCTCGGTGCCCGTGGTAATATTTCCCCACTGGTCACTTCCTCCCATTTGAAGGGTACAGCTAAAATTTTTGTACAGGTGTAGAAAATCATACCCCTGCACCAGTTGGTAGGTAAATTCCGTGAAAGACATTCCTTCTGCAGCATCAGAAGAAAGTCTTTTCTTTACAGAATCCTTGGACATCATGTAATTTACCGTAATATGTTTTCCCGTATCCCTTATAAAATCCAGGAAGGAAATATTCTTCATCCAGTCATAATTATTAACCAGTACAGCGGCATTTTCAGTATTTCCGGTAAAGTCGAGAAATTTTGCAAGTTGATTTTTCAATGCCTCCTGGTTATGCCGGAGAGTTTCTTCATCCAGAAGATTTCGCTCTGAAGATTTTCCCGAAGGGTCTCCTATCATCCCGGTTGCTCCACCAACCAATGCATACGGTTTATGACCGCATAACTGAAAATGACGTAACATCATTACCCCCACCAGGTGGCCTATATGAAGTGAGTCTGCCGTTGGATCAATTCCCACGTAGGCTGCACGCATTTCTTCCAATAGG
This sequence comes from uncultured Antarcticibacterium sp., assembly GCA_963973375.1. GTDB lineage: Bacteria > Bacteroidota > Bacteroidia > Flavobacteriales > Flavobacteriaceae > Gillisia. The sequence continues at coordinate 14,012 of CAXAZV010000029.1, forward strand.
TGTTCCTCTGTTCCCGGCATTACATCGTGCAACATTCCTCTCCAGGTAAGCTCTTCAACAAAATTTTTATGTATCATGGATCTTTTATTCTAAAACAGGCGTAAAGATACCAATACCTGTCATTTTTCCTAAACTGAATTAGTATATTTACCGCATGATTTTAGTTACCGGAGGTACTGGTTTAGTTGGGTCGCATCTATTGCTTGAACTTCTTGTTGCGGGCAAAAAAGTGCGTGCTACCTACCGTAAAGAAAGCGACCTCAACGCTGTAAGAAAAATTTTCTCCTATACTATTCCTGCGGAAGAAGTAGAATTTCTTTTCAATCAAATAGAATGGAAAGAAGCTTCACTTACAGATATCCCGGCTCTTGCAGAAGCATTTGAAGGAATTACACACGTGTTTCATTCAGCAGCCCTGGTTTCTTTTAGTAAAGAAGATACTGCAGCCCTTAGAAAAACCAACATAGAAGGAACTGCCAATGTGGTTAATTTATGCATCGCCGGCGGTATAAAGAAACTATGTTACATAAGCTCTATTGCAACTATGGGATTGAGCTTAGGTGAAACTTCTATTTCTGAAAATTTCACCTGGCATCCCGAAAAAGAACACAGTGAATATGCGATCTCCAAGCATGGAGCTGAAATTGAAGTATGGCGCGCTTCACAAGAAGGGGTACCCGTTGTAATCCTTAATCCAGGAGTAATTCTGGGCCCCGGATATTGGGATAAAGGCACCGGGCAGATCTTTTCAAAAATATATAAGGGACTCAATTATCACTTTCCTAAAACCACTGGTTTTGTAGGAGTCAAAGACGTAGCGAAGTTGGCTATGATAGCGATGGAATCTTCTGTTCATAATGAACAATACATTGTGGTGGCAGAAAATTTAAGCTTTAAAGAGGTATTGGATAAAGTCGCCCATCAATTTGGGAAACAACCTCCCAAAAAGGAATTAAAACCATGGATGGTTTATACCGGCTGGCTTTATCAATCTATAGCCTCTATGCTGTTTGGTGTGAAAAAGGAAATAAGAAGGCGGGATAACCAAAGTCTTTTTGAACATTCCTTTTACAGCAACACCAAAGTAAAGGAGGAGTTTTCATATGAGTTTCAGACTATTGAAGAGGTGATCGCAGAAACTTTAGTTGCTTTCAATAAGGATAAAAACCAATCTTACTGAATGTCGTAAACTGGGGAAGCTAATATAAGACTATCCAAACGTGGCGGTTTTCCTAAAATAGAATCCTGAATTAAAGAATCTTTCAAACTTTTTGGTAAAGTATCCCTTAGACGTTCTTCTTTCTCCTTTTTTAGGGCTATTTCACGCTGTAGTTTTTCCAGGTTGGTTTTCACCTTTTTATAGATCGCCTCCAGTTGGTTTTGATTGCTCGCATAATACCTGGTACTTTGAGCGAGCTGGGTACTGTCTATATTATGTTTGGAGTAAAGATATTCATCCGGTTTAAATCCGGTATTTTCAAGTAACCTCCGGTTGTAATTTTTAGCCGAATTAAGCAGGGAAAGGTCTGTAAGGACCTCAGCCATTTTTTGTTCAGATATAAGGTTCTCAGGCTCTTCCACCTTTTCTACATTCTGGCAGGAAAAGAACAGGAAAGCCGTAGCCAAAACCCAAACAAACTTCATACTATTTCCTATCAAAGGTTAATTGTTCTGCTCCCGGCGCAAAAGGCAGGAATTTGAAATTTTTATATACCAGGCGGCCATTTACAAAAGTGTGAGTAACCCTGGATTTAAAAGTTACGCCGTCAAAGGGTGACCAGCCGCATTTATAGACAATATTGCTAGGCTGCACTGCCCAGGGAGAATTAAGATCTACAATTACAAGATCTGCTTTATATCCTTCCCGTATAAATCCGCGTTTTTCAATTTGAAATAGAATAGCCGGGTTATGGCACATCTTTTCAACTATTTTCTCTAGGCTTATTTTTTCCTGATGATATAGTTGAAGCATGGCAGGCAGAGCGTGTTGTACCAATGGGCCGCCACTTGGAGCCTGGGTATACACATTTTTCTTTTCTTCTTTAGTATGTGGAGCATGATCTGTAGCGATCACATCTATATAATTATCTATTAATCCCTGCATTAATGCCTCCTGATCTTTTTTGGTTTTGATCGCAGGGTTCCATTTTATAAATGTTCCTTTTTTCTGGTAATCTGAATCATTGAACCAAAGGTGGTGCACACAAACCTCAGCAGTAATTTTTTTGTCTTTTAAAGGCTTTTTGTTATCAAACAATGATAGTTCCTTGGCTGTTGAAAGGTGAAATACATGCAATCTAGCACCGGTTTTCTTTGCCAGCGCCACAGCACGGGAAGATGAAAGATAACACGCCTCTTCACTTCTAATTTTTGGATGAAGTTCCATAGGTATATCATCACCATATTTGGCAATGTTTTCCTCAAGATTTCTCTTTATGGTAGCTTCATCTTCGCAGTGAACTGCTATCATCAAAGGAGATTTGGTAAATATTTGCTCTAATACCTTCGGGTCATCAACCAGCATATTACCGGTAGAAGATCCCAGAAAAAGCTTAATGGCCGGGGTGGTTTTAGGATCTACCTTTAAAATTTCTTCAAGGTTATCATTTGTGCCTCCAAACATAAAGGAGTAATTGGCATATGAGGTGTTTTTGGCAATGTCAAATTTCTCCTGTAACTTTTCAATGGTAGTGGTTTGCGGCTGCGTGTTGGGCATCTCTATAAAAGAAGTAATTCCACCCGCAACGGCGGCCTTTGAACCAGTTTCAATAGTTTCCTTATGGGTTAAACCCGGTTCGCGAAAGTGAACCTGGTCATCTATGATGCCTGGTAACAGATAATTTCCCTCTGCGTCAATAATATTTACATCGGGGGATTTTGCACTTATACTATCAGCAATTTCAGCAATAATGCCATTTTCAATAAAAACATCACCCTCAATAATGCTTCCTTCGTTAACAATACGCGCATTCTTAATTAAAACCTTCATCATTATATCTACCTCTTATTAAAAAGACTTTTTAATTTCATATTTATTACCCCAAACACAGCTTCAGAAATAATTCCGCTGCTCATTTTAGATGTTCCTTTCGTTCTGTCGGTAAAGATCACAGGAACTTCTAAAATTTTAAAATTTAAAATGTGGGCCTTGAATTTCATTTCTATCTGGAAAGCATACCCTACAAACTGTATTTTATCCAGATCTATTGTTTCAAGCACCTTTCGCTTATAGCAAATAAATCCTGCCGTGGTATCGTGAATATTCATTCCTGTGATAACACGAACATATTTTGAAGCCAACCAGGATAATAAAACCCTACTCATTGGCCAGTTGATCACATTTACCCCGGTTACATACCGGGAACCTATAGCAACATCTGCTCCTTTTCTTGAACAGGCATTATATAGTCTTATAAGGTCATTTGGATTATGAGAAAAATCGGCATCCATTTCAAATACATACTCATAATCATGAGCCAGGGCCCATTTAAAACCATGTATGTAGGCACTACCAAGGCCTAATTTACCGCTTCGTTCTTCCAAAAACAGTGCCCCAAAAAATTCTGCCTGCAGCTTTTTTACTTTAGCTGCCGTATGGTCAGGTGAATTATCATCTACCACTAAAATATGAAATTTACGCTGTAGGGAAAAAACATTCCTGATCAGGCGCTCAATGTTTTCAATTTCATTATAAGTGGGTATAATGATTATACCATGTGACATGCCCTAAATTTTGAACAAATGTAACTATTTTTGGGCTTAGCAACTTCAAAATAACTTTCAAGTTTTAACCCTATTAATTATACCTTTGCAAAAAGTTTTTATTTGGAAGCCATAGAAAGATATAGCACTTCAAACGATTTGTTGACCATAATAATAGTGCTCATTCTTGTATTGCTGGTAATTTCCAGGAAATTATTCCAACAACGGTTTGAAGACTTTATCTCCCTGTTTTCCTCGGGTAAATACCTGGCCATTAAAAACAGGGAACACAAAGCGCTTTTCGGTTTCAATGTGTTAATGTTGTTAATCCATATTTTAAGTGTTTCTCTATTTTTATTTATGTTATACAGGTTTTTCCTAAACCCCAAGGAAACCGAAACCGAAGTATTATTTTTAAGAATTTTCACTGCTTACAGTTTTTTTATACTGCTTAAAATTACCGTGGAAAAAATAATTGCTAACGTTTTTGACATAGATGAAACAGCAGATAATTATCTGTTTATCAAACACACTTATAGAAATTTGATCAGTCTTATTCTGCTGCCTTTCACGATCTTCCTTATATATGCCCCCGGCGGATCTACATGGATAATTTACTCACTAATTACAGGGATTTTCATAGGAATTATTTTTGCGCTTTTCAGGATTATCAAAAAAAATCAAGGGATCATATCCCGTAATTGGTTCTATTTTATTTTGTACCTTTGCGCACTTGAAATCACCCCTTATGTCATTTTGTATAAGCTAATTACAACAAGGTAAGTTTTAAACGTTTTATATATGAAAGTGAAAACAATTTTAATATCTCAACCAGAGC
>CAXAZV010000030.1:0-18483 GCA_963973375.1 uncultured Antarcticibacterium sp.
TCTCCTACTATGGGATGCGTGCTCTCCTGGTGCTTTTTCTTACCTCTTCTTTATTTGATGAAGGTTGGGCATGGCCAAGGGAGCAAGCCCTTGCATTATACGGTACGTATACATCCCTGGTTTATCTTACCCCTATTCTTGGAGGCTATATTGCCGACAGGTATATGGGATACAGGAATGCCGTAGTTCTGGGGGCGCTTATTATGACAATAGGACATGCCTGTATGGCATTGGACACTCCTTTTACCTTATACCTTGGTTTGTTTTTCCTGGTTGCGGGTAATGGATTTTTTAAACCCAATATGACTTCTATTATTTCTCACCTCTATGTGAATCATCCGGAGAAAAAAGATGGAGCTTACACCATATTTTATATGGGAGTGAACGCAGGGGCGTTTTTAGGGATCCTTCTTTGCGGTTATGTAGGAGAGCAAATAGGCTGGCACTGGGGCTTTGGTCTTGCCGGTATCTTTATGTTCTTTGGGATGCTGCAGTTTTATTTTGCCCAGAATATTTTTGGTGAGGTAGGGAAAAAACCTTTAAAGGAAAATAAGGAAGTTGTATTTGAAGACAAGAATGACAGGCTTAACCCTTTTACAGTTATAGATAAGATCCTTATTGTAGTGAGTGCTGTAATAGGTTTGGTGTGGATCATCAATGACCCCATGTCTAAAATTGGAAATACCAATATACTTGATTTTACTGTAGCCGGTATGGATGGATCTAATTTCATGATCCTTTTTGCACTCATCCTTTTTATATTCTTACTGGTAACCCGTATCCTGAGATATTCAGAGGTGGTGCGTGATAAAATGATCGCAATTTCCATTTTTGCATTCTTTACGGTATTCTTCTGGGCAGCCTTTGAGCAGGCGGGAGGTTCCATGACCATTTTTGCTGCCGATTATACGGACAGAGTTCTTGCAGGTAACTCTGCTAATATCTTCCGGGTAGTTAACGCTCTTATTACCATTATTCCACTGGCAATCATTACCTGGGTTTTATATAAGTTGTTTCAGCAAACCTTTAAAAATTATGCGTTATCAAATATCTTCCTGGGAATAAGTTTCGTGATAGTGTGGGTGATTGTAGGATTTATGCTTTACAACCAGTATTTACAGGAAAATCCTGAGGTGCCGGCTTCGTGGTTCAGCGTATTAAATTCATTGTTTATTATAATCTTCGCGCCATTATTTTCCAAGCTTTGGGAGAGTAAGTATAATCCCTCTGTTGCAGTGAAATATGGGATGGGTCTTATTCTTTTAGGCGTTGGTTTCCTTTCGCTTGCGTATGGTGCATCCGGTATTCCTACTGGGGCCAAAGTTGCCGCGGTAAGTATGATCTGGCTGGTTTTTGCCTATCTGTTTCATACCCTGGGAGAGCTGTGTCTCTCACCTGTAGGACTCTCTTACCTAAGTAAGCTGGTGCCCGGCAGGATGATCGCATTTATGTTCGGGATTTGGTACCTGGCAATCGCAATAGGAAATAAACTGGCAGGAACCACCGGTGGAATGATAGATTCTATAACCCAGGAACATTCATTGTCATATTTCTTTATGCTTTTCTTCTTTATCCCGGCAGGGGCTGGAGTGCTCATAATATTGATGAGGCCACTTTTAAGAAGGTTAATGCATGGAATTCATTAATCATTTTTTCAAAAAATAAAAAAGCTTTATTAATTTTGAAGAATTTGATAAGCGGAATGGTATTTGAATCAGGCACCCTGAATCAGAAAAAAAAGGATCTCGGGGTAGGGCAGTAGATGCTACCCTTGGATTCCGGAAAAAATTGAACATATGAAATTAATTATTTCTTCTCTTATTTTGTTGTTTGCTCTTCAGGTCTCACAGGCCCAGGAAATAAAATGGATGAGCATGAATGAAGCTTTGGAGGCCCAAAAGAAACAACCAAAAAAGATATTTATGGATGCTTACACCACCTGGTGTGGGCCCTGTAAATTGCTTGATAAGAATACCTTTACAAATAAAGATGTGATCAATTATATAAATACACATTTTTATGCGGTAAAATTCAATGCCGAAGGAACAGAAGAGATAACATATAAGGATTTTAAATATACCAATCCCAATTTTGACCCTGCGCGCAAAGGCCGTAACAGTCAGCATTTCTTTGCAAATGCCCTGAAGATCACAGGATATCCAAGTTTGGTATTCTTTGATGAACAATCTAATGTGATCGCTCCCATTATGGGATACAGGACTCCTAAGCAATTGGAGATCTATTTAAAGATGATCGCAAAAGATGATTACAAGACCCTCACCTCTGCAGAAGCCTGGCAGAAATATGAGAAGAATTTTAAAGGCACTTTTAAGGATTAAGTAAATTGTTTTCGGGTACCAATCCTGAAGAATTAAATATAAAAGCTCCCTTTTCACCAGTCGCGTGAAAAGGGACTTTTTTCATTACGGCTGTAGCTTTCCATCTGGCTATGTCCGAGGGATAGTTGCTGCCATCGGCTATGATCATCTTTGGTTTATTATGTTCTATTACACGTTCCAGATTAATGCGTGGAGAATTGGTGAGCAGTAAAAGATCTGGTTGCAGCCCGGGAATTTCTGCGACCCCTGAACTATCTATTCTAAGCAAAATTTTACCGTGGGTTTGAAAAAGGTCGCCGGTAGGATAATGCTGTATGCGGTTAATATGCTGCTCTGTTACATAATCTTTAATAAAACTATACGAGAGGGGATTTTCTTCAAGGTCATGAGCGAGGCTTAGGCTGCGGCCATCTTTAAAAGCAATGACGGTATTTCGGCTCTTATGAAACACCAGGCCTTGGCTCTCTTCTTCAGAAAAGCGCTCGTAAAAAAGTGTGGCCTGAAATATAATGATGGCCATGAGAAAAAATGCCAGCGTCTTATGCCGGAAATCTTTCAGAAGAAAAATGAAAGATAATACGATGAGATAAGATGTGGCACACAGAAGGAGGGAGAAGCCAATGCCTTCAAAGATAAATTCTTCCCTGGAGGCGACCCAGCCAACAAAATTGTTAAGAGTGGAAATGATAAAGCCAAAACCTTCTGCCAGAATTTCCGGCAGCAGATCTAATAAGGATAACAACATCACTAAAATTCCAAGACCCAGAATGATCCCGAGAAATGGAAGGATCACGAGGTTTGAAATAAAGAAGAGACCGGGAAATTGATGAAAATAGAACAGACTAAGAGGTAAGACTCCTATTTGGGCAGCGATGGTCACACTTAAAATTCCCCATAAATATTTAATGATTCGGGAGTTTCCCTTGTACAGCCCATAAACGTGAGGTTGAATTAACACAATGCTAAAAACAGCCCCATAACTTAGCTGAAATCCTACCTGTGTAATATAGAATGGGTTGATGAGTAAAAGCACCAGAAGCGACATAAAAAGGGTGTTTAAAACGCTGGTGCGTCTTTTCAATTGCATTCCTATGGCTACAAAGGAAAACATACTCACTGCTCTTACAACAGAGGGAGATAGGCCTGCAATTATTGCAAAACCCCACAACAGACCCAGAAGTAGAACTGTTTTTAAAAACCTGCCATACCGACGTCGTTCCAAAGGTTTAAAAACCCTGTGCAGGATGATAAGAATGATTCCCACATGCAGGCCTGAAACTGCCAGGATGTGAATTACACCAGCTGCGGCGTAATTGCTATAGATCTCCTGAGATATTTCCTGTCGCTGGCCCAGTAACAGCGCCTGAATAATTGCCAGCTCCTCCTGTTTAAATTTTTTTTGCCGCAGGCCGGATATAATCCGGTCTCTTAAATTCCCTGCGAGAGCCCGTATATTCCTGGTCTCTCTTTCAAGAAATAGGACCTCATTTCCCCCTGCATTCACCTGCCGGTAAACCTCCAGGTTTTCCATATAACGCCTGTAATTGAACTGGTAAGGATTTAGTGGGGTGTTTATGCTTGTGATCGCGGAGCCAACGGCAATTCTGTCCCCAATTTTATATAGAGCCGGCAGGGAATCTCTGGAGATATTAAGCAGGAATTTTCCAATAACCGGTTCCCCGGCTAGTTCACGGGCACTTACAATATATTTATCCTGATATGTGCCTGGTTTTAATATTTCTATCACCTCGCCCGTAAGTATACCCGGCTTGGCATTTTGGGCGTAAGGATGATTAACGTAATGGGTAGGAACATTCTGCGGCAGGCGCAGGGAGACTGAAAAAATACCAATGTATATGAAGCTTAGGATAGCAATTACCTCAAAAAGACCATCTTGTAAGAAAAGTTTCTTTGAGCGGATATAACTGGTAACAAAGAGTAAAAAGAGAAGCGCTCCCCAGGGCCAAAGTGCATGGGTAGGAAATTCAAAATAGAAACCCAGAATTATCCCCAGTGTTAGGCTGAGCGATAATTTAATAATTGTATAGTTAAGCAATTTAACCCCTTGATTGTTAGACCAATCAAGATAAATAAAATATTTATATCAACCTGCGGGCCATGACAAAATGATCCCACCAATAGTTATCTGCCAGGGAAGAAATGATCACTCCTCGGGAAGTGGAGGAATGAATGAAAAAGATATGACCGGGTTGTATTTCTACCACCAGACCTACGTGATTAATTACTTTTTTGTTCTTGTTGGTCTCAAAAAACAGCAGGTCTCCAATGTTCACTTCTTCCAGGGAAAGCCGGTCCCCTTTTAGGGCCATGTCCCTTGACGAGCGGGGAAGCGGAATATTTTCCTGTAAAAATGAAGTGTATACAAGTCCTGAACAATCCATCCCCGAGCGGGTGGTTCCTCCAAATTTGTAAGGAGTTCCCTCGTGATCCCGGGCAAAAGAAGTGATATTGTAAACGCGTTTATCTTCGGGTTCGGCTTCTGCCGGGGCGGTATTGATACGGGTTTGTGGAGGTCCGGCCTTTATGGGCCTTTGTGTGGCAGTTATTTCAGGGGAGATTACATTTTCAGTAACAGTGGTTTTTCGGGAGGATCCGCAAGAGGTAAGGATCAAAGCAAATATTAACATCCCGGCAATACGATAAACGATGTTCTTCATTAAAGATTAGTTTTTTATTGTTTCCAAAATAAGTTTGGCGGTCTTTTCACTTGCACCCTGCCCGCCAAGTTTCTGTTCTAACTCGAAATAACCATTAAATATTGTATCCCGGTGTTGAGATTCCAGGATCTTTTTCAATTCTATTTTAAGCGTTTTTGTATTGAAATCTTTCTGGATAAGTTCCTTAACTACTTCTTTTTCCATTATAAGATTGACGAGCGAAATATAATCCAATTTTATAATTCGTTTCGCAATTTGATATGAAATATTACTTCCTTTATAACAAACTACTTCTGGCACTTTATATAGCGCGGTCTCCAGGGTGGCCGTACCCGATGTAACGAGAGCTGCGGTAGACAAACTTAATACATCATAAGTGCGGTTCATTACCAGGTGCACATTTTTCTTCTGAATAAAAGGAGCATAAAATTCGGGATCCTGGCTGGGGGCACCGGCTATAACAAACTGGTATTCCCTGAAATCTTCAGTAATACTCAGCATGGTTTTCAGCATTTTAGAGATCTCCTGTTTCCGGCTTCCGGGGAGTAGTGCAATGATGGGACGTTCATCCAATCCAAATTCTGCTTTAAAAGCCGGGGCATCTACAAGTTCTTTTTGAGCTATTGCATCCAGAAGCGGATGCCCTACAAAATGCACCTTGTATCCGTGCTTTTTTTCATAAAAATCCTTTTCAAAAGGCAGGATCACATACATATGATCTATATCGCGTTTAATGGCGGCGATCCTGTTCTCCTTCCAGGCCCATATTTGTGGTGAAATATAAAAATGGGTAGAGAAACCTTTTTCTTTTGCCCATTTTGCGATCCTGAGATTAAAACCGGGGTAATCAATAAAAATAAGGATATCGGGTTGGTAGTCTGCAATATCTTCCTTGCAAAGCTCTATGTTCTTAAGAATAGTACGCAGGTTATAGATCACCTCTATAAATCCCATAAAAGCAAGTTCACGGTAATGTTTTACCATAGTCCCACCCTGTTCCTGCATAAGGTCTCCACCCCAAAATCTAAATTGGGCATCAGGATCCTTTTTTTTAAGAGCCTTCATAAGGTTTGAAGCGTGAAGGTCTCCCGATGCTTCTCCTGCGATGAGATAATATTTCATAGGCTGCCTAAATAATTTTTGTAATTGCTATAACAACTGCTGTAAGTACGGTAGCCAGTAATACACCTCTGGCGTGGTAAATGAGATTTTTCTTTAAAAATACAAAAAACGGCAGGAAGTTAAGGGCTGCGCCAAGGGCGCTCACCTTTCCCAGATAATCATTCACCATGGCATCTCTTATAGTTGCATCCAGGCCTCCGTCTGAAAAAAGCAGGATATACAAAATGATGCCGGCCACATTGGCAGAAAGGCCTGTGATAAACCCAATAAAAATATTTCTTTTAATCATTCAGGTCCCAGCTGTTAAGATTCTGAATAAAATGATGCGCTGTAAGGTCAAATTGAACCGGAACTACAGATACGTATCCATTTTCCAACGCCCATTCATCTGTATCCTGCCCATTATCCTTATTCACAAATTTTCCCGTAAGCCAGTAATAATCCCTTCCCTGCGGATTTTGCCTCTTGTCAAATTCTTCTTCCCAGGAAGCCTTTGCCTGCCTGCATATTTTTATCCCCTTGATCTCAGACTCCTTGAGTTTGGGTAAATTTACATTGAGAACAACCCCATCTGGCAGGCCGTTTTTGAGCACATTTTGAGTGATCATCTTCACAAACTTTTTGCAATGTTCAAAGTTGGCGGTAAGGGAATAATCCAGCAGCGAAAATCCTATAGCTGGAATTCCTTCAATCCCCGCTTCAACGGCAGCACTCATAGTACCTGAATAAATAACATTAATGGAGGAATTGGAACCGTGGTTAATTCCGCTCACACACAGGTCCGGTTTGCGGTGCAGGATCTCTTGCGTGGCAATTTTCACACAATCTGCCGGGGTGCCGGAACATTGATATTCCTTGTGGTTATAGGATTCTTTGATCACAACGGGATCACAAAACAGCGTATCACTTATTGTAATGGCATGCCCCATCGCGCTCTGTGGCTTATCTGGCGCTACAACAATCACTTCGCCCAGCTCTTTCATAACTTCGATAAGAGCCCTTATTCCGGGTGCTGTAATTCCATCATCATTGGTAACTAATATGAGGGGTTTTTTGGCAGACATGTAGAATATTTTAAGAGTTGCTAAATTAAGAATTTCCAAAGTAAAGCTTATATTAGACGCTTTACAATTTATAATTGTGTTTCCTTAGTCTTGGCACAGTTTTTTATGTAATTTACTGAATACTTAATTGATGAAATTAATCCGGCTTATGAAAAGGAATTCCAAAATTTTGATCCTGGTTCTGCTTATGGCAGTAGCCTCGTGTAGCTTTACCACCAAAACTTTCAACGACCCAAATAAGGATAAACTCTTAATAGATTTAATTACTTACGTACTGGAACGTGGGCATTATGACGCCAAAACGGTAGATGATGATTTTTCCAAAGAGGTTTATAAAGATTATTTAGGAGCAATAGATCCTTTGAAGCGCTTCTTTTACAAAGAGGATATAGCTGAATTTGCTGCTTTTGAAGATAAGATCGATGACCAGATAAAGAATAAAGAACTTACCTTCTTTAATCTTACCCACGAGAGATTGCAAGTAAGGATGAAGGAAGTAAGGGAGATCTACAAAGAGATCCTGGCCGAACCTTTCGACTTTTCAGAAAATGAGGATATAAACACCAATTATGATGAGATTGAATATGTTTCCTCACGGGCCGAATTAAAAGAGCGCTGGAGAAAACAATTAAAATTCACCACCCTTGGAAATTATTACGATAAAAAACAAGAGCAGCTAACCGGTAAAGTGGTTTCTGTAGATGATTACTCCTATGAAGATATTGAAGGCAACCTTGAAGATGCTGGAGATGAAACAGTAACTGATGTTGCTGCTGAAACCGGGGTAAAAATTGAAAAGAAATCTGATGTTCAGTTGGAAAAAGAAGCAAGGGAAACCACCCTGGCTTCTATGGATGAATACTTTGATTTTAGCGAGGAGCTGGAAAGAAAAGATTACTTCAGTGTTTATATAAACGCTATAGTTGAGGAGTTTGATCCTCATACTTTTTACTTTGCCCCTACAGATAAGGATAGATTTGATATTGCAATGTCCGGTAAACTGGAAGGAATTGGAGCCAGACTTCAAAAGAAAGGTGACAATGTTACCATTATGGAAGTTATCTCCGGTGGTCCTGCCTGGATGAGTGATCAACTGGCGGAAGGTGATGTTATCCTAAAGGTAAAACAGGAAAATGAAGCTTCCGGAGTGAGCATTGTTGGAATGCGGTTGGATGATGCCGTTAATCTTATAAAAGGTCCTAAAGATTCTAAGGTTACTCTTACTGTAAGGAAAAAGCTTCTTGGAAATATAGAGGATATAACCCTAACCAGGGATGTGGTTGAGTTGGAAGAAACCTACGCCAAATCGGCCAAAGTAGAAAAGAACGGAAGAGTTTTTGGATTGATAAACCTTCCAAAGTTCTATTTTAATATGGAAGATTATTCCGAACGCAATGCGGCATCTGATGTTACAGAGGAGATTATTCGCCTGAAGAAAGAAGGAATGGAAGGCCTTGTGCTGGACCTTAGAAATAACGGTGGGGGATCCCTAAAAACTGTGGTAGATATTGCAGGCCTGTTTATAGAAAAAGGCCCAATAGTTCAGGTTAAATCAAAAGGAGCGGGCCAGGAGATACTTGAAGATAAAGATCCTAGTATATTGTGGGATGGTCCTTTGGTTATTCTGGTAAATGAACTTTCAGCTTCAGCTTCAGAGATCCTTGCGGCTGCAATGCAGGATTATAAAAGAGCTATTATTATTGGAAGTAAGCAAACCTACGGTAAGGGAACTGTTCAGAATGTGATAGATCTTAATCAAACCGTAAGAAGTAATGAATATGGTGACCTGGGAGCACTTAAATTAACCACTCAAAAGTTCTACCGTATAAACGGGGGGTCTACCCAGCTTGAAGGTGTTAAGAGTGATGTGGTAGTTCCAGACAGGTATAGCTATATAGATATAGGAGAGAAGGATTATGAGAACCCGCTGCCGTGGGACCAGATCAAACCTGCAAAATATAATACGTGGGATGGGTATATTGATTATGAAGATGTGATCGCTAAGAGTAAAGAAAGAATGGCTGCAAGCACGCAATTAAGCCTTATTGACGAAAACGCGCTTTGGGTTAAAAATCAAAGAGGAGAGGAAATATATCCTTTGCAATATGAGGCATATCACCAGCAGCGTACAACCTCCCAGGAAGAGGCTAAGAAATTCAATCAAATCTCTAAATATTCCTCAAACCTTACTTATAACTCGCTTCCATACGAACTTGAGTTGACTCAAAAGGATACTATTCTAAAGGAAAAAAGAGTTCGCTGGCATAAGAATTTGAGCAGTGATGTTTATATAGAAGAGGCTATAAATGTTTTGAACGATATAAATGTCAATAACATTAAGAAAACCAAACTTGCTGATATCAGGAAATAGAAAGGTTTTTTCAAAATTAAGAACGCTTCAGGAGCTCCGGCTATTGAAGCGTTTTTTTATGCCTTGGATTAAGGAGAAATTCAATACAGCTTATGCGGTGAAAAGTTTAAATTGCAGCAGAAAAATTATCCTTGGGAATTTGAATAATTAAGTGATATTATGAATAGAAAATATATTTATCCTGTAATAATCCTTCTTGTGGCAGCACTTTTATTAATCGCAGACCGTTGCGCGTAAACGCGGCTTGATGCTTACCAGTTGGACATTCTTTCGGCGTCCAGTTTAACAAAGATAAAGAGCATTAGTGTAAAGCTCCATAAACCGGAACCCCCGTAACTAAAAAATGGCAAAGGGATTCCTACTGTGGGGAATATACCTATCACCATGCCAATGTTGATCATAAAGTGAAGAAAGATCACCCCCACCAAACTGTACCCGTAAACCCTGTTAAATGTGGATTTTTGCCTTTCTGAGAGATACAGGAGTCGCAGTAGGAGCAATATAAATAGGAGTACCACCAGTGAGGTTCCAAAGAAGCCCCATTCTTCTCCTACAGTACTAAAAATATAATCTGTATGCTGTTCAGGAACAAACTGTCCTTTGGTTTGAGTACCCTCTGTCCATCCTTTTCCAAACCAACCCCCGCTACCTATAGCAATTTCACTCTGGTTGGTGTTATAACCTATTCCCTTTGCATCTACTTCCTGGCCCAGTACAATATTAAATCTGTCACGATGGTGTTGCTTTAGCACATTTTCAAATACATAGGATACCGAAAGGGAAAATCCTATGGCTACCACAGCGAGGCTTAAATACTTAAGGAAGGCCAGGCGTTTTCTTCTGTACTTAATAAACAGGATCAAACAAATGATCACCACCGCTATACTTATGTACATTGCCCCAAATACAAGCGTTGTAACAAATAATAGCGCTGTAAATAACCCCAGGAGAATATAGCCTATATGCAGCCCTTCCCTATAAAGAGGGAAGACAAAAGCAAAATAGATCATGGCGCTGCCAGGATCGGGCTGCATTAAAATTAAAAGGATAGGTAATGCTATAATAAGGAAGGCGATAAGCTGGTGGTTAAGCAGCTTTAGGTTGATGTGTATTCCACTGGCATATTTGGCTAATGCAAGGGCGGTGGCAACCTTAACAAATTCTGCCGGCTGGATTCTAATTCCGCCGAAATCATACCAGGCAGTTTGCCCTGCTATTGTTTTACCAAATACAAATAATCCTGCAAGTGAAAGTAAAGCAAAGGCATAGATAACACTGGAAAATCGCTGGTAAAATCTTGATTCAATTGCCAGGGTAATTATGATAAGTAGAAAACTAAAAAGAACCCAAACTGCCTGCTTCCCATATACCTGGCTAAACTCAAAAATGGAAGAAGGATTATCGCCAAGGGAGGCAGAGTATATATTTACCCATCCAAATAAAACCATCAGGATGTATATCAATATGGTTACCCAATCGAAATTAACCGTGCTTTTTGACATTATTGGTTAATTCTAAAGGATTCCCCGCTGTACGGTTTCATATATTCAGTTTCAAGACTGTGTTCCAGGATCCATTTTTCCATATCGGTTCTGGTAATACTGCCTTTTAAATATTTTTCTATCATAAGACCTGCGATCCTTCCAGCATAACGTCCACCCCAATAACCGTTCTCTACAAATACCGCAATAGCGATTTTTGGATCTTCAACTGGGGCAAAGGCAATAAAAATCGAGTGATCTGTAAGCTGAATTCTTTTTCCTCCAATTTTTGTGAAATTCTCTGCCGTACCGGTTTTTCCAGCGATCTCGATCCCTTCTACGCCAAGGGTTGAGGCGGTACCCGCCTTATAAACCTGGTGCATGCCTTCAATTACAGGTTCAAAATGCCGGGCCTCTATTGTAGTAACCTTTTTCACCGTAAATTCTTTATCCTTTATGGGAGTGCCATCTACCTCTTTTAAAATATGGGGAGTGTAAAACCAACCTTTATTGGCAATAGTAGCGGTCATATTTGCCAGCTGAATGGGCGTCATTAAAACTTCTCCCTGTCCAATTGCATTTGATATTGTAGCCGTAGAAAACCATTTGTAGGTTGGGTAATTATATATTCTATTGTAATAATCGGAATCGGGGATCTTGCCCGGGCGCCCTGTAGAAAGATCGGACCCCAGATAATTTCCCAGACCAAAACTCTTTAAATGGTTTGACCATACATCAATCCCTTCCTGGGGAGTTGGGAATTTTTCAATGATCCTCCTGTAAACATTTGCAAAATAAGCATTACAGGATTGCGCTATTCCCGGGATCATATCGAGCGGACTAGCATGTGGGTGGCATCCCATTTTACGGCCGCGTCCAAAAACGTAGCCTCCGCTGCAGTAGAACCGGTCATGGGTAGTTACAACTCCTTCCTGAAGTGCAATAAGTGCATTAATAGTTTTAAACGGGGAGCCCGGAGGATACTCGGCCTGTAAACCCCTGTCATATAAGGGGCGGGCAATTGTATCATAATAAAGTTCGGTAAAATTCTGGGAGCGTTTTCTTCCCACCAGTAATGCGGGGTCATAGGAGGGTGCGGTAACCAGGGAAAGGATCTCTCCCGTTGCAGGTTCCAGGGCAACAATACCACCCCATTTGTTTTCCATTAAAAGTTCTCCGTAAGCCTGTAGCTCTGCATCTATAGTGATAGTAAGGTCTTTTCCTTTTTTTGGAAGGGTGTCAAAGATACCTTCTTTAAAAGGACCTATATCACGGTTGAACCTGTCTTTTTGGATGTATTTTACTCCTTTTACCCCACGAAGCAATTCTTCATAATATCCCTCAATGCCTTGTTTGCCTATAAGGTCGCCGGAAATATAATACGGGTTATCCTCTATGGTCTTTTTATTTACTTCAGCAATATATCCAAGAACATTGGAGCCATTGTGCGTTTGGTAATCCCTTAATGACCGCTTTTGAATATAAAAACCTTGGTAATTCCGCATTTTTTCCTGGAAATAGGCATATTCAGATTTTGTTAACTGCGGAACGATGATCGATGGAAGTCGTGGCGAATATATTTTGGCCTTGTCCAGCCGGCGGGCAATTTCTTCGGGAGTGATGTTAAGCATTCGGCTAAATTCAGCCGTGTCAAATGCTTGTACATTACGTGGTATAGCCATCACATCATAGGAAGGCTGGTTTGAAACCAGAAGTTTTCCGTTTCGGTCAAAAATATACCCCCGCTGCGGATAATCATAAACCACTTTCACCGCATTATCTTCAGATCTTGCCACAAAGGAATCATCCAAAATTTGTAAATAGAATAACCTTCCCAGGAAGATCATTCCGGTAGTGAGAATTATAATATAAAGAAGCAGTCTTCTCAACGTCGTTTTGGTTTAAATAAACTAAGGCTAATCAATATAAGTAAGGTGGTGAATATTCCCGAGAACAATGTTTTTTTCAAGATTAAAAAA
Organism: uncultured Antarcticibacterium sp.; assembly: GCA_963973375.1. Lineage (GTDB taxonomy): Bacteria > Bacteroidota > Bacteroidia > Flavobacteriales > Flavobacteriaceae > Gillisia. The sequence continues at coordinate 13,035 of CAXAZV010000030.1, forward strand.
ATATGTGTAAAATCAAACATTTCCAGTGTAAACAACACAAAATGATGAATAAAAACAATTAAAACCACGTATCCCACGCGGGCCCCATATGCGGTGTTGGAGAGTTTTACCGTTTGGTAATCATAACTCACACCAAAAGAAAACCTTAAAATGGCAGGTCTTATATAGGCTATGAGCACACAGGCTGCGGCATTTATCCCGCCGCTGTCTTCAAAAGTATCAATTGTTATACCTAATAAGAAGGAAACCAGGAGAAATAAAGATTGCGGAGTGTTAAAAGGATACATTACCAGAAACAGCACATAAAAATAGGGATTAACATATCCCAGAAAATTTATATTATTAAGCAACAACACCTGCAATAAAACAAGTAGTATAAACCTAACCGTATTTATGATAATTGTATTAGTCATTGATTATCTCCAGCGCTTGAATTTCTTCCTTTTCCTCGTTCTCGATCACATACACGTGACCAATATTTGTCATATCATTAAACAGTTTCACGTAAACGGTATAATAGCTTTCGTTCTGGTCCAGGGTAAATCTTACAACATTACCTATTGGTATTCCCTGAGGAAAAATAAGGGAGCGCCCACCTGTAACTATAGTGTCTCCCACAATCACCGGTGCCTGTCGTGGCACATCAATTAACTGTACAATATTTGGATCTTTCCCGTCCCATACAAGGGATCCAAAATGGAAGCTCTTTTTTAGCTGGGCATTGATCTGGGAATTGCTGTTCAAAATTGAAATAACGCGTGCGTGCCGCTTATTTACGTGGTCAACAATCCCAACAATACCCTGGCTGGTTATAACTCCAAACTCCTTTTTTATCCCTGAATTCTCTCCAATATCAAGAGTGAGATAATTGTTGATCTTGGAATAATTGTTATTGATTACCCGGGCTGTCATGAAATTATAAACCCCATCAAGGGAAATTGAATCCAGGTTTGAGGTTAAAGCCGTAGTGTCGCGTGTATTGGCCAGAAGGCTGCGCAGTTGTTTGTTTTCTTCCAGTAACCGCTGGTTATATTCATCAAGATAAAAGTAGGTTTGAATATTATTGGCCCAGTTATATATCCCGCCGGTAATGACATTGGCAGAACTTATGAACTTGCTTTTGTGAAAGGAGTGGGACTGAACAGTTAAAAACAAGGAAAGGACCAGCAGCAACAGGAATAGGATGTTATTCTTATTGCGGATAAGAAAATTAAATATCTGCTGCATACGTCGGCTCTCCTACTACTTTATCAATATTCCCTTATAACGGCTAAGATTTTTTAGACATATACCTGTACCACGTACTACGGCCCTTAAAGGGTCTTCTGCAATATAAACAGGAAGGTCGGTTTTTAGGGATAAACGCTTGTCCAGCCCGCGAAGCATAGATCCACCCCCGGCAAGATAGATTCCGGTATTATAAATATCGGCAGCAAGTTCCGGCGGAGTTTGGGAAAGGGTTTCCATTACGGCATCCTCAATCCTTAATATAGATTTATCCAAGGCTTTCGCGATCTCTCGGTAAGAAATTTGAACCTGTTTTGGTTTTCCTGTAAGAAGGTCACGACCCTGTACGCTCATTTCTTCCGGCGGAACCTCAAGATCTTCCGTGGCTGCGCCAATCTGGATCTTTATTTTTTCAGCAGTGCGTTCCCCCACATAAAGGTTGTGCTGGGTACGCATATAATAAACAATATCATTTGTGAAAACATCACCGGCAATTTTGATGGATTTATCACAAACAATTCCTCCAAGGGCTATTACGGCAATTTCTGTAGTTCCACCCCCTATATCAACTATCATATTTCCTTTGGGCTGCATAATATCTACCCCAATACCTATAGCCGCGGCCATTGGCTCGTGAATAAGATAAACTTCTTTTCCATTTACCCTTTCAGCACTTTCCTTAACGGCACGCATCTCAACTTCAGTGATCCCGGAGGGGATGCAAATTACCATTCGTAAGGCAGGGGTGAACATTTTCTTTTTCAACGCCGGAATTTCCTTGATAAACATGTTTATCATTTTCTCACTGGCATCAAAATCTGCAATAACCCCATCTTTCAATGGGCGAATAGTCTTAATGTTTTCATGGGTTTTCCCCTGCATAAGGGCAGCTTCTTTCCCTACGGCAATAATTTTCCCTGTGGTCCTGTCGCGGGCCACAATGGAGGGGCTGTCTACCACTACTTTGTCGTTGTGGATGATCAAGGTATTCGCTGTTCCTAAATCTATTGCTATTTCTTCAATGAGAAAGTCAAAAAATCCCATAGTATTTCTGTTGAGGTTAGGTAAATGTAGTAAAAATTAATGTTTAAAATGGCGTGTTCCCGTCATCACCATAGCAATATTATTATTGTTGCAATAATCAATGCTCAATTGATCTTTTATGGAACCTCCGGGCTGTATTACTGCTGTGATTCCTGCATTTCCTGCAATTTCAACACAATCTGGAAACGGGAAGAAAGCATCACTTGCCATTACCGCACCTTTCAGGTCAAAATTAAAGGTATTTGCCTTTTCAATACTGTGGCGTAAGGCATCTACCCGGGAGGTTTGGCCGGTTCCACTTGCAAGTAATTGTTTGTTCTTTGCTAAAACGATGGTATTTGATTTGGTGTGCTTGCAAATTTTGGATGCAAAAATCAGGTCATTTAACTCGTTGGAAACAGGTTTATTGTTGGTTGCATAGGTTAAACTTTCAACCGCATCTGTCTTATTATCTCTGTCCTGTATCAAAACCCCGTTCAAACAGGTACGTACAAGCTCATTTGGTAACTCAACTTCTTTTTGAACCAGGATTATGCGGTTCTTCTTTTCTTTTAAAATTTCCAAGGCTTCTTTGGAATATGAAGGAGCGATGACCACTTCACAAAATAAGTTGTGGATTTCTGATGCAGTTTCAATATCAATTTCCACATTACTTATCAAAACTCCCCCAAATGCCGAAACGGGGTCTCCCGCAAGGGCATCTTTATAGGCTTCGGCTAATGTATTACGCTGGGCAAGACCACAGGCATTATTGTGTTTTAATATTGCAAAAGTAGGTGCCTCATTCTTAAATTCATTCATAAGATTTACCGCGGCATCTACATCAAGCAAATTGTTATAGGAAAGTTCTTTCCCGTTCAACAGGTCAAACATAGCGTCAAAATCTCCATAAAATGTGCCTTTTTGATGCGGATTCTCCCCGTACCGCAATTCCTTTCCTTCAGAGTAACTTTGTTTAAAAACTTTTTCTTCACTATTAAAGAAGTTGAAGATCGCTGTGTCATAATGGGAGGAAACATTGAAAGACTTTGCGGCAAATTTTTTGCGGTCTTCAAGTGATGTTTCCCCGTTTTTCTCGGTGATAAGATTTAAGAAATCCTCATAATCGTTTACAGATGAAACACAAATCACGTCTTTAAAATTCTTGGCCGCCGCACGAATAAGCGAGATCCCGCCAATGTCAATCTTTTCAATAATATCTTCTTCAGGAGCACCGGAAGCCACAGTTTTTTCAAAAGGATAAAGATCTACTATCACAATATCAATTTGCGGAATTTCATACTGCTCCATTTCTTCCCGGTCTCCGCTATGGTCTCCGCGGTTTAAAATTCCGCCAAAAACTTTTGGGTGTAATGTCTTAACACGTCCTCCCAGAATTGAGGGATAGGAAGTAACATCTTCTACCGGTATAACTTTAATGCCAAGATCTTTTATAAAGGCCTCTGTGCCCCCGGTTGAATAGATGGTAACACCCAGATCATTAAGTTTTTCAACTATGGGTGCCAGTCCTTCTTTGCTAAAAACCGAAATAAGAGCAGATTTTGCCGTTTTTAAATCCTTCATTATGTTGTGTTTGTTAAGCTTGCAAAAGTAATTAAATCACTATAAAATCTAAAGATATACACTTTTATTTCTTAAAATAAATGTAACGAAATCCCAATGCCGGCGTCATATCCTTAATTCAGGCAAAACCCCGGTTTTAATTATGCTCATTTATCTAAGGCTACTAAAGGAAAGTTTCAATTTTGCAATTAATGCATTAAGGAATAACAAGTTGCGTACTTTTTTATCGCTGCTGGGTGTTACCATTGGTATTTTCTCCATTATTGCCGTGCTTGCGGCGGTAGATTCCCTGGATAGGGAAATTAAGGGAAGTTTGAGTTCCCTTGATAACAGTACTATTATTTTGATGCGTTTTTCCTTTGGCCCCAGCGAAATCCCACGTTGGAAAAGGGAGCAATTCCCTGATATGAGTTATGATGAATTCCAGTTTCTAAGCAGGAATTTGCCAGATCTTGATGCAATAAGTTTCGCTATGAATGTTCCAAGGGAGACTTTAAAAGCTGGAGATAAAACGGTGACAAATGTTGACATTGCCGCTATTACAGATGGGTATTATGAGATAGAAGCCCTGCAAATTGAGGAAGGAAGATTCTTTAACGAAGCCGAATCTGTAAGTGGTTCGCCTGTGGTGGTGCTTGGCCACGCCCTTGCAAATAATTTATTTGGTGATCTTGACCCTATAGGAAAAGAGGTTAGGTTATATGGAAGAAAATTCTCAGTAATTGGGGTGCTTAAAAAAGAAGGCGCCAATCTATTTGGTAACTCAAAGGATGAAATTGTTTTTCTTCCCGTAAACATTGTGCGGCGCATTTTTGGAGACAATAATAAAGCAACATTTCCTCAAATAGTTTTAAAACCAAATTCCGGCGTAGACAACGCGGAATTTATTGCGGTTTTAACCCAGCAACTGCGCAACTACCGCGGATTAAAACCTGATGAAATAAATAATTTCTTTGTAAACCAGTTACAGGGTTTTGCAGATCTTATTGATAATATTACCAGCCAGATGAATTTTATTGGCCTTATTATAAGCGGCTTCTCCCTACTGGTAGGAGGCTTCGGGATTGCCAATATTATGTTTGTAAGTGTGAAAGAACGTACCAATTTAATAGGGATCCAGAAATCTCTTGGAGCCAAGAACAAGTTCATCCTTTTCCAATTCCTTTTTGAGGCGGTTATTTTGGCTGTAATTGGAGGATTAATAGGCTTATTCCTGGTGTTTGTGATCTCTCTTCTGGCTTCGCAATTTACGGGTGATTTTGATTTCGTGCTTTCTCCCTGGAATATGTTTCTGGGAACTGCAGTTTCAGCGGTTATTGGATTGATCTCCGGGATTGTCCCTGCAATTACCGCATCAAAATTAGATCCTGTAGAAGCTATTAGAACGGGTATGTAGTGTTAGTATTGAGAAGTGAGTAGGGAATAGGGAATAGTGAAAATTAAGTAATTAATATTCCGTAATATATTACTGGTTAATTATTGATTCCTAATGGGCGGCTGCACTGATTAAAATTTTTATTTTTGTCTACCGTCTACCGTCTACCGTCTACCGTCTACCGTCTCTACCGTCTACCGTCTACCGTCTACCGTCTACCGTCTACCGTCTACCGTCTAC
>CAXAZV010000031.1:0-18352 GCA_963973375.1 uncultured Antarcticibacterium sp.
AAACCTTCTGCCTCAAATATTATCCAAAAGAAAATTTGAATACAGTGAGGCGGTTGATGGTTTAAAGCAAATTTTATGGGGTTTATTTAAAAAGATTGTTATCGCGGATAATTGCGCTGTATATGCTAATTTAATTTTCAATAATTCCACCAATTATTCCGGAAGTACTTTGGTTTTAGGAGCAATCTTTTTTACGTTTCAGATTTATGGGGATTTCTCGGGATATTCAGATATCGCAATTGGAACCTCAAGGCTTTTTGGTTTTAATTTGATGCAGAATTTTGCCTTCCCCTATTTTTCCCGGGATATTGGGGAATTCTGGCGTCGGTGGCATATTTCTTTATCAACCTGGTTTAGGGATTATGTATACATCCCCCTAGGAGGAAGTAGAGGAGTTACCTGGATGAAAGTAAGGAATACTTTTATAATATTTATTGTGAGCGGTTTTTGGCATGGAGCAAACTGGACCTTTATTGTTTGGGGAGCCTTAAATGCTATCTATTTTCTTCCGTTATTACTAACCAAGAAAAATCGACAGAATATGGAGGTGGTAGCTGAAGATACCTATTTACCATCAATAAAAGAATTTTTCCAAATGAGTTTAACATTTGGACTAACCGTCATTGCCTGGATATTTTTTAGGGCAGTTAATATAGATCATGCCATTAATTATTTAGGAGAAATATTTTCATTATCATTATTTACAACTCCTAACTTTAGAGGATTAATACCTGCTTTAATTACTGTGATCTTAATTTTAGTTTTTATTATGATCGAATGGTTTGGTAGGAAGGGACAATATGCTATTTCACATATGGGTGATAATTGCAAAAAGCCGGTAAGATGGGCTTTTTATTATGGTATTATACTCGCGATATTTTATTTTGGCGGGGAAGATCAACAGTTTATTTATTTCCAATTTTAAACAATGAAATATTTTTTAACTAAATTATTATTTTTTCTTCTTATTCCATTTGTCATATTGTTATTATTAGAATTTAGCATCTTTTTGTTTAGAAATGATATTTTGAGCGAAAAAAACATGGAAAATATTTATGAAGGAATTGGAAATGATTACAAATGGATAGAAAATATATCGGGGACTAAAAGCCTTTTACTAGGAAGTTCCAGCGTAAGGTATGGAATTGGAGCCAAGCAATTGACAGAAATATCCAAGGATGGCATTACTTACCTCAATTTAGCTATGGATGCAAGAGATCCTATTCAAACATATTTTTTATTAAAGGAAATTGATTTATCAGATGTAAATACTGTATATTTTGGGCTGGATCCCTGGATATTTACAAAAGGTTACTACAAATACAGAGATCCCTATCTATATCTGGATATCCCATTATTTAATGCATTGGAATATAATGTAGAACATGACAGAAAATTTTTCTTCAAAAGATACCAAGGCTTATTTAATTATATAATTCCTTTTAAATTTTCAAGAAAAAACGAAAACTTCACAATACCTCTCAATTATGGATCAGTAAAATTAGAGCGCATACCTTTAAATTTTAATGAACCAATCTGTGAAATGTTTCAAATTGATATATATGGCTGGTCTGATTTACAATTCGAATACTTAATAAAAATAGCAGATTTATGCAAAAGGAATAATATTAAAATGAATGTTTTTCTACCTCCAAAAAGATCCGATTATTCAAATACTTACAAAGCAGAATGTAATGTAATCCATCAAGATTTTAAAAATAAATTAGAATTTTTAAACTTTAGGGAATCAGTATTTGGTAAATATGATCAATTAGATAGCTTAGGTGATAAAAAATTATTCGCTGAAGCTTATCATTTAAATTCTGATGGCCAAACTGTTTATACCAAGTGGTTTTTGAAAATGATAAAAGCTAAAAAAGAATCATTTTCTGCTGATTATAAATGGTTTAATAAATATTAGCTCTAATTAACATCCAAGATTATAACTCCGGTAAATCTTTAGTAGCAGGCGTGTTGATATAATATTGGCTTCATAAAAATAAGCTTTCATTTCACATTTCTTTAAGAATGCCAAACTTCAGCCTTAAATTAGAAAACATATCTTTGCCGCTAGAATTAAAAAATGGTATATGGTTAACGAACAATTTTCAAAATTGGGTTCTAAAAATATATTGATTACAGGAGGTGCTGGTTTTATTGGTTCTCATGTTGTTCGGTTATTTGTGAATAAATATCCGGAATACGAGATATATAACCTGGATTTATTGACCTATGCCGGTAATCTGGAAAATCTTTTAGGTATAGAAGATAAAGCAAATTATCATTTTTTAAAAGCAGATATCAATAATTCAGATGAGATAAGGTCCTTGTTTAAAGAATATAATTTTGACAGTGTTATTCATTTAGCGGCCGAATCTCACGTAGATCGTTCCATTTTGGATCCTTTGGCATTTGTAAAAACAAATGTAATTGGCACTGTGAATTTGTTAAATGCTGCAAGTGAGTTATGGAAGGATAATTTAGAAAATAAACTTTTTTATCATATTAGCACAGATGAGGTATATGGAACATTGGGGGAAACCGGTCTTTTTAAAGAGACGACGTCCTATGATCCAAATTCACCATATTCTGCTTCAAAAGCCAGTTCAGACCATTTTGTTCGGGCTTATGGGGAAACCTATGGGTTACCTTTTATTATTACAAACTGTTCAAACAATTACGGCCCAAATCAATTTCCGGAAAAGCTCATCCCGCTTTTTATTCACAATATTATAGAAAATAAACTCTTGCCGGTTTATGGCGACGGAAAATATACCAGAGATTGGTTGTTTGTACTTGATCACGCAACAGCGATTGATCTGGCCTTTCATAAAGGAAAAAACAAGGAGACCTATAACATAGGTGGTTTTAACGAGTGGCAAAACATCGACCTAATTAAGATCTTATGTGATCTTATGGATAAAAAACTGGGAAGGGAAAAAGGCAGCTCTGCAAAACTTATAACCTATATAAAAGATCGTCCGGGGCATGATAAGCGTTACGCTATAGACGCTACAAAAATTTCCAAAGAACTTGGCTGGAAGCCTTCGGTGACTTTTGAACAAGGACTGGAAAAAACGATTGACTGGTATTTGGATAATGAGGAATGGTTGAAGAACGTGACTTCAGGAAAATATCAGGAATACTATACGAAACAATATAATTAAAAAATCATGAAAGGTATTATTCTCGCTGGAGGTTCAGGAACCCGGTTATATCCAATTACTATTGCTGTAAGCAAACAACTGCTGCCGGTATATGACAAACCTATGATTTATTATCCTCTTTCGGTTTTAATGCTTGCCGGGATTCGTGAGATTTTGGTTATAACCACACCTCATGACCAGGATTCATTTAAAAAGCTTTTGGGAGATGGTTCGCAGGTTGGATGTAAATTTGAATATGAAATACAGGAATTTCCAAATGGTTTAGCAGAAGCATTTTTAATAGGTGAAAAATTTATTGGTAAGGATAAGGTAGCTTTAGTATTAGGGGATAACATTTTTTATGGAAATGGTTTGGGTACTTTGCTGCGGAGTAAAGTAGATGTTAAAGGGGCAGCAATATTCGCTTATCCGGTAAAAGATCCGGAACGTTATGGCGTGGTGGAATTTGATTTAGACCAAAAAGCCATAAGTATTGAAGAAAAGCCAAAAATTCCAAAATCCCAATATGCAGTTCCTGGGTTGTATTTTTATGACAATAAGGTCGTGGAGTATGCGAAAAAGGTAGAATCTTCGAGTCGCGGTGAGAAGGAAATTTCAACTATTAATCAAATGTACCTTGATGCCGGCAGGCTGGAAGTAGGGGTAATGACACGTGGAATGAGTTGGTTTGATACAGGAACGGTAGAATCTTTAGATGATGCCACAGAGTTTATTAGGGTAATTCAAAACAGGCAAAGTGCTATGATCGGTTGTATTGAGGAGGTTGCATTTATACATAAGTTTATTGGAAAAGAGGAAATTGAGGCCGCAACAGAAAAGTACGGTAAAAGTAAATATGGAGAGTATTTAAGCAGTTTGGTATGACAGGATTTGTTTATATTTTTGGCACCATTTTATTTACTATTTACGGACAAATCATAATTAAATGGCGTTTGAATACTTTCGGAAGTTTACCAGAAGGTTCATTTGATAAAATAAAATTTTTGTTTGGTGCCTTATTTGACATATATATACTTTCAGGTTTTGTAAGTGCTTTTATAGCTTCAATTTTTTGGATGGCAGCTATGACTAAATTTGAAATTACTGTAGCTTATCCTTTTATGAGTCTGTCACCTGCGTTGGTATTTTTTATTGGCATTTTTTTATTGGGGGAAACATTTACCTGGGGTAAAGTATTAGGTTTGTTGTTGATTATCTTAGGAACCATAGTAACCGTTAAATATTAAACTTATGCCGCACCTTTCCATTGTTAGCCCCGTTTATAATGCCGAAAAAATAATACCTCTTTTAGTTGAAAGGATTGAAAGCAGTGTAAAAAAAATCACTACCGATTATGAAATTATACTGGTGGATGATTGTGGGCCAGATAATTCCTGGGAAGTGATTGAGAATTTAGCTAAAACAAATCCTAAAATTATTGGAATAAAATTAAGCAGAAACTTTGGGCAACATTATGCTATTACGGCAGGCCTGGACGTGGCAAATGGAGACTGGGTTGTTGTAATGGACTGTGATTTACAGGACCAACCCCAAGAAATCGAAAAACTATATAAAAAGGCTCAGGAAGGCTTTGATATTGTGTTGGCTAGAAGATTTGACAGGAAGGATCATTTTTTTAAAAAACTTTTTTCGAAAATATTTTATAGGACACTTGGTTATCTAACAGGGTCTGAACAAGATGAAACCATAGCCAATTTTGGGATTTATAGCAGGAATGCAGTAAATGCGGTTGTGTCTATGCGTGAGTCTATAAGGTATTTTCCTACAATGGTTAAGTGGGTTGGTTTTAAATCAACAAAAGTAAATGTTGAACATGATGAGAGAAATGAAGGGGAATCAAGTTATAATCTGAAGAGATTAATCAATCTAGCCCTTGATATTATTCTTGCTTATTCAGATAAACCTATTCGTCTTTTGATAAAAACCGGGTTATTTATTTCTGGGATTTCTGTGTTGGTAGCCTTAATTTATTTTATCAAATGGTTAAATGGTGATGTTTTGGTATTAGGTTATACGAGTTTAATTATATCACTATGGTTATTATCTGGAATAATTTTATCAACGTTAGGTATTATTGGATTATATGTAGGTAAGACTTTTGAAGGAGTTAAAAATCGGCCGATTTATATAATTGACAAGAAAACAATTAATTAATTAAAATTTTATGTCAATTACACTTTATTTGCTAAACAAGAAGGGCTATGAGGTTTTAAAAGCTGTAACCGATTCTGAAAAATATTTAAAAACAATTGATTCGGTTGTGTGCGCCATGGATAAGGGAAATGACGAGGATTTTTATGATGAAATTCGAAGCCTATGTGATGATTATAATATTAATTGTATAGACCGTAATATTAAATTCGTTTCTAAGAGTAAATATTCTTTGGCAATAGGGTGGAAGTGGTTGATTAAAGGTGAAAAAAAACTCATTGTTTTGCATGATTCTTATCTTCCAAGATATAGAGGATTTTCTCCAGTTGTAAATATGCTGATTAATGGGGAAGATTATTTAGGTGCTACTGCTATTTGGGCGACAGATAAAATGGATGAAGGTGATATTCTTTTTCAGAAAAGAGTTAGTATAACTTACCCTCTTAAAATTCAAAGTGCAATAGAAATTATTGCAGCGGTGTATGTAGAAATAGTTTTAAAAATAATGAATTTAATAATAGCAGACAATAAGTTAACGGGGATACCGCAAATTGCTAAAAATGCAACATATAGTATTTGGAGAAATGAATTGGATTATTTTATCGATTGGACAAAGGATGCCTCTGAAATTGTGAGGTTTATTGACGCTGTTGGATACCCATATGAAGGTGCCAAGACCCGAACTGAAAGTGGAGAAGTTGTGCGGATAATGGAAAGTGCGGAAGTAGATAATATAATTTCTGAAATTTATGCTCCTGGGAAACTGTTAATGTTCGATGGTGATGATCCTGTAATTTTATGCGGAAAAAATGCCGTTAAATTATTAAAAGTGTTAGATATAAATAATGGACCTTTTATTTTTAAAAAGTTTAGAACAAGATTGAAATAGAATGGAAAAAATACCTTTCAACAAACCTTATCTTACCGGGAAAGAAACACATTATATATATGATGCCGTAAATGCAGGTAAAATATCCGGAAATGGAAAATATACCCGGTTGTGCCAAGATTATTTAAAAGAGCGATATAATTTCGGGAAATGTTTGCTTACCACTTCTTGTACAGACGCGCTGGAAATGGCCGCACTTCTCATAGATATTAAACCAGGAGATGAAGTTATTATGCCTTCCTATACTTTTGTTTCAACTGCGAATGCCTTTGTATTGCGAGGAGCCAAAATAATATTTGCAGACAGCAGAAAAGATCATCCCGGAATGGATGAAGACAGTATTGAAGCTTTAATTACCTCAAGAACCAAAGCCATTGTCCCAGTTCATTATGCCGGAGTTTCTTGTGATATGGATAAGATAATGGCCTTGGCAGATAGATACAAACTTTTTGTGATAGAAGATGCAGCCCAGGCAATCGACAGTTTTTATATAGGGAAGGACGGAATTAAAAGGGCACTTGGATCTATTGGTCATTTGGCAGCCTTTTCATTTCATGAAACCAAGAATATCATTTCCGGGGAAGGTGGAATGCTTGCTATTAATGATTCTCAATTTATGGCCCTGGCTGAGATTATTTGGGAGAAGGGTACGAACAGATCTGCTTTTTTTAGAGGAGAAGTTGATAAATATGGTTGGGTAGCCGTGGGCAGTTCCTTTTTACCATCTGAAATTATATCAGCTTTTCTTTGGGCACAGCTGGAAAATTTAAAGGATATTCAAAGTAAAAGACTTCAGCTTTGGAATGATTATCACGCCGAATTGGAAGAATGGGCTATGAAAAATAGTATCCTTCTCCCAAAAATTCCGGACTTTGCAACCAATAACGCACATATGTTTTACCTGGTATGTAAAGATATTAACCAAAGAAATATACTGATAGACAAATTAAAATCCAAAGGAATAATGGCTGTGTTTCATTATTTAAGCTTACATAAAAGTTCATATTATAAAGATAAACACGATGACAGAAATTTGGTAAACGCCGACCGTTATACTGATTGTGTTGTAAGGCTTCCTTTTTTTTATGAATTGGAAAAGAATAGCATTAATTTAATAAAAAATGTGCTTTATGAAGCTGGTTAGAACATCTAATATTATCTGGATCTTGGTTCTAATCCTGTTAATCTATTTAAGCATTTTGTATTCATTTATAAGTGCAGATGCCCCTTACTATCTGGCTATTTCCCGTGATATTTCCAATGGCTTAGTCCCATTTAAAGACATTAATAGTATTTATGCCCCTGCTATTATGTATCTTAATTCGATAATTTTCATAATTTTTGAGGATCCAGAATATCATTATTTTCTGGTTTATCAATATGTATTCATTTTATTATCATCAGGTCTTTTGTATATGATTTGCAGGAAACTGGGTTTAGATAAATTGAAATCTACTTTTTTTGGATTATTTTTGTTTATAGCAGTCTTAAGTTCAGATGGAATTCAAATAAACCTAGAGGTTTATATTCTATTGTGCGTGCTGCTTTCTTTTTGGTATTTAATTAATAAAAAGTTCTTTTGGACTGGAATATTTTTGGCGATAGGTTTTTTTAGCAAACAATATGGAGTTTTTAATTTTCTTCCTTTTTTCTTCTTAGTTGCAGTATATCACGGTTTTCAAAAAAAATATCTGATAAATTTTATTATAGGCGCAATTATACCGCTTTTGGCATTCTTAGTTTATTTTCTCATTTTTGAGAATGTTTTTTTTGTGGATTTAATTAAACAGTTAAGTGGAAGCGGTTATGGTGAAAGTAATGTTTCATCATCAAAATCCTTTTTTAGTTTAATAACAGGATTTAAAGTATTTCTCATGCTAATCTTTCCCTTATTATTCTTGAAAATAAATCCATTTAAAAATAAAATTGACGGAATATTAATAATTGGAATTCTAGTTAATTTAATTCCTGTTCTAATTCAAAATTTCCCCCATTACTTCATTTTAACCTATCCGTATATTTTTATCCTGATGGCGCGAAACCATAAGAATTTCGATAAGAGATTTTTATTGGGTTCAAACCTAATGTTGGTAATAATTAGCGTTTTACTTTTTCTTAGGATTTTCCGTTACAAAGATGTTTATGAGGAACAATTAATTGTGGCCGAAAAATATAAAAATGAATATCCTGTTTCATCAGAAGTATTTCTCTTGGGAAAAATTAGGTATTTGTATTTGCTGAATGACTATCGCAATCCGGTTTTAAGGGAAGTAGGATATGACTACAGTTTTTCTCCTGATGAAGATTTTGAGAATAAATATCCGGTTTTAGAATTAGAATGAGAGTAACTTTAGTTAAAATTATTCCTGGAATTTTATTCCATAAAAAATGCAAGGCGGGTTTCTCTTAGTTTGGAATTCTTGTTTAAATGAATATATGGAAGATTTCTTTTCACATTTCTTTAATACATCTAAACTCCAACCTTAAAACAGAAACCTTATCTTTGCCGCCTGAATTAAAAGAGATGTATGCATAAGGAACAATTTTCAAAATTAAGTTCTAAAAAGATTTTGATTACAGGAGGAGCAGGTTTTATAGGTTCCAATCTTTGTGAAAAGCTTATAGAGCTTGGTGCAATAGTGGTTTGTTTAGACAACTTCGCCACCGGTAAAAGAGAAAATCTTTCCGCAATTATAGAACATCCCAATTTCACCTTAATAGAAGGAGATATCCGAAATCTTGAAATCTGCCATAAAGCAGCGAAAGCAGTGGATTATATCCTGCACGAAGCCGCATTGGGATCGGTACCCCGCTCATTAAATGATCCAATTACCACTAATGAGGTAAATGTGTCAGGTTTCCTTAATATGTTGGTGGCAGCGCGGGATGCAAAAGTAAAACGCTTCGTATACGCTGCAAGTTCATCTACCTACGGAGATTCGGAAAACCTTCCTAAAGTTGAAGATATAATTGGAAAACCTCTTTCACCTTATGCCATCACAAAATATGTAAATGAATTGTATGCTGATATTTTTAAATCTAGCTATGATCTGGATACTATTGGATTAAGATATTTTAATGTTTTTGGAAGAAAACAAGATCCGGACGGAGCTTATGCTGCTGTTATTCCTAAATTTGTGATCCAGTTAATGAATCATGAATCTCCTGTAATTAACGGAGATGGTACTTACTCTCGGGATTTTACATACATAGACAATGTGATCCAAATGAACCTTCTTGCGCTTACTTCTGAAAATAAAGAAGCGGTTAACCAGGTGTATAACACCGCAGTGGGCGACAGGACAAATTTATTGGAGCTCACAACTTTGCTGAAGGAATATTTATCCAAATACGATCCTGAAATCGCAAATTTGCAGATTAAACACGGTCCAACCAGGGCTGGGGATATTCCTCATTCTTTGGCGTCAGTAAATAAAGCAAAGGAGTTATTAGGATACAATCCAATATACAAAATAGATGAAGGTATTAAACAAGCGGTAAACTGGTATTGGGAGAACCTTAAATAACAGATAATATACTGGGATATCAATGAATGATTTTGAAATATTAAAGTGGGATTCTGAATTTTTTGACCTTAAAGTTGTAAAGGTGGGTAACAATTTTTTATCCAATGATCTTAAATTAAAATTAAAATTCCTTTACGAGAAAAATGCTGACCTTATTTATTACACTTCTACGGTTGAGAAGATTGAAAATTTTGAAAATCAATATTATGATATAAGTTTAGTGTCCACAAGAGTTCCGCTAATAAAAAAAATAAATAAAATAACTGAAATTCACCCAAATATCTCGTTATATGATAAACTTTCTCCTGATGAAAATTTAATTTCATTAGCTCACTTGGCGGGTAGACAGGGTAGGTTTGGTATGGATTCTCGTATTTCAAAAAATATTTATAATAAAATATTTGAGAACTGGATGATCAATTCCATAAATAAAAAAATGGCTGATGAAGTTTTAGTGTATAAAGATAATGACGTTATAGTTGGTTTCGCTACAATTAAAATAGATGGAAACAAAGGTTATGTTCCGTTGTTGGCTGTTGATCGACCGTTTGAAGGAAAAGGCGTTTCATTCGCTCTAATGAGAGCTGTAGAAACCCGATTAGTGGAATCGGGTTGTGAATATCTGTTGAGTGGTACACAAGAAAAAAATAAAAAAGCCCTTGCAGCTTTTAGTAGGTTTGGTGTAGAACTAAAAACTCCTGAATATGTTTATCATCTTTGGAGAAAAAAATAAATTAATGAAGAACGAGATTAGAATAGCAGTTATAGGTTTAGGGTATGTAGGTCTTCCGCTGGCAAGATTATTTGCAACCAAATTTCCTGTTATAGGGTTTGATATTAATCAGTCAAGGGTGGAGGAATTAATGATTGGTCATGACAGCACTCTTGAAGTAGAAGATGACTTACTGAAAGCTGCTTTGGTTGATTCACCTTCTGAAAGCAACGGATTATTTTGTACTACAGACCTATCGGACATTAAAGATTGTAATTATTATATTATTACAGTTCCCACTCCCGTAGATAAAAATAACCGCCCGGATCTTACACCTTTATACAAAAGTAGTGAGAGCGTAGGTAAAGTCCTTAAAAAGGGAGATATAGTTATCTATGAATCTACAGTTTATCCCGGAGTTACGGAGGATGAATGTGTTCCTGTTTTGGAGCGGGTAAGTGGATTGAAATTTAACGAAGATTTCTTTGCAGGTTATTCCCCTGAGAGGATCAATCCGGGTGATAAGGAGCATACCGTAGAGAAAATCTTGAAAGTTACCGCCGGTTCCACTCCGGAGATTGGTAAAAAAGTAGACAACCTGTATGCACAAGTAATTACTGCTGGCACTCACCTCGCTCCAACTATTAAAGTTGCCGAGGCAGCCAAAGTTATTGAGAATTCCCAAAGGGATATCAATATTGCTTTCGTGAATGAGCTGGCTAAAATATTCAATATGATGGATATTGATACTCAGGATGTGCTTGAAGCTGCGGGTACAAAATGGAACTTTTTACCCTTTAAACCGGGCCTCGTTGGAGGACATTGTATAGGAGTAGATCCTTATTACCTTGCTCAAAAAGCGCAGGAATTGGGATATCACCCCGAGATCATCCTTGCAGGGAGAAGAATGAATGACAGTATGGGGCAATATGTAGCTTCTGAAGTTGTAAAACTTATGCTGCAAAATGATCAAAAAGTAAAAGGAGCGAATATCCTGATACTCGGAATTACTTTTAAAGAAAATTGTCCTGATGTACGGAATACCAAAGTCGTTGATGTTATCAAAAATTTGAAAGAATACGGTACTAATTTAACCATATACGATCCATTAGCAAATCCTGCAGAGGTAAAGCATGAATATGGTTTAACAACGACAAAAATAGTACCAACCGAAACATTTGATGCAGTTGTTTTGGCTGTCTCGCATAAAGAATTTCTAGAACTTGATCTAGATAAGTTTAAAAACGCAAGTACGGTGGTTTATGATGTGAAAGGGGTTCTTGGGGACAGGTGTGATAAAAAGTTGTAACGGAGTGATGCTGTGATGAAGTGACGCTGTGATGAAGTGACGCTGTGATGAAGTAACGAAGTGATATAGTGATGCAGTATGACTGTAAAGAAGTTAAGTTGTTTTGAATTGATAAATTGACCATGTAATAAAGAAATTAAGAAATATTCTTAAGATTTGTAAACGTAAAAACAATGAAATCACACAAAGACCTAATAGTTTATAAAAAAAGTATTGACTATGTGGTTGCTATTTAGGACCTGACGAAAAATTTTCCTGTGGAAGAAAAATTTGGTTTAACAAGTCAGCTTAGGAGGGCATCTGTTTCTATTACTTCTAATATTGCCGAAGGCGCTGCCAGAAGTAGTAAGAAGGAATTTAATAAATATTTATATATTTCTTTAGGATCCCTGGCAGAAGTTGAAACGCAATTAGAGATTGCAGGTCGATTGAAATTTATTTCTGAAGATAAGGAATTAGAAGAACAATCAATTTACATCCGTAGGATGTTGTTGAAATTGATACAGAGTTTGAAGGAGTGAAGAGGTGACGCTGTGATGCAGTGGGAAACTAAGTTAAAAAAATAACTAAGTTACTCCGTCACACGGTCTCAACCTCACAAAAAGAACTTCGTCACACGGTCACAACGTCACTCCGTCACAAATTATTAGTAGACTCAAGATCGAACATAAAATATTACTTAGAGAAAATTAACATGACAAGAATAAAGAATATCTGCTGCATCGGTGCAGGATACGTAGGAGGGCCCACAATGGCTGTAATAGCTCAAAAATGTCCGGAAATTAATGTAACGGTTGTTGATATAAATACAGGTCGTATCGCTGCGTGGAATGATGAGAATGTAGAAAACATTCCCATTTACGAGCCGGGGTTGTCAGAAATTGTAAAGGAAGCCCGTGGCAGAAATCTATTTTTTTCAACAGAAGTTGATGAGGCAATTGATAAGGCCGATATGATCTTTATCTCGGTAAATACGCCAACCAAAACCTACGGAATTGGGAAGGGAATGGCTGCCGACCTGAAATTCATTGAGCTTTGTGCGAGGCAGATTGCCAGGGTATCAAAGAACGATAAAATTGTGGTTGAGAAATCAACCCTTCCCGTGCGTACTGCCGAGGCATTAAAAAATATTCTGGACAATACCGGGAACGGTGTTAGTTACCAAATCCTTTCAAATCCCGAATTTTTGGCTGAGGGCACTGCTGTTCAGGATCTTCAAAATCCGGACAGAATTTTGATTGGTGGGGATATAGACAGTGTTGAAGGAAGAGATGCAGTACAGGCTTTAGTAGATGTTTACTCTCATTGGGTGCCTGAAGATAATATTTTGACCACCAATGTCTGGTCGTCTGAATTATCAAAACTTACGGCGAATGCCTTTTTAGCCCAGCGTATTTCCAGTATTAACGCTATGAGCGAACTTTGTGAAAAAACAGGAGCTGATGTAAATGAGGTTGCAAAGGCTGTTGGAATGGATTCAAGGATTGGACCTAAATTTTTAAAAGCTTCAGTAGGTTTTGGGGGTTCTTGTTTTCAAAAGGATATTTTGAATCTGGTTTATATTTCAAAATCTTTTGGCCTTAATGAAGTTGCAGATTATTGGGAGCAGGTGATCATTATGAATGATCATCAAAAAAGAAGGTTTGCCGCTAATATGGTAAAAACTTTATACAACACTGTTTCAGGTAAGAAAATAGCTGTTTTGGGCTGGGCATTTAAAAAAGATACCAATGATACCCGAGAATCTGCGTCTATATATGTGACAGACTATTTATTAAATGAACAGGCAGAGGTAGTGGTTTATGATCCAAAAGTAAAACCGGAACAGATCTATGCAGATTTGGAGTACATAGGCACTCACAGTAATGATGAAATTAGGAAAAGGGTGAAAATTGTTAAATCGGCAAAGGAAGCAAGTAAAAATGCTCATGCGATAGCTATTTTAACTGAATGGGATGAATTTAAGGACATTGATTGGAAGGTACTTTATGAAGATATGTTAAAACCTGCATTTCTTTTTGATGGAAGAAGGTTGTTAGATAAAGCCAAATTGGAAATAATTGGTTTTGAGGTTTTTGTTATTGGGAGTTAATTAGAAATGATTTTATTTTAAAATATTAAATGAGCATAAAGGAAACTCTATGCAAAGAACGATAAAGATATGCGAATTGCATATGACCAATAAAAAACAATAAAAATCTACATATGAAACGAATATTAATTACCGGCGGGGCTGGGTTTTTAGGTAGCCATTTATCAAAACGACTTTTGGAAGAAGGCAATGAAATATTATGTGTAGATAATTTTTATACAGGCTCCAGAAGAAATATATATGAGTTATTGGATGATAAAAATTTTGAACTTCTCCGGCACGATATTACCCATCCATTGTTTGTGGAGGTAGATCAAATATATAATTTAGCTTGTCCTGCTAGTCCAATTCATTATCAATTTGATCCTGTTCAAACCACTAAAACAAGTGTGATTGGGGCTATTAATATGTTGGGCCTGGCAAAAAGGCTTAAAATCCCGATTCTTCAGGCCAGTACAAGTGAGGTTTATGGTGACCCCGAAGTGCATCCTCAACCCGAAAGTTATAGGGGTAATGTAAATCCTATTGGTCCACGCGCGTGTTACGATGAGGGTAAAAGATGTGCTGAAACTTTATTTTTTGATTATTACAGACAGCATCAACTTGAAATTAAAGTGATCAGGATTTTTAATACCTATGGTCCAAATATGAATCCTCACGATGGAAGGGTAGTGAGTAATTTTATTGTACAGGCATTGAATGGAAATAATATTACAATGTACGGTGATGGAAAACAAACCCGGAGCTTTTGTTATGCAACCGATTTAATTGACGGAATGGTCAAAATGATGAATTCTGTAAGTGGGTTTACCGGGCCGGTAAATATTGGAAATCCTACAGAATTTACCATGTTAGAATTGGCACAACAAATTATAAAACTCACAGGGAGCAAAAGTAAAATTGTCTTTGAGGCTTTACCTGAAGACGATCCCCTGCAAAGGAAGCCAGTTATAGATTTGGCAAAAGAAAAATTAAACTGGACTCCAACGATCGAACTGGAAGCCGGGTTGATAAAGACTATTGATTATTTTAAACAGATAGTTTAAAATTTTTCCGAAAATTGTTAAAATATAAATTTTTTTAATTGTCATGTAATTGAAAATTAATTAAAACTTTCAATGATTAAATAATAAGAATATGTTAAAAGGTAAATCAATATTAATTACGGGAGGTACAGGCTCATTAGGCAAGGCCTTGACTGCTCATATTTTAAAGGAATATCCTGAAGTAAAAAAGATAATTATTTTCTCCCGGGATGAACAAAAACAATTCCTGATGGCACAGGAATTCCCTAATAATTTATTTCCGCAGTTAAGATTTTTAATCGGAGATGTAAGAGATAAAGAACGGTTGGTTAGGGCATTTAAAGGGGTGGATTACGTTATTCACGCTGCAGCTATGAAACACGTTCATATTGCCGAGTATAATCCGGATGAATGTATTAAAACCAATGTGGGCGGAGCTCAAAATGTAGTTCACGCAGCTTTGGAAACCGCTGTTGATCGTGTTGTTGCGCTCTCCACCGATAAAGCATGTGCCCCTATTAATTTGTATGGAGCAACTAAGCTTACATCAGATAAACTTTTTATTGCAGCCAATAATATCAAAGGCTGGAATCCTATTAAGTTTTCAGTTGTACGATATGGTAATGTAATGGGTTCAAATGGATCAGTAATTCCATTTTTTATAGATAAGCGTAAAGAAGGTATTTTGCCTATTACCGATGTTGAAATGACACGATTTAACATTTCCCTTGAAGGGGGTGTTGATATGGTTATGCACGCTTTGAATAACGCATGGGGAGGAGAGTTATTTGTCCCTAAAATCCCCTCCTATCGTATTATGGATGTAGCTGAAGCAATTGGGCCAGAATGTGAAAAGAAAGTTGTGGGAATTAGACCGGGGGAAAAAGTTCATGAAGATATGATCACCGCTTCCGATGCTTTTTATACCTATGATCTAGGTAAATATTATGTTATTTTACCTCCAAGTCCAAGATGGGATTTAAATGAATATATAAAATCCTTAGACGCCAGGAAAGTGCCGGCCGGTTTCAATTATAATTCAAGTGAAAATACCGAATGGGAGACTGTAGAGTCTCTTAGGGAACTTATAAAAGATCACGTGGATTCCACATTTGAAGTGAGTTAATATGACCAAATTGATTCCTTACGGACGTCACAATATTACAGAAGAAGATATTCAGGCTGTTATTGAAACCCTGAAGTCTGACTATTTAACACAGGGACCAAAAATAGCGGAATTTGAAGCAGCTTTTTCCAAATATATAGGAAGTAAATATGCAGTCGCAGTTTCAAACGGAACTGCTGCTTTACATCTTTGTACAATGGCGTTAAATGTTCAGGAAGGGGATAAGGTAATCACTTCTCCTATTACTTTTGCGGCATCCGCCAATTGTGTAAGATACTGTGGCGGGGAAGTTGTTTTTGCAGACTTAGATTCTGAAACTTATTTGCTGGACATTAATAAAGTTAAGGATATTCTTGCGGCATCCCCCAAAGGTACTTATAAAGGAGTAATTCCTGTAGATTTTGCCGGTAGGGCAGTAGATATGGAAGCTTTTAGGAGCCTTGCAAATGAATACGGTTTGTGGATTATCGAAGATTCCTGTCATGCTCCCGGCGGATATTTTATGGATATTAATACAAAACAACAGCACTGTGGGAATGGAAATTTTGCAGATTTGGCAATATTTTCATTTCATCCCGTGAAACATATCGCATGTGGAGAAGGAGGAATGATTACAACTAATAACAAACTTCTTTTTGAAAAACTTTTATTGCTCCGTAATCAGGGGATAACCAAAAATTCTGAAGAATATAAAAATTCTTTGGATTTTGCCATTGGTTCCAATGTCAGTTCGAGCACTAATGTCAGGTCGAGCGGAGTCGAGACTTATCCAGGCTGGTATATGGAAATGCAGCACCTGGGGTATAACTATCGCTTAACTGATTTTCAGGCAGCTTTGGGAGTTAGCCAGCTAAAAAGGGCAGATGAAGGGTTATTAAAAAGAA
The DNA here is from genome assembly GCA_963973375.1 of uncultured Antarcticibacterium sp. GTDB lineage: Bacteria > Bacteroidota > Bacteroidia > Flavobacteriales > Flavobacteriaceae > Gillisia. The sequence continues at coordinate 16,883 of CAXAZV010000031.1, forward strand.
GGGAAATTGCTGAGACCTATTTTAAGGCATTTAAAGGTAAAAGATTTATACAAGGACAATCCGGTGTTATTGAAGGCCATGCATATCACTTATATATTATTGAAGTTAAAGATAGATTGGGGTTATACAATTATCTGCGTGCTCATAATATTTTTGCTCAAATACATTATGTTCCTTGTCATTTAATGCCGTATTACAGGCAGTTTGGATGGAATGAAGGGGATATGCCAAATGCTGAAAGTTATTATCAACATTGTATTAGTTTACCAATGTATCCAACATTAAAGATTGAGGAACAAAATTTTGTGATCGATAAAATAACTTCTTATTACAATGAGTAAAAAGCTCTGTATTATACCGGCACGAGGAGGAAGTAAAAGAATTCCCAAGAAAAATATTAAATTTTTTTTAGATAAGCCTATTATTAGCTACTCGATTGAAACCGCATTGTCATCCGGGTTATTTGATGAAATTATGGTTTCAACAGATGATGAAGAAATTGCTGAAATTGCAATATCATTTGGTGCAACAGTTCCGTTTTTTAGAAGTGAGAAAAATTCAGATGATTACGCGACCACTATTGATGTAATCACAGAGGTAATAAATGAATACAATAAATTAGGTAAAGAATTTGAATATACCTGCTGTATTTATCCTTGTGCTCCTTTGCTTTCAACAACCAGATTAATAGAAAGTTTTCAAGAGTTAATATCTTTTAATTTAGATTGCGTTTTTCCAATAGTTCGATTTGGTTTTCCTATCCAAAGAGCTGTTAAAATATATAATGGAAATTTGATTAAGATGTACCAGCCAGAATTTATGCAAACCCGTTCTCAGGATTTAGAGCCGTCTTTTCATGATGCAGGCCAATTTTATTTTTTCAATACTGAGGAAATTGTGAAGTGTCATAAATTATGGACAACAAACACGGGGTTTATTGAATTAACCGAAATCGAATCTCAGGATATTGATAACCTGGTAGATTGGGATTTAGCAGTATTAAAATATAAATTAGTTAATAAGATATGAGAATTCTTATAACCGGTGCTTCTGGAATGTTAGGTGCAACATTAGTAAAAGTTTTGTCCCAAAATTATAATGTTTATGCAACAGGAAACTCTGATTTTGACAATCAAACTATCAATTATAAGAAATTTGATTTGTTAAATGAGTCTTATGAAGAGTTAATCGCATGGGCAAATCCGGATATTATTATACACAGTGGAGCCTTAACGAATGGCAATTATTGTGATCAAAACCCAATAGAGGCTCTAAATATTAATGGGGTTTCCTTAAGAAAAATTCTCGCCGCTACCGGAAATAAGGTTAAAATAATATATATATCTACAGACGCTGTTTTTTCTTCAAGTTTACATATGGCTAAAGAAAATGATTGCGTTAGTCCGGAAAATGTATATGGAAAATCAAAAGAATTGGGGGAATTCTTTTTGTTAAACTCAGAAAGAGATT
>CAXAZV010000032.1:0-17957 GCA_963973375.1 uncultured Antarcticibacterium sp.
GAGCAAACCGCCATAAGAAAAAGTAGTGCTCTCACTACTTTTTTTAGTAAAAGATGTTCTTTGAAATTGAAACCCTTATACACTTCTTATATAAGAGGTTTCTCCAGGCTTAAAACCCTGTGAAAAAAATAATGTTTAATCCATCCCGACTAAAGCGGGATAAAAATCTAAAATAGTGGATAAAGAATTGATTATTAGATCAGGTTCTTCTGCTGTAGATTTTGCCTTATTAAAAGATGGAAAACTTGTTGAACTAAACAAAGAGGAAGATGACAGTAATTTTGCTGTTGGCGATATATTTCTTGCCAAAGTAAGAAAATCTGTTCCGGGATTAAATGCCGCTTTCGTAAATGTAGGCTATCCAAAAGATGGTTTTTTACACTACCACGATCTTGGCCCACAGATCCCCACTTTGTTGAAATTCATAAAACGTGTAAGCACAGGTAAATTAAAAGATTATTCCTTACAGAATTTTACTTTTGAAAATGATATTGATAAAGACGGAAGCATTGTTGACGTTTTAAAATCAAATCAATCGCTACTGGTACAGGTGATGAAAGAACCCATCTCTACCAAGGGTCCAAGGATAAGCTCAGAGCTTTCCCTGCCGGGCCGTTATATAGTTCTGGTTCCCTTTTCAAACAGAGTTTCGGTTTCTCAAAAAATTGAAAGCAAGGAAGAAAAGGACCGGCTAAAAAGACTGGTAAAAAGCATCAAACCTAAGAATTTTGGTGTAATAGTACGCACAGTAGCAGAAGGCAAAAAAGTAGCTGAACTGGACCGGGACCTAGAGAATTTAGTAGGTCGCTGGACAGCAATGTGTAAAAAATTATATAAAGCGCCTCATCCTTCCAAAGTCCTTGGAGAATTGAACAGGGCATCGTCTATTTTAAGAGACATTTTCAATGATACCTTTACATCCATTTGGGTTGATGATGAAACGCTTTATTCCCAGATCCGGGATTACGTGGCAGAGATTGCCCCGAATAAAGAATCAATAGTAAAATTGTATAACTCGAACGTTCCCGTTTTTGAAAAATTTGGTATCGAAAGACAAATAAAAACTTCCTTTGGCCGCACTGTGTCAATGAGCAAAGGCGCTTATCTCATTATTGAGCATACAGAAGCCATGCACGTTATAGACGTAAACAGTGGTAACAGGTCCAATAAGGCTAAAAACCAGGAAGATACTGCATTAGAGGTCAACCTTATAAGTGCCACAGAAATTGCCCGCCAGTTGCGTTTACGCGATATGGGAGGAATTATTGTGATAGACTTTATAGATATGGCCAAACCTGAGAACAGGAAAGCCCTTTTCGACCACCTTAGAGAAGAAATGAGCGATGATCGCGCTAAACACAAAATTCTGCCTCCAAGTAAATTTGGTTTAATCCAAATTACCAGGCAACGCGTAAGGCCCGAGACCAACATTAAAACCAGGGAGGTTAACCCCGATGGGGATGGTAGCGGGGAGATTGAAGCTCCTATCATTGTAATTGATAAGATAAAATCTGATCTTGAAAGATTGATCAAGAAAAATCACAAAAAGATCACCCTTAGCGCACACCCATTTATTGCAGCCTTTTTAACCAGAGGCTTTCCTTCACCCCGCTCCCAATGGTTTTTTGACCATAAGCGCTGGGTAAAAATAGTACCAAGAGACGCTTACACGTACATGGAATACCACTTTCACGATAAAACCGGGGAAGTACTAGATTAAGGAAACTACAGCATTAAAACAAACGCCTTTCATTTATTTGGGAGGCGTTTTTTTTGTTTAAAATGTTTCACAGGAATAACTTTTCCTTTGAATAGAACCCTAAACTTTACACAAATTTTGAATGGTTAAGTAAATTTTAAAATGTGGTAAACTCTCTATAAAAGCTATACCTTAGTGTGATATTATTCATTTTAAAATTTATTTAAACTATGATATTTTCACATTACACCCCCCGAAAACAAAGTTTTTCTCACCTTATTATTGCGCTTATTATCAGCTCCTTTACTATTTCTTGTGGTACAACCGCTCCTACAATTGATCTAAATGATCCCGCAGAAAACCAAATTATTGATGAGGAAGTAAGAAAATTTAGCGATGCAGGAATCATTCATATTGAAAGCAACTATTACAACCACAATTTTAAAGGAATTTTGAATGCTTACAATAACGGAGATCGCCTTGCAAAAATGCAGTTGAATAACTCCCTTACTGAAGCAGAGATAAGAGAGTTGCTGAATCCTGACCAAATTGAATGGCTTCTCCAGCAACTGGAACAGGGTGAAAAAGTGCCTTATACACCACTTATGGCTTCCAAAAAAGTCATTCTTGAGGACCTCACAATAAAAAAGGACCGCAACTACGGCCAGAGCGCCCAAAGGTTAAAAGAACTTGATAAGGACAGGATGATCATTTCAACTCCCATATTCAGCAAAAACAAAGAATATGCTTTTGTAGATGTTTCCAAGGGGAGATTAAACGGGATGTATACAACTATAAACCTATATCAAAAGAGCGGTGATCAATATGTCTACTACAAGACCCTCTTTGGTTATATGGAATAAACAACAAAAAATTTAATAGTGATTCAAAGGCGAAAAAATGATATTTTTCGCCTTTTACATTTTTCAGGCTTTACCCTATCTTTGGGGTGATGAGAACCAATCCTGAACAAAAATCCTATACCGTTAAAGAGGCCACTCTTAAATTGATGCAGTATTGTGCCTATCGAGACCGCTCCCATAAAGAGGTTGAAGAAAAACTTAGGGAAATGCGTATGATCCCTGCGGCCTGCGAGCAAATAATTATGCAATTAATGCAGGAGAATTTTTTAAATGAAGAACGCTTTGCCCGTAGTTTTGTAAGGGGTAAATTCCGAATTAAAAAATGGGGCCGAATAAAGATTACCCAAGAGCTAAAATTTAGAGAGATCTCTTCCCCTCTCATTAAAATAGCACTTTCAGAAATTGAGGAGCAGGAATATTTTAATACCCTCGCTGAAATTGCAGAAAAGAAATACTTACTCCTTAAAGAAAAAGACCCCTATAAAAAACGGGGGAAGCTTACCAATTATCTTTTGCAAAGAGGATTTGAATCTTCACTTATTTATGAAGTACTCAACAATTTTAAATTTTAATGCGGTTCTTTTTGTGGGTAGTCTTAACTGCCTGCGCATTTTTATAATCTATCCACTTTTGTCCTCTCCATTTGCGCATATAATTGTCAAAATATCTCATAAATGCCACATTATATACAGCCTTTGATAAATTGGTTGCAGAGCGGGGAATAGCCCGGAGACTCATTGAAAACCCCGGAGTTAGATATGTCATTTGGTGCCAGTAACCTTCTGGCATATAAAGGGTCTCCCCATGATTCAAATGTGTAATAAAACCTTCTGCCTTTTTTAAGGCGGGGAATTTATTAAAATCTGGTTCATTGAAGTTGATATCTTCCCGCGCAATAAGCGCGTGGGGCACTTTGTAAAGATATTTACTCTGTGAAGGCGGGAATAGGATGCATTCCTTTTTGCCTTCAAAATGAAAATGCAGGATATTGGCAAAATCAATATCATAATGCATAAACACTTTTGAATTTTCACCCCCAAAGAACAACATGGGAAGCTGTTTTAAAAACCTCAATCCTATTTTTGGATATTGAAAGTCCTTTTGAAGCGAGGGAACTTCCTTTAATAAATGATAAAGGAATATACGGTACTTGGTAGGCTCAGATCTTAAAAGATCTATATATTCTCCCATTTTCATTTGTAAATGGGGCTCATTGAATTTATATTTCGAGGAAATAGGTCGGTTATCGTACAAGGGCACCACCTTTTCCCCGGCCACATCTTTAATATAATCCAGAGACCACTTCTTATAAGCCGGCCAGTCTTCTATTAGTCTCTCAATTACTACCGGCTGTTGCGTCTTTACATACTTTTCAACAAAATCCTGCCTGGAGATAGTATTTATCCTGGGTATTTCCTTTAACTGCAATTTCTCTTTCATCACTCAATTCCCGCATTTTTATGCGTATTCTTTATAGCCATAAGGTTTTTATGGTCTATCCACTCCTGCCCCTTTAGCCGGCGCATTAAATTATCATAATTCCTTATAACAAGGAGATTGTTTAACACCTCCAGGATCCTTTTAGGCGATGTGGGTAAAGATCTAAGGGTAAGGGATAAACAAGGGGACTCATATTTTATAAAATGCCACCACTTGCTTGGAATAAATAAGGCTTCCCCATGTTTCAGGGTTACTTCATATCCTTTTGCCATTGCAAGCGCGGGATATTTTTCAAGATCGGGCTTATCCATATCTATTATCTCCATGCTCACGATGGAATGCGGAACTTTATAAAGATATTTTGTCTCTTCCGGCGGATAAAGGATTACCCTTTTTTCACCGGCAAAATTAAAATGAAAATTATTGGCCAGATCCATATCATAATGCATCACAACCTTTCCACCTTCACCTCCAACAAAGAGCACCGGAAGTTTTTTGAAAAATTTCACTCCAAGGTCAGGATACCTGAAATCTTTTACAAGTTCTGGTACATTCTGCAGGAGATTAAAAAAGAACATTCTTAGGTCTGTGGGGCCTTTCTTCAGAATATCTATATAATCCCGCATTTTGATCTTCATAGCGGGACCATGGCTTTTTTGATGCCCTTTAGCGGGTTTCCCGTCATAAAGCGGAACTACAATGTCGCCGGCTTTTTCCCTGAAGTATTCAAAATTCCATTTTTGAGTGGCCGGCCAATCGGCACTTAGATCTTCAAAGACAACCGGAAGTTGGGGGCGAAAATAATCCTTCATGAAATTTCCCTTAGTAATCCCCTTAACCCTTGGTATATCCTGAAGATCGAGTTTCATTTTTACCAGATTTTATTTAAGCGCGCTCCTGCCCTTTTCCTGGGCTTCAAGATTTTTCTGAATAGTATGACCGGGTCTTGACCATTTAGGTTTTTCTCCCAAGTTTTGAAATTTTGAATCCTGCGCTGCTACGCTTTCAGGTTGCGCTTTTTTCTCAAAAGCTTTTTGTGGATTAAGTCCTAATTCCCTGAACATTTCCATATCCTCATTTACATCTGGATTTGGTGTAGTCAATAATTTATCACCGGCAAAAATTGAATTTGCTCCGGCAAAAAAGCACATTGCCTGGCCTTCACGGCTCATTTGAGTTCTTCCGGCTGAAAGTCTCACCTGTGTCTCCGGCATTACTATTCTGGTGGTAGCAACCATTCTTACCATCTCCCATATAGAAACCGGCTGCTGTTCTTCAAGCGGAGTTCCTTCTACGGGAACAAGTGCATTTATAGGGACAGATTCCGGTTGAGGATCCAAAGTAGATAAGGCTACCAGCATTCCTGCGCGGTCCTCTATCTTTTCTCCCATTCCTATTATACCGCCGCTACATACAGTAACATTGGTTTTTCTTACATTCCCTATGGTATCAAGCCTGTCCTGATACCCACGGGTGGAAATTACTTCTTTATAATATTCTTCAGATGAATCCAGGTTGTGGTTATAAGCGTACAATCCGGCCTCAGCAAGGCGCTGCGCCTGATTCTCGGTGATCATTCCTAAAGTACAGCACACTTCCATTTCGAGCTTATTAATGGTACGAACCATTTCAAGAACCTGGTCAAACTCCTGCCCGTCCTTTACATTTCTCCAGGCTGCACCCATACACACCCTTGAGCTGCCAGAAGCTTTAGCGCGTAACGCCTGGGCTTTTACCTGGTTAACGCTCATAAGGTCATTTCCCTCAATATTTGTGTGATAGCGGGCTGCCTGAGGGCAATAACCACAATCTTCAGGACAACCTCCTGTTTTTATAGATAATAAAGTTGATACCTGAACTGTATTAGGGTCATGGTTCATACGATGCACAGTTGCAGCATCATAAAGTAATTCCATGAATGGTTTATTGTAAATTTCCAGGATTTCTTCGCGGGTCCAGTTGTGTTTTATTGTCATGAAAAAATGATTAGATTTCAAAAATAGCTAAAACGTAGCTTTTCTTAATGTTTGAATTTAAAAGATTGGGAGATTACCCCGGTTTATATTAAACTTTAGGATTTGTTTACTAACAATGAAACTGCATTTCCTCCAAAGCCCACTGCATTTACAAGAATATTACGCAGTTTTTCAGGTGGCCGGCTTATGGTAGAAAAAGGCACTTCAATAAATTCCTGATGTTCCAGCATTAAAACCGCCAGTTCCAGGCTTAGAATACCGGAAGTCCCAAAGGTATGGCCCACCTTCCATTTATTGGAGGTAAGAGCCGGAATATTCTTACCAAAAATATCCTGAACAGCTTTCAACTCGGCAAGATCCCCTTTCACAGTTCCCGGCGCATGCATAACGATCGCGTCAATATCTGCCAGCGGCATATCGCCAATGGCCATGCGCATAGACCTGTTAAGGCAAGTTGCAGATGCAGATATAGATACCGAGTGTTTTAACTTTTCAGTAGCATATCCAATTCCTGCGATACGGGCAATGGAGTTTTCAGAATTTTGCTCAAGACATACAACCCCTGCGCCTTCTCCCAGCACCATTGAATTTTCTTTCTTTTCCATATCCAGGGAACGGCAAGGAAAATCCTGTCCTTCCCTGCCATATATCCTTAATGCCTTCATTTGTGCAATTGTAAAGGGGGTGAGGGCGGCTTCACTGCCACCCGCAAGAAAATGATCTTCCATTCCTGCACCAAGCCAGGCGCAAGCATTTAGGATCGCATGGAGGCCTGTGGAACAGGTTACACTATGGGATATATCTGCCCCGTTGCTTTTAAGGTCATAAGAAACCCAGGAAGAAATATTTCCCAGAGTCGTGCTGGGGGAGGTGGAAATATCGGCAGTACCATTCTTGAGAAATGAAGCATGGTGTTTTTCAAAAAGGGAGGTTGCTCCCCGGGAACTACCAATATTAATTCCAATACTTTTTCCTTTATGCCAACCAGCTTTTGATGTTGCAATTGCCGAAACATACAAGGCAAAAAGAACAGAATCATCTAACTTTTTAAACCTGGTGTTGGATAACTTGAGCTGTTCTATTTCTTTTTTAAGGGCTTCAGATAGAAATGCTGCCGGAGCATTTTTTCCTCCAAAATCATGGCTTTTAATAAAATGACCGGAAGACTTATAGTTTTCCCATATCTCCACGGGATTATTTCCCAAGGGGGAGATGGTGGCAATGGATTTTATAAAAACAGGGGATCTCAAAATTTAAAAATTTGAACAAAAGTAAGACCTGTAAGATCTTCTGCTTAATTTTTAATCATAAAATTACAAAATGTGCCATTTGGTTTAAAACCGAACATACATCGATTGGAGAAAATTAAATAATTGCCAGGTCATTTTGCGTCATCGTAATACAGGCTTAACAAGGATTCAGGTTGCTCCTTTCCATCAAGGATCAAATTCAGTTTTTGCTGAACTGAGGTAGGCACCAAAGACATTAATGGCTGTTTGACCGCACGAAAAAACCTGAACGTTTCTTCCAGTTGCGCATCCCAATCCTTATGATAGTGCAGGAGGTCATCCGGGTATACTGTTGAGCGGGTTGTTCCTTCGTCCTTCGGTTTAAAGGCTTCAGTAACATTTAAATAGCCATAATCATCTGTAAGCTCTTCCCCAGGATAAATATCCCTTATAGCCACTTCAAAATCATAAGCGGTTGTGAGGCAATTTGATTTAAAACTGTGATTTACATATTTGGAGATATCCCAACACAACACAAAATTGCCTTTATTGTTCCTAAAGGAATACTTATCTATCATTTCCTGAGATAGCTTTTGCATCTTCGCAACCTGTTGAGGAGTGTATATTTGGTCAAGTTCATCCTGCACCCAGGTGATAGTTCCTTTGGGTATAAAGCGCGTGGCAACTACCCCGTGGCCAATTTCGTCGCTAATGAATTGTATTTCGGTAAAAGGATGCATCATAAGACAGGTGAGTTAAACCTGTCTAATATAGAATAAAATCCACCCCCTTTTAATTAAAGAAAATATAAAGGAGAAATAATTTTTTCAGAAAATTTACTGTTGTTATACTGTAAGAATAACCGGAAGAGTTTATTAAAATAGCTCCAGGGCCAATTCTATACTTTCATATATTTTATTTAACTCGGCCTGGCTAATAGTAAACGGCGCCAGTATGTAAATGGTGTTCCCCAGGGGCCTTAAGAATATCCCATTGTCCATAAAATGTTTAAACAACTTGTTGCGCAGGTTGCCGTAACGTTCCATTTCTACATCCAGGTCAAAAGCGAAGATCACTCCCAGCTGCCTGAGGTTCTTTACCCGTGCATGAGTCTCAATCTTATTTCCAAAATCCCGGTGCGAATTAATTACGTGCTGTATATTTCTTTGAATTTCTTTTGAAGCCAATAATTCAATTCCCGCAATGGCAGCGGTACATGCCAGCGGATTGGCAGAATAGGTATGCCCATGGAACAAGCCCTTGGATATCTCATTTGAATAAAATGCATCATATATTTTCTGGCTACAGGAAGTGATAGCCATAGGCAGCAACCCTGCCGTGAGCGACTTTGACAGGCAGATAATATCGGGCTGTTCCTCCATATATTCAGAAGCAAAATTTTTCCCGGTCTTCCCGAAGCCTGTCATCACTTCATCTGCCACACAAATTATCTCATTTTCCCTGCACATTTTCAGGATCTCATTAAGGCCTGCAGCATCGTGCATTTTCATTGCTGCCGCCCCCTGGACCAGGGGTTCATAAATAAAGCCTGCAATTTTATGTTGGGAAATTAAATTTTTCAAAAGTTGCAAAACCGTCTTGTTGTTTTTACCATTTGGCACCGGAATGCGAATCACACTTATAAAGTGTTCCTCAAAAGCCCCATTGTAAACAGATAAGCCGGAGACAGACATTGCCCCAAAAGTATCCCCATGAAATCCTTCTTCAAATGCCAGCATAACATTGCGGTCATTGCCAAGATTATGATGATATTGAAGTGCCATTTTTATCCCAATTTCAGTAGCGGTAGAACCATTATCGCTGAAGAATATTTTTTCCTGGTTCCCGGGCAGTATCTCCATCAAGACCTCAGAAAGCCTGATGGCAGGCTCGTGGGTGAATCCACTGAAGACCACCTGGTCAAGTTCCTGCATTTGTTGCGCGACTTTTGTGGTAATATAAGGGTTGCAATGCCCGTACATAGCGGTGTACCAGGAAGCGATCCCGTCTATGTATTCCGTACCCGCATCATCATAGAGCAAAACCCCTTTAGCTTTCACAATTGCAAGCATTTGTGGTGATAATTTATGCTGGGTTAGTGGGTGCCACAGGTGCTTTTGATCCCGCTGAGAAAGATTTTTCGCTCCGTGATCTTTCTCATTAATGTAGAATTCTTTATTCTTTTCTTGTGGGTATTGCATCTTATAAACTGTAGATTTTAATCTTGTATTTCAGCATCACTTCCAACATTTATTTCAAAATGTTCTGAGCTGATAAATGGCTTCAGAAGTTTAGAATTACATTAGCTTTTCGCGAAATTCTTCGGCATATTCTTTAATAACATTCCTGTCAAAATAAGGCTCTGGGTTGATCCTTCCCAAAAGTGGAACTCCTGAGGTCTTAAGGATCAACTCTTCACTGGCTTCATTAAACTCGCCGTTAAAAATAATTCCGAAGCAAGAAATTCCGCGGTTTTTTAATACCTCCAGGCTAAGAAGGGTGTGATTAATGCTACCCAGGTAATGCCGGGAAACCAGGATCACCTTATCACCTGGTTTTATAAGATCAACAATGGTTTCCTTATCATTGATGGGAACCAGCAAACCGCCGGCACCTTCATCTACCAGGTCATTATCTGTTTGAGGCCTTATTATTTCTTTGGTACTCATCTTGATCCCATCAATTTTTGCGGCTGCATGCGGGCTCATTCCCCGGGTGAGGGAAAAACTGTTATGGTGATAATAGGTCTTTTCATTGGAAACCAATCTTTTTACCTTGTGTGTATCTGAATTATCAAGATCGCCAGCCTGTACCGGTTTCCAGTAATCGGCTTCCAGGGCTTCAGTCACAATGGCAGCGGCAATAGTTTTTCCAACATCGGTTCCTATTCCTGTTATAAAAAATGAATTTCTCATTCCAGATCAAATTTTTGTTTACAGGTTTCGCACCTGTATTGGTGTGTAGTATGAATGGGTAACGAAAACGTGAGGAAGGAAAACAGAAATGCGAAAAAAGATCTTACATCCCTTACGGTTGTATGCAGTTCAACTTTATGGCTTCCGCAAATTGGGCATTCAATTTCCTGTCCCCGGTCATCGAGCGAATAATCGCTGATACTTTGAAGAATATTTTTCGCTTTGTCCTCATCCTCTGTCCATACCTTTAATTTTATTCCTCCTATTGCATTGCTCACCAAAGGATCTGTATCTACTGTGAATTGATCAAACAGAAACACTTCAACACCTTCTGCCTCAAGCCTGGATTTGATGATCTGGGCTTCCGAAGAATATTGAAATACAGCTATTTTGGTAAACTTCTCCTTCATGGAAAAAAAGATTTGAGTTTTGAAAACCCCGTATTATTATTTTATAAAAGTAGCCATTAGTTTTACAAGGCCGCTTATTTCTTCTTGCGTATTAAAGCTGTGTAAACATATTCGTAGCCGCTCTCTTCCTTTAGGCACGGTGGGAGATAAAATTGGCCTCACATCATAACCATTTTGCTGTAGCTTAGCAGCCACAGCTCTTACTTCATTATTTCCGGGAATTAAACAACATTGTATCGCAGATCTACTGGCTATAAACATAGAATCCAGATTTAATTTCCGAAGCTCTTCCAGGAAGAAGGAAATATTATTTTTTAGGTTTTTTGAGGCAATTTCAGCTTCCGGGGAGTTTTCCAAATATTGATATGCTGAAAGGATCCCGGCTACCGAATGTGGAGGCAAAGCGGTGGTGTATATAAAACTGCGTGAAAAATTGAGCAGGTATTCTATTAATTTATTGCTTCCCAGGATCGCCGCCCCATGACTGCCAATTCCCTTTCCAAAAGTGATAATTCTCGCAAAAATTTTGTCTTCCAACCCAAGTTCACTTACAAGGCCTTTTCCCCTTTTTCCAAAAATTCCTACCGCATGTGCTTCATCTATTACTAGGAAGCAATCTTGCTCTTCAGCTAATAGAGAGAGATCCACAAGGGGCGGGATATCCCCATCCATTGAAAAGACAGATTCGGTTACAATATATATTTCCCCCTCTGCGGGAACCCTTTGCTCCCGGATATTCTTTATTTTTTTTGCTAATTCCTCCAAATTGTTATGCGGGAATTTAAAGGCCTTTGCGTGGCTCATTAAAATTCCATCCCTTATGGAAGCATGCGCCAGCTCATCATAGAATATAATATCACCTCTTTGCGGCACGCTGGAAAAGAAACCCACATTGGCATCATAACCGGAATTAAAGATGAGAGCCGCTGGGGATTTATGGAAATTTGACAAAAAAGCTTCGGTCACCGTAAAAAGTTCATGGTTACCGCATAGTAAGCGGGAACCTGTGGAACCGTTTTTATTTAGCCTAAATTCTTCCAGCAGGCGGTAAGTATTTTTAGAAATCTCTGCTGAAGCGGCAAAACCAAGGTAATCATTGGATGAAAAGTCAATAAGTTCATTTTTTGAACGAAGACTTCTTAAAGCATTTTGCCCCTTTCTTAATTCAAGACTTTTCTCTAATTTTAATGGATTGCGCATTCGGTAAAATTACAACTTTCAAATATCCCGGGAAATGGAACTAGTGGATTTTAGCTTAAAAGCAGGTTTGGCACTGTTAGGGGGTTTCAGCATTGGTATTGAAAGAGAAATAAGACACAAGAGTGCCGGCCTAAAAACGAATTCATTAGTTTCTTTAGGGGCTTGTGTATTCGTCCTTCTTTCTTTAGAGTTTCAAGGCAATCCCGCTGTAGATCCTACCCGGGTTATTGGACAGATCGTGACAGGTATTGGTTTTATAGGCGCAGGAACTATTCTACAGCGTGGCAGTAAAGTTGCAGGTTTGACCACTGCCGCCACAATTTGGTGCAGTGCGGGGGTGGGGTGCCTTGCAGCCCTGGGAATGTTTAAAGAATTACTGGTGGTTTGTTCCCTGGTGATTCTCGTGAATTTCTTTTTCAGTTTTGCTGAAAGGAAGTTATTTCACAAGGAACCGGAGGATTAATTAGATTCAGGCTCTTTTTGGTCTGAAGATTTTTCCGAAGAATTTTCCAAATCGCTGTCCAGAAAATCTGTATGGGCATTGTACTTTCCTTTAAGATCATCTACCACAGAATTCTTCCAAAGCTTTACTCCTGAATAATAGGATGTTCTGCCAATTAAATGCGCGCTTACGGGAGCCGTGAGAAATATGAACAGAATGATGGCCAAGGCTTTTGCCGTAATCGCAATTTCATTTGAATGAATAGCCCCTGCGAGCATCAATAAGCCAATTCCAAGAGTCGCTGCTTTGGTAGTGACGGAAATGCGCAGGTAAGTATCAGGCATTCTTATCATTCCCACCGCTGCAAGAAAAACGAAGACGGTCCCTAAAAAAGCGAATATGCCTACAATTATATCTGTCATGGTTTATTTCTTTGCTGTATGTAATATGTAAAAGCCACGGTACCCAAAAATGCAATGAGTGCCAATATAAGGGCAACATCCAGTAGTGCCGGCTGTTCATACAGGATGCTGTATGCACTTATAAACCCAATTCCCGTAGTTACTATAAGATCCAGTGCAATTACCCGGTCTACCATTTTTGGCCCCTTTATGAACCGTATAAAGATGAGGAGTATCGAAATGGATAATCCCGGAAGCACGAAATATGTTATGAAGTCGAGTAATGTCATCTTAAAATTTCAAGTATGCGTTTTTCAAATCCATTCTTAATACTTGCAATAAAACTTTCCCTGTCCTTAATATACATGGAATGCACGTACAGTACTTTTTTATCATCAGACACGTCCAGACTTAATGTACCGGGAGTAAGGGAAATAAGGTTAGCCAGAAAGGTGATCTCAAGATCTGTTTCTACATCCAGGGGAACTTTCACAATCCCCGGACTCATATTATAATGCGGGGTCATAACTTCATAAGCCACTTGTAAATTGGCCTTTATAAGTTCATACAAAAAGAAGAAGATAAAGGCTATCACTTTTGGTACAATACGAAAGTACTTGGCCTCACTTTTTCCCAGGGTCACCATGCGAAGCACAAAGAAACCCAGTAAAAACCCAAACAGATAATTTTCGAGCGTAAAATTGCCCGTTAATGCCACCCATATAAAGGTTAATAATATGTTGGAAACAAACCTGCTTTTCATGGTTTTAAAATTAGGCCTTTCTTAAATACCGCTTCTATATATTGTTGATTGTCCATAAGCTCTCCTGCAACCCGTGAGGATAATAATTGAATATATTCTGCACCAAATCCTATATACAAGGAAATCAAAGACAGGAAAATTATTGGCGCTACCAGCTGTGTTTTTCTTACAGTATTCAGCTTTTCAAAATATCTAAAGTTAAGTCTTTTAGGCAAGTTGGTACTATCTTTCCAAACCACATTTGCCCACACTTTGGCTATAATTATCATTGTGATAAGGCTGGCAAATATTATTGCTCCAATTACATACCAGTTCCCTTCAGTAAAAGCGGCGGTAATAAGGGAGATCTTAGGCCAGAAACCGGAAAGCGGTGGTATTCCCACCAGGGAGAATAGGGGGATGGCAATAAGAAGGCTTAGCTTGGGATATTCAGCATATAAACCACCCAGTGACCTTATGTTATTATTACCTTTTATCCTATAGATTAAACCACTCACCATAAATAAATTGGTTTTTACAACAATGTCATGAATAAGATAAAAAATAGTTCCTGCCAGAGCCATTTCAGTAAACAGGCCTAATCCCACGATCATATATCCAATATGGCAAATGATCAAATAGGAAAACACCTTTCTCAGGTTATTGTGGATCAAAGCTCCTAAACCTCCACTAATGAGCGTTAAAACAGCCATCACCAGTATTGTATTCTGAAGAAACACATCTCCCACAAAGATCAGGGTAAACACCCTTATGAGGGCATATACTCCCACCTTGGTAAGCAAGCCTCCAAAAATTGCCGAAACGGCAGAAGGTGGAGTATGATAGGATGCGGGTAACCAGAAATACAGCGGAAATATCGCCGCCTTAATACCAAATGCCACGAGAAATAAAATTGCAGTTATTTCTACCAGTCCACGGTTTTCTATAGCCGCCACTTTAATGGAAAGATCGGCCATATTTAGAGAACCTGTTAATCCATAAAGCACTGCAATTGCAGTAAGAAAGATCATTGACGCAAGAATATTCATGGTAAAATACTTTACCGCTCCTTCCAACTGCGCCTTTTCCCCTCCCAGGGTAATCAATACAAATGAACTTATTATAATTATTTCAAACCAAACGTAAAGGTTGAAAATATCACCTGTTAGGAATGCACCGTTCAAGCCAAGTAAAAGAAAATGGAAAATAGGGAAATAACCGAATTTAAGCCTGGCAGCCACAATGGAAGAAGCTGAAAAAGCCGAAACGGCCAGTCCTGAAATTGCAGTTAAAAGCACAAGGGTTGCCGCAAGTGAATCTGCAATGAAGGTTATTCCAAAAGGTGCAGCCCAGTTTCCGGCCTGTATGGTTTGAGGACCCTCCTGCCATATATATGAAAAGAGCCATATGGAAAGTGCAATATTTACAACTCCACCGCCTATACTAATCACCCTTTGCCAGCTGATCTTTCTCCAGGAAAACATCAGGATAATGCTCAAAAACAATTGAAACAATAGTGGATATATAACTAACTGTTGCGTCATGAATCTTGGTCTATTGCGTTCATTTCATCTAAATCATCTGTTTTTACCACCTTGTAAGCCCTTTTAATAAGAATAATGGCGAAGGATTGAAGCCCAAAACTTATAACAATAGCCGTTAAAATAAGGGCCTGCGGAATAGGATCGGCATGAGCCTGGGCAAACACTTTTAGGTCCCCCGGGATTATTGGTGGACTCCCTTTTGTAATCCTGCCCAGAAGGAATATTAAAAGATTGGCGCCATTTCCCAGGATAATAATTCCCAGAATAAGCTTTACAAGGCTTCGCCGCAGGATCATATAGATTCCCGCTGCATATAAAACCCCAATCATTATAGCTAATACTATTTCCATAAACTAGATCGTATCTGCAATTGTAAAAATTATTGTGAGGGTTACTCCTATTACCACCAGATATACTCCCATATCAAAAAAAAGTGCCGATCCTATTGACCCCAAAACAGGAAAAGAATCGGGATACCACAATCCGGTCATAAATGGCAGGTCAAATAATAAGGGAGCCATCCCGCTTATGAATGCCAGGGCTAGTCCCAATGGCATTAAAAATCCGGGGTGAAACTTTAAAAGAGTTTTAGTATTAGACAGGCCATTTGAAAAAGCATGCAACACAAATGCTATAGAGGCTATCAAACCTCCTACAAACCCGCCTCCGGGCAAATAATGCCCCCTTAGGAGGATAAAAACCGAAAATAGCAACAATACCGGTAACAGGTAGGAAGATGCTGTCTTTAAAATTATAGTTTTCATACTTCTAATTTTTAGCGTTGATCGGTTTCTTTTAAGCGCAGTTTTAATAACGCAAAAACGCCTATTGCTGCTATTGCCAGTACAGATATCTCCATAAACGTATCAGACCCCCTGAAATCTACCAGGATCACATTTACCACATTCTTACCATGTGCCAGAACATAGGAATTATCTGCATAATAACGGCTTATTTCAGAATCAACCGGAGTAGCCAAAACCTCAAGGATCAAAATGGTAATAATACTTCCAAAAGAAAGTGCCAGGATCCCATCTTTGATACGTGTTTTATAATCTGAAAGCTGTAAATATCTTGGGAGTTTGTATAACACAAGAACAAAAAGGATCACAGTCAAGGTATCTATGGAAAACTGGGTCATTGCAAGATCTGGTGCACTGTAAAAAACAAAGAGCAAACATATTGCAAGTCCTACCACTCCCATGGAGGCTACAGCTGCCAGCCTGGATTTGGTGAAAACAGTATATAAAACGGCAAAAAACATCATCCCAACAATGGCGAGTTCATATCCTGTTATTGTACTAAGTGTGGAAAAATCCAGGGAAAAAGTTGCAGTTTTATAGAGACTGTACCCGGTTAAACCTATCATAAATACCATGATAGTAGAAATATAATTACGAAGATACCCGTTCTGAAAGAAGTTGGTCCACCCGGAGGAAATAAGGTAGAATATTCGCCATAACTTTTCTATGATAGATTGTGGCGATAAAAATTCCACTCTCTCTGCCTTTACACCAAGTCTTTCTGAAGGTTTTAAAACAAAATACAGAACTGTTCCAATAATGATAGTTGTAATACTCAACCAAAGAACCGTATTGAAACCGTGCCATAATTTAAGATGTGCATCCCCTGCATTCTCGCCCATTGCAGTTACAACAGGCTTAATGATAGGCTCAATAAGTCCCGGAAATATTCCGAAGATCAGTCCACCTATTGCGAGTAATAATGGGGGGACCCATAATAGAGCGGAAGGCATTTTAGTTTCGCTGAACTTTTCAGGTAATTTCCCCATAAATGGGGTGATACCTGCAACAAAACCGGCATACAGTAATAAGATTTTTGTGATAACAATTAGGATGATCCATAACAGGGGTAATCCTAACACCGCAAGTGTAGCCTCATAAGTAAGTTCTTTCCCCAGAAATCCCAGAGTAGGAGGAATTCCCGCACTGGAAATTGCAGCCAGGAAACCGGCTATTGCCACCGGTAACATTACCTTTCCCAAACCTCTAAGAATTGTCACATCCCTGGAATAGGTTTGGTGATCAATAATACCGGTAACAAGGAAAAGCGTTGCTTTGTACAAGGCATGAACAGCAATGAAAAGCGCTGCAGCAAGAAACGCTCCTTCTGTTCCTTGTCCAATAAGAAAAACCAGTATTCCCAAAGCCGAAATAGTCGAGTAGGCAAGTATCCCCTTAAGGTCACGGCGAAAAAGTGTATGCACTGCAGCATATACCATAGTTATCGCTCCTACGATAATAAGTGTTGAATTCCAGAATTCGGTACTCCCTAAAACCGGTGTAAACCTCATTAAGAGGTACACCCCCGCCTTTACCATTGTTGCTGAATGGAGATACGTGGAAACAGGAGTAGGTGCTTTCATAGCTCCCGGCAACCAGAAATGAAATGGAAACTGTGCCGATTTAGTAAAAGCTGCACCAAAGAAAAAGATTGCTATTAGGACATAATAAGGACTGGCCACGATCTCTTCACGCGAACTTATAAGCTCGGCTATGCTGTAGGTACTTCCCACTGAACCCAGGATAAGGGCCCCTGCAAGGAGTGATAACCCACCAAGCCCGGTAATTGCCAGGGCTGTAATAGCCGACCTTCTGGAGGCGGCATTTGAATTGTTGAAACCAATAAGAAAGAAAGAACTTATACTGGTCAACTCCCAGAAAATAAACAGTGAAATTATATTATCGGAAAGCACAAGCCCCAGCATTGCGGCCATGAACATGGATAAATAACCATAAAATCTATCCAGGTATTCGTGTCCTTTTAAATAAGAGGATGTATATATAAATACCAGGAATCCTATCCCGGTGATCATTAGAACAAATAAAAGGGAAAGGCCGTCAAGGGTAAATCCTAAGTCAACACCAAAAGAGGGAACCCACTCAAAAGATTCGGTTATTACTTCTCCGGAAGCTATCCGGTTAATATAAGACGAGAAATAAGCAAAAAGGGAGAGAGGAATTATTGAAGCCAGAATTGCCGGTTTCCCCCGAAAGATCTTTCCGGTGAAAACCAAAAACACAGAAAAAATAAATCCCAGGAGTATTGCTGTGAGCATATGGCGGCTGCGTAATC
>CAXAZV010000033.1:0-17825 GCA_963973375.1 uncultured Antarcticibacterium sp.
CGCAGTTTTTTCCTGGGCAATGTCACTGTTTTGATAACCAATCACAATCCCTTCTATAGAACTGGAAGAAAGATCATTTAATGCGTAAGGCCTGGTAAAAACATTCAGGATACTGGCGTTCTGCCGGGAGATCTGGTGGATCCAAGTTAAATCTTCTTTACTAAATTTATAACCAGCCCAGGGGGAATTATTGGATTTATGGAAACCTATAATTACAAGATTATATGCTTTTAATTTTTCCAGCATATTAGTAAGGTTGCCTGCTTTCACTTGATCTACCTTTGTATACTTACGAAGTTGCTTTAAGAAAGCATCGCCGTTATCATCGCCAAAATGAACATAGGCTATTTTTTTAATTTCCAGGTCTTTAAGCGGAAGGACACCCATATCATTTTTTACCATTGTTATGGCATTTTCTATAAGCTCTTCATAGAGGACATCATCCTTTATCGTATGTAGGTCTTGTATTAAATGGGAGGTGTTTACGGGTTCATATTTATGTAGTCCTGCTTTATATTTGGCTTTCAGAATCTTTTTTACAGAATGGGCCAGGCGCTCCTCGCTAATTATCCCCTGCTCATGGGCTGCGGTTATTTTAAGGCTTGCTTTTGGAATATTTTCAGAAATGAGCAATACATCATTTCCCGCCAGAAAGGCAGCCAGGTCTATGTCTCCGGGGTTTTTATAATTACTCGCGCCTTTCATATTGAGTGCATCTGTAAAAATAAGGCCTTTAAACTGCAGCTTATCCTTTAAAAGATCTGTTACTATGGTTCGGGATAATGAGGACGGTAGATTGGGTTTAACTTCCAGCCCTGGAACATTCAGGTGTGCAACCATAATACTGCTTACCCCCTCATCAATCAATTTGTAATAGGGATAAAGTTCTATACTATCAAGCCGGGATTTGGAGAATGAAACGGTTGGAAGTGTTTTGTGAGAATCTGAATTTGTATCACCATGGCCCGGGAAATGTTTGGCGCTTGATAATATATTCTCCTTGTGCATCCCTTTCATAAAGGCAATTGCCTTTTCTGTAACGTTTATTTTTTCCTCACCAAAAGAACGATTACCAATAATGGGATTATCTGGATTTGTATTTATGTCTATAACAGGTGCAAAATTTATATGAACACCTAATCTATTGGAATGACGTGAAATAGATGCTCCAGCCTCTTCAATTAATTTAAGGCTTTGAACTGCACCCAGGGTCATATTCCACGGTAAGGCGAAGGTAGAATCAAGCCTCATTGCAAGCCCCCATTCTGCATCCATGCCTATGAGTAAAGGTACATTGGAGAGTTCCTGGTATTCATTATGCAGTTTTGCCTGTTGTAGGGGGCCTCCTTTTGAGAATATAACCCCTCCAATATGTTGATCCTTGATAAGTTTCTTGATCTTATTGGTCTCGGCACGGGAACCGTTGGAAAAGATGTCTACCATAAATAGCTGGCCTATCTTTTCCTGTAAGTTCATATTGGTGTAAATGCTATCTACCCATTGCTGTTGCTGTTCAAAATCGGCTGTAGCAAGGGGATCCTGCTGCTGAGCCAGTAAGACTGGAGCAGAGAAGAAAAATAATGCTATAGAAAAAATTTGGGACAGAGGGTTTTGCATTCATTTATTTTAAAAAACGGTTGTGCCAGCTTTCCGATGCCGGAACTTCCCATTCATTAATATATTCGGCTTTGGTGTTTACAAGGTTATTGAAAACTATGGTATTTGGGGAAACAGCTTTTTCTTTTGCCATTTTTCTAAAATCTACCAAATTCTTATATGCGACGTGCTCTCCCTGCTTGTAACTTACGTTCATCTTATCAAGAAGGTCTACGTTGTAATCCTTTTCCAGCTGCTGAATAAAATTCACCGAAGCATCAATGGAACAACCCGTAGCGGCATTGAAAGCCTGGTCCAGACCAATAATTATAAATCGCTTGTACCTAATTTCGAATGATGCATTTAAATTGGCGCCATGCGCGACCCAGGAAGATATAAATTCTTCCATTTTTTTGGTAATTTCCTGAAGTTCAGAGTCTGAAAAAGAGCGGTTAGCCTGATAGATCCATACGCGGGAAGTATCAGGAAGGTCATTAAAGGGTATCAACATTTTATTGGGGTTATATTTTTACAAAGCTACTTTAATAACGTTATAGCTTCAAATATAGTACCAGTAAAATATGAAGAAATAAAAGACTGAAATGTTAATAAATAAATGGGAGGTTATAAATCCTGAGCGGTGGCGATCATCTCAGCTACATCCATCACCTCGATGTTCTTTTCCTGGTCTTTACTTTTAACACCATCGGTCATCATTGTATTACAAAAAGGACAACCTGCGGCTATTATATCGGGTTTTACTTCCATTGCCTGCTCTGTGCGTTCAATGTTAACTTCTTTATTGCCCGGTTCAGGCTCTTTGAACATTTGACCTCCTCCTGCTCCGCAACATAGACCGTTGGATTTGCATTTTCTCATTTCTACCAGTTCCACTTCCAGTTTGCGAAGCAAGTCACGTGGAGCTTCGTAGACATTGTTGGCCCTGCCCAGGTAACATGGGTCGTGAAATGTGATTCTTTTTCCTTTGAATTTTCCTCCTTCAACCTTTAATCTTCCTTCATCTAAAAGGGCTTTTAAAAAGGTGGTGTGATGCATTACTTCGTAGTTTCCACCAAGGGCGGGATATTCATTTTTTAGAGTATTAAAGCAATGTGGGCATGCAGTTACTACTTTTTTAATTTCGTAACCGTTTAGAACTTCAATATTTGTTACCGCCTGCATTTGGAAAAGGAATTCATTTCCTGCTCTTTTTGCGGGATCACCTGTGCAGCTTTCCTCTGTACCCAGAACTGCAAAATCTACTTTTGCATTGTGCAAGAGTTTTACAAAGGCCTTGGTTACTTTTTTGGCCCGGTCATCAAAACTTCCCATACAACCAACCCAAAATAAGACTTCCGGTTTTTTGCCTTCTGCCATATATTCTGCCATTGTAGGTACTTTTATTGCTTCTGCCATTGTATGAATGCTTTAAGTGCTTTAATATTTTATAATCTCTAAGGATCTATTTTTCATCTGCCCAATTCAAACGGTCCATTTGATTGTATGGCCACGGGGCGCCATTATTTTCAATATTTGTCATAGCCACCGCCAGTTCATTGGGTGCAGCGCTTTGTTCCATTACCAGGTAGCGTCTCATATCAAGAATAATAGATAATGGGTCTATTCCTATAGGGCAGGCTTCAACGCAAGCATTACAGGTAGTACAGGCCCAAAGCTCTTCTCTTAAAATATAATTGTCCAGCAGTTGTTTCCCGTCATCTTCAAATTTCCCGGTCTTATTAATGGCTTCTCCAACTTCTTCCAGCCTGTCCCGGGTATCCATCATGATCTTACGCGGTGATAGTTTCTTTCCGGTTTGATTGGCGGGGCATTCAGCTGTACATCTACCACATTCTGTACAGGTATAAGCATTCAGGAGTTGTACCTGATTAAGGTCCATAACATCTGATGCTCCAAATTTTTCAGGCACTGCTCCTTCTCCTTCCGCTGGAACTGCATATGGATCTGCGGCGGGATCCATCATTAATTTCACTTCATTGGTAACAGCCTCAAGGTTATCAAATTTTCCCTGTGGGGTTAGCTTAGAGAAATATACATTTGGAAACGCAAGTAGTATGTGAAGGTGTTTTGAGTAATACAGGTAATTTAAAAAGAAGAGAATACCAAGTATATGCAACCACCAGGCTGTTCTTTCAATTATAATAAGCGTTGCATTGCTGAAACCATCAATCAAAGGCAGCAGGTACTGGCTTACAGGAAATGACCCTATGATCCCTCCTGCCCTGGAATAATATTCGTCCCCATTTAATTGAAGCTGAAGATCTGCCGCATTCATGATTAGGAATAAGGACATTAACACCATTTCAAAATAAAGGATGTAGTTGGCATCATTCTTAGGCCAGCCCTTTAGTTCCCTTCCCAGGAAACGGTAGATATTGGTAATGTTTCTACGGGTCCAGAATATTATTACCCCTAGGAGTACCAGTAAGGCAAGAATTTCAAAGGCGCCAATAAGAAAATTATAAGTTCCGCCTGCAAAGGCAAGAACCCGGTGGGTGCCAAATATCCCATCAATAATTATTTCAAGAACCTCAATGTTTATGATAATAAACCCCAGGTATACTATAATATGAAGAAAACCCGAGAAGGGCTTTTTTACCATTTTTGACTGTCCAAAAGCAACCCTTGCCATCTTTGCAAAACGTTCCCCGGCATTATCTGTGCGGTCAATTTTTTTTCCAAGTTTGATATTTCGTATTATCCTGCGAATGTTTCGGGTAAAAATCGCGATACCAGCTACCAGGGCGATAACAAAAATAATTTGAGCAATAAGATGCATAGTTGACTATTTTAAGGAATCTCTTGGAGGTTGATATGGTCCCGGACTTTTTCCGAATACTGAAAAGTGAACATATCGTTTAGGATTCAATTTAATGTCTTGTAGCAGTTGTTCCATTTGCCGGGTTGCGCGGTCCAGATTGTCATAAACTCCATTATCATTAAGCAATTTACCTGCAGTTCCCTCACCTGAAGAAAGCTTGTTCGATACCTTTTCAAAATCGGCAATTACCTTTTCAATATCGCTAGTAATGCCGCTAATATTCATTTGCGCAAGGGTGTCAGAAAATTTATTGAAATTGGCCGATGTTTCCTCAAGATTTGTAAAGGTACGGTCAAACTTCTGGGAATTGCCGGCAACAACCCCATTAAGGCTTTGCGAGGTTTCTTTAAGCGACCTTACGGTTTCAGCAAGATCTTCAAAAGTAGCGGCAATATTATTCCTGGTTTCAGGATTTAAAACTTCATTGAAACCTGTAAGTAAAGAATCGGCGCTTACAATTGCTCTTTCAACCTTTATTTGCAAAGGAGTAAGGCGCTCATTTACAAGTTCCATGATCCCTTCCTCAATATCGCTTGGAAGCGTATCACCGGATTTGGCACTGAGGTTTCTTTCGTATTCGGGCACAATTCCCAAAGATTTTCCACCAATAATCCCTCCTCCATATATCTGTGCAAGGCTGTTCTTGGAAAAATCAAAATCTGAATCTACGGTAAAGGTCACAACCAAAAGCCCTGTTTGGTCCAGGAAATCAATTTTGGTTACCTGTCCCACCCTATGGCCGTTAATTGTTACAGGAGAAGAAGTTGAAAGTCATTCAACATCTGCATAGATCGCATGAAAGGTGCGGCTTGAGTCTAAGAGATTTTGTCCTTTAAGAAAATAATATCCAAAAATTAGTATTAAAATGGCGACCACGGCCAAAATACCGGTTTTAATCTCTTTAGTGTATTCCAAAAGCTTTTATTTTAGTGCAGTTACAAATTTAGAAATAAATATAGGAATGTAGGCCTATTTACTCTGGGTTTTTAACGCCTCGTTAACTGTAATCTTGGCACCATTCTTAAATGCGACAATATAACTGGTAGGATATCCCTTGCTTTTTGCCTGTTGGTGCATTTTTTGGATCTGGGAATAATTGGATGTAGCTCCGTAATAATACTTGTATAGTTTATCTTCTTTTTCCCTGAATACCGGGGTTAACCCCTTAAAATTGGAAGCTTTGGGATCCAGCTTTTTAGAACTGGCTGCAAGTTGGATCTTGAAAGTGATACCTTCATAAAGTTCTGGTGCCTCTAATACCGGGATAGTCTCCACGGGTAGATTTTCCCCAAGATTATCAAGAGTTGCCATATTGATACTGTGGCTGTAATCCAGGATAGCCGTGGTTATAGCACTGGCCATACTATTTTGGCCTGTACTGCTGTTAAGATAATTACCTTCGCTGGAATTGGTAAGAAAACCGGTTTCAATAAGCACGCTGGGCATATAGGTTTGGTGAAGTACTAAAAACCCTGCTTGTTTCACTCCGCGGTTTTTTCTATGCAGCTCATTGGTAAACTTTTTCTGAACAAAATCGGCAAGAAGGATGCTCTGGTCAAGGTACTCCTCCTGCATGATCATCATTCCTATATAAGATTCAGGAGAATTTGGATCAAAGCCACCATAAGTGATCTCATAATCTTCCTCAAGAAAGATCACAGAATTTTCTCTCTTTGCGACTTCAAAGTTGGAATTGTTGCGATGTAACCCCAGTACAAAGGTCTCTGTACCATCTGCCTGTGAGTTATGAGCATTACAATGAACCGAGATGAAAAGATCGGCTTTGGCATCATTGGCTATTTTTGCACGTTTGTCTAAAGGAATAAATACATCCTTATCTCGTGTATAGACAACTTCAAAATTCGGATTTTTCTCTAATTCCTTTCCTATCTTAAGGACAATGCTAAGGGCTATATCTTTTTCAAAGAATCCTCCACCCCTGTTACCGGGGTCATGGCCTCCATGACCTGCATCCAGCACAACTTTAAATTTGGATTTTCCGGGGTTATTTGGGGCCGGAGTTGAGGCAGTTAATATAAATCCTGTAAAAATTAATACGAAAAGTTTTAGTAAGTTCGTTTTCATAAACATTTAACGGTACGGTTAGGGCAATTATTTTATTGATTTATTTTTTCATTCCCAAAAGGAAGCTTAAAAAATAAATGTAATTTTGGTTATTCAAAAAGCAGGCCATTCTTTACAAAAATAGCACTTAAAGCATTGCGAACAAACTCACTTTATATTCTTTTTTCTATAGTTTTTGTATTCCTTATACCCGGTAATTTTTGGGCTCAGGAAATAAAAACCGGAAATGAGGTTCGCGTAGAAGCTCAACGGGATTCTGTAGTTATAGTAAGTGATTCACTTAGCCCCAGGTCTCAGATCGTGGTGCAGGATACCGTTAAAAGAGATACCGTTCAACGTCCCAGGCTTCTTACAGATGTGGTTAAATATAAGGCGGCAGATTATATGCGCCTAAGCCCAAAAGAGAACAGGATGTACCTTTTCGATGAGGCCGAGATCACTTATGAGGATATGGTTATTACTGCGGGCCTCATTATAGTAGACAATGAAAAGAATGAAGTTTATGCCTATGGGATCCCCGATTCTACCGGATCCTATTCCCAAAGGCCAATTTTCACCCAGGGGCAAAATACTGTTGAACCCGATTCCATAAGATTCAACTTTACCTCCCAAAAAGCCCTTGTTTATAATTCCCGTACCACAGAGGGGGCTTTCAGGGTACAGGGTGAGATCACTAAAAGGGAAAACGATTCGGTATATTTTATGCAGAATGTGCGTTTTACCACTTCTGAAAACGAGGAAGACCCCGATTATTTCTTCTATGCCCGAAAAATCAAATTTGTTCCAAAGAAGAAAATTGTTACAGGCCTGGTGAATATGTATATTGCCGATGTCCCCACCCCACTGGGATTACCCTTTGGATATTTTCCGCTTACTGAAGAGGAAACATCAGGATTTATTCTTCCCTCTTTTGGTCAAAGCAACAATCAGGGTTACTTTTTACAAAATGGAGGTTATTATTTTGCTATAAGTGATTATGTAGATCTTCTTGTTGTGGGAGATTATTATACCAATGGGAGTTATGGTTTACGTACCCAATCCAGTTACGCAAAGCGCTATAAATTCAGGGGAAATGTGAACCTGAGGTATGAAAACCTGCTGCAGAGTGAACGGGGTTTCCCCGATTTCTCAGAGACTTCCAGTTATAACCTCCAATGGACACATTCACAGGATGCCAAATCCAATCCCTCTTCGCAGTTTTCTGCTTCAGTGAATTTAGGAAGTAGTAATTATTTCAGGGAATCTGTAAACCAAACAAACACTGCGAATTATTTGAACAACACCATGAGTTCAAATGTTTCTTATTCCAAAACTTTTGCAGGCGAACCCCAAATTAATTACAGCATCGCTGCCCGGCACCAGCAAAATACCAATACCCAGGAAATAGAGATGACCCTTCCCACGGTGCAGGCCAGTATGGGCAGGATCTACCCTTTGGCACCAAAAATGGGAACTAAAAAAGGGCTAATTCAAAATATAAATTTTCAATATAGTGTACGGGGAGAAAACAGAATAAGGACTTTTGATTCCCTGTTTTTTAAACCACAAATGTTCAAAGATGCCAATTTTGGCGCGCAGCATAATATTCCAATTTCTACCAATTTTAAAGTATTTAAACATTTTAGTGTAAGCGCTAATGCCAATTATATTGAAAGCTGGGTCTTTAAAACTTTTGAAAGGGAATATGATCCTGCACTGCGCCGGGTGGTAGTGGTAGATACCATTACCGGTTTTGACTCATTTAGAAGCTACAATTTCAGCACAGGTATAGGAACTACGATTTATGGCCTTGTAAACTTTGGTGAAGATAAAAAATACCAGGCACTGCGGCACGTGATGCGCCCCTCCATTAGTTATAATATTAATCCCGCGTTTGACCAGTATTATGATGAATTTGAGATCATAAATGAGCAGGATCCTTCCCTAAACCGAATTGAAACCTTTTCCAGGTTCCAGGGTTCGTTGTATTCACCACCGGGCCAGAATTTCGCAAGTTCTATAGGATTAAACCTTAGCAACAATTTGGAAGCAAAAGTCCGGGACCGGGACAGCACTGCTACTGAGCCTAAAAAAATTACCCTCCTAAGCAACTTTAATTTTAGTACAGCCTATAATCTGGCAGGAGATTCTCTTAGACTGGCCCCTATCAATGTTCGGGGAACAGTTCCTATAATTCAAAATAAACTTGATGTAAATATTGCAGCAAACCTTGATATGTATGCGCTGGACAACAATAATCGGCGTATAGACAAGCTAAATATAAATAATGGCGGTAGTCTCTTCAGGTTTACAATGGCCAATGTGAGCTTTGGATATAATTTTTCGAGCACAGATTTTGCCGGAGGTGAGGAAAATAAGGATAAGTTGGATAATGAAACCTTCCGCAGTGGTGGAAGGCCAGATGACCTCTTTGGAAAGGGAACTGATATTGATGGAAGGTTTACAGACGAGGAAGATGTTTTTGAAGGTAAGGAGGAGCGAAATGATCAATGGTACAATTATAAGATCCCCTGGAATTTACGAATTGCTTATACCATGACCTATAACAATATGGCCCGCCAAAACGAAATATCCTCCCATTCTATTATGTTTTCAGGAGATATAGAATTAGCGCCCAAATGGGTGGTAGGTGGTTCCTCCGGTTTTGATATTAAAGAAGGTGGCTTCACCTATACTCAGTTGCGTTTTCAAAGAGATCTTGACAGTTGGAATATGAGCTTCAACTGGATTCCCTTTAGCGACCGAAGTTCCTGGAATTTTTTCATTGGAATTAAATCCAGTGTGCTAAGTGATATTAAATATGACAAACGCCGCGAACCGGACAGAAGACTTTAAAGATGGGGAATTACCCCTTATAGGCATTAAAAGTTAAGAGGGTTTATCTGTTTGATTTTGTATCTTTCCTAAGCCGAAATAATTAAGATTTTAAAAACACACCAGTAACATGAAAAAGATCATTAAAACTTCCAAAGCTCCTAATCCTATAGGGCCTTACAATCAGGCCGTACTTACAGGAAATATGCTTTATACCTCAGGGCAAATAGCTATTAATCCTGCAACAAATGAGTTGGAAATTGAAAACCTTGAAGATGAAACTACCCTGGTGATGGAAAACCTTAAAGCAATTCTTACTGAAGCAGGAATGACTTTTGAAAATGTGATCAAAACCTCCATATTCATAAGTGATATGAATAATTTTGCCCGTATCAACGCGATTTACGGGAAGTATTTTGACCCTGAAACAGCTCCTGCGCGCGAAACCGTGGAAGTAGCAAATTTACCCAAATTTGTAAATGTTGAGATTAGCGCAATTGCCGTTAAATAGCTTTCATCAATAATTTTGCGGTAGCGGGATTCGTGGCCAATGGAATATTATGCACATCACATAATCTCATAAGCATAAAGATATCTGGTTCGTGTGGATGCTTATCCAGGGGGTCCCGAAAGAAAATGATCATATCTACTTTACCTTCTGCAAGACGGCAGGCAATTT
This sequence comes from uncultured Antarcticibacterium sp., assembly GCA_963973375.1. Taxonomy (GTDB): domain Bacteria; phylum Bacteroidota; class Bacteroidia; order Flavobacteriales; family Flavobacteriaceae; genus Gillisia. Next base: position 10,017 of record CAXAZV010000033.1, read on the forward strand.
GAGCATCTCCACCCAATGGGCCGGAGAGTAATTTTTCCACTTCAAAACCCGCGGCTTCGGTCTTTTGACCCGTGGTTCCTGTAGCTATTAATTTTATATCCTTAGCCTCCAGGATGGAACGGTTCTCATTCAGAAACTGCACCATCTCGGCTTTTTTCCCATTATGGGCAATTATTGCTATTGTCATTTTACGTAGATAGAATATCAGAAATTCTTAAAAGGTCTTTATTAAAATCGGGTTTGGATTTTAATGCCTTTTCAAGGCTACAGGATTCAACCCGGTTATTTACAAATCCCACCATTAGGGCAGTTTGTCCATCCAGCAACAATTCTACAGCCCTCACGCACAAACGGCTGGCAAGCACCCTGTCAAAACAAGAAGGGCTTCCGCCTCTTTGTATATGGCCTAGAACCGTAACTCTGGCGTCATAGTCCTGAAGGTTATTGGTCACATATTCAGCCAGTTCAAAAACGTTCTTTCCAATTTTATCTCCTTCAGAAACTACCACGATACTGGATGTTTTTCCTGAGCGCCGACTTTTTTGAAGTGAATCGAGTAAACGGTCAAGCCCCAGGTCTTCCTCAGGTATAAGGATCTCTTCAGCACCGGCGCCTATGCCGCTGTTAAGCGCGATAAAACCTGCATCCCGGCCCATTACTTCTACAAAGAACAGCCTGTTATGTGAGCTCGCGGTATCTCTAATTTTATCTATTGCTTCGACTACTGTATTTAAGGCCGTATCATATCCTATTGTATAATTGGTTCCATAAATATCATTATCTATGGTTCCCGGTACTCCAATTACCGGAATGCCATGCTCCTCCCAAAATACCTTCCCACCTCTAAAGGTGCCGTCACCGCCAATAAGTACCATTGCATCAACTTTTGCTGCCTTTAGATTATCGGCTGCTTTCTGCCGGCCTTCAGGTGTAAGGAATTCTTTGGAACGTGCAGATTTTAAAATGGTTCCTCCTCTTGAAATAATATTCCTTACGCTGCGCGCATTCATTTCTTCATAATCTCCATCAATCATTCCCTGGAAACCGCGGTAGAAGCCTACACATTCTGTATGGTAATAAGCGCAGGCCCTTACAACAGCCCTTATAGCTGCATTCATTCCCGGGGAATCCCCGCCAGATGTCATTACTCCAATTCTTTTTATTCCTTTTGCCATTGAAAATATTTATGATATAAAATTACGAAGTATAATATTATAAGGAAGAATATACGCTTAATTTAACCGAAATTTAAAGGAGTACCTTTTATTTCATTTCCGGAAAAACAATATAATCTGGTGCTACAGATTTGGCCGATTGCTCCTCGATTTCCTCCTCCTCAGTTTTAAGATATTCGCGGTTCATGATCTTACGTATCAACTCCTTGAACGTATCAAAATCTACGGAATACGAGATTCCAATTCCCTGGGTAAAACCAATCTCTTCCCCAATAAACTGAATGTTGTTCTCACGGTTAAAGACCTTGGCGCGTAAAGAGCCATCTTCATTAAGCAAGAACTGGATCTCCACATCTCCCACAATTACAGATTCTGTAACTCCTCCTACAGGAACCCCCACTGCACCGTTTATAAGAATACGGTTGCTTATCTGGGTGCTTAGTGTTAACCCGAACCTGTCCACTGTTTGCTGGTCTGGCGTGCGTTCGCCTTGCACATAATTCACCCCTACCTGGAATTTTCCATCCTCATCTGCAAAAATATCATTTACAAGACTGGAAGCCCTTTCCACAAGTGTACCGGACCACGCATTTTGCCCTATCGCAAAATCAGTATAGAAGGATCCCTGCGTTACAAGGAAGAGGGCATGTAATTCCCTGGTGGCACGGTCTACCATCCTGTATTCAAGCTCAGAGCGCACCGCGCTGCTGGCGTTGGGAAATTGTACGTCAAAGGTAATATCCGGTTGTGCGATCTGGCCCTGAAGCAAGATTACAACCTCCACAGGGATCTTACGGTTAATAGATGGATTTTCCAGCAAAATGGCCGGGTTGGCATCAATTTCATAGATGGCGCTTACGTCCAGTTCTGCCTGAATGGGGCTTCCATTCCAGTTAATACTTCCGCCGGACTGTACTTTAAATACCTTTTGAACCAGTCCTGCATATTTAAAATTATAAACTCCTTCATATACCACGAAATCTCCCCACATATTAAATTTTCCGTTGGTATTGATCTCTATAAGCATATTCCCTGCTCCCCGTCCTCTTAAAGAACTTCCGCTGGTTTGGTCTACCACTACTTCAACTTCTGCATCGTTGGTGATATCAAGATCAAAATTAAGCTCCAGACCTTTGACCTCGGGTATTTCTAATTCTATCCCCGCAAGCCTTGAAGCTTTTTCCTCCGGACTTAAAAAATGTATATAGGAATTATCTCCTACAGATTCTGCATCGCTTAAAGGGATCCTGAAAATAGTTCCCCGCTCTGTAGCCGCCGTAACATTTATAACAAGCTCATCTGTGGGGCCTTTTATGGTAGCTTCACCGTCAATAAAAGCAGTCCCGTAATAAAGTGCATCAATTTCGGCCTGGGTATCCAGTACGAGCATACGGTCTCCGTTTACTTCCAGGTCCAGGAACCATTCCTTGAAATTCCTGTGAGAAATTGTGCCGTCCAGGTTTCCGGTGGTCCTGTATTTAATATCCAGCAATTCCACATCATCAAACACAAATTGCTGCTGGGTAAGGTCAATCGTGGCAATATTATTCAGGTTATAATCTATATTTAAATATGGGATCCTGAAACCGGCATCTTCCAGCTCTATCATTCCCGTGATATCAGGGTTTTTATAACTTCCGGTTACCGTGGCGTCACCCGAAGCATACCCCCTAATATTATCAATAACGTCCCCTCCCAGCGGACTAAAAGCCGCCATATTCACATTGCGAAGGGCCACCTCCAGATCTATGGTGGGATCTTTACCTGCAGCATTTATTTGTCCTAAAGCACTTATAGATTCAAAGCCTTTCCTGCTTAATCTGGCATCTACATTGTAAAAAGTAAGGTCTTCATTTCCATCTACAGCAATGTTAAGCCTGCCCATAGGGATATCGTTTAACTCAAGGCCTTCCACCTCCAGCTCGGTATTAGGAAAAAATGCGCCATTTTCCTGCAATAAATGCAGCCGCCCGTTAAGTATTCCCGCTATGCTAAGGCTGTCCAGATCTGGGGTGATCTTTCCAATATCTACATCTTCAAATTCAATTTTAAAATCTTTATAGGTGGAATCCCTCATTGCCCCGCTAAGGCGAATATTCTCTCCCATATGCGTAAGCTCCAGGGAGTCTACCACAAGGTCCCTGAAATTATTTGAAAAAACTATTTTATTACTTCTGTTACTGTCCTCATTTAGAAACCATACGTTTTCCTTGAATTTAATATCAGATCGTTGGATCCCGATTACCGATTTGTTATCGGCATTAATGGTGTGAAAAAAATTGAGATTGAAAACATCATCGTTCTGTTTCCCTCCCTGAAATTCTGAGCGTATAAAAAGCGTATCCCGCAGGGTCACATTAATTAAACTGAATTCAGAAAAATTATAGATTCCGGTAGAAACACTATCGGCCTCCACGAAGGTATTATACAGCGGGTTGGTGTTATCTACCTGGATGTTCAGGTCTTGCAGCATATTCCCGAAAGCTTCAATTTTTGGAGAGCGGAAAGTAAGCCTGAATTCAGATTCATCAGACTCTACCCTACCTCTTATAAATGTATTCGGCGCGAGCTTAATTTCAGGATAAAAAACATCTACGATCTTGTTATAAATATCAAAATCAAATTCCATGTATTGATTTGTAGTAATCACATTGGGACGGTAGTTGGTGTAGATACTTCCTATGGAATTTTCTATTAACGCCCCAACTTCTGAAATTTTGAAATTCCCCGTCACCTGCCCGTTTATAACATCTGGAGAGTTTACTGCAATAGTGCGTATTCCCTGTGCATCAAATGAGGAAGTAACACTTAGGTCATCAAAATAATAAAGATCGTTCTGGTTTTGATAGGTGGTATTGGCAAGGAGGATCGTTCCGTAGACATTATCCAGGTTATTCCCCTGCATATTCATTATTATATCTCCTTTAAGGACCGAAATTGTATCACGGGAAATAAAATTAAGCTCCCTTAGATTTGCATAGCCAATGGAAGCTTCGAAATCATAAATATTTTCGGCTTTTGAAATATCTACAAGCCCATTGAATTCCATTTGAAGATTCTTGTCCTGGGAAACAAGATTTCCGTTAAAAACAGAATTTCGTACCGTACCCATTACAAGGATATTGGAATATTGATAATTATTGTAATTAAGCCTTGAGATCCTTCCGCGTATCTGGGTGTTCAAACTTTCAGGAGTAAAACCTTTCCCGTCTACAAAAAGACTGAAGGTGGTTTTACCAAGGTCTTTTTGGCCCAGCAAGCGGCCCAAATTAAAATTATTAACCTGCAGGTCACCTTTGTATGTTGTGGCTGCGGAATTGGTGAAATTATTCAAAACAATATCGGCCTTAGCAGTACCAAGCAATGTGGTTAAAAAAACATTGGCATCCAGGGAATTTTTAGTAAGGGTTGCCAAACCGTTTAATTGTAAATTACCAAAGTCCCGAAGGTTTTCAGGCAGGGCTGGACCTAATACCGAAGGCAGGAGATTTATAAGGTCATAATAGTTGGTGGAAAACCGTTCAAAATCTCCGGTCATTTTAAACTTTTCCATATTGGCAGAAAAAAGGCCTTCCAGTCTCACTTTACCATCAATGAAGCTACGGTCCATTCCTGCAAGTTCCAGATCTTCCAGAACAAAATCATTAAGCGTTCCTTTAAGATCACCGGTTATAATAAGGTTTTCATTCTCGCCAAAGGGCTCATAGAAAAGCCGGAGATCATTGGTAGAAAATTTAGATTCCTTGAAATTCCCTACGATTTGTACATCATTGGTGAAATTGGAAAAACTATCGTAATCAAGTGCCAGGTTGGCATCCAGGTAGGAATTCGGGGTTTCCAGGATAAGATCCTGAAACACCATCTGGGTGGGACTATAAGAGAATTGAGTGCTCATATGCACCACATCAATTCCGGAAGCTTCTCTCGCTTTCAGGGAATTAATAGAAACCGTAAAATCACTGTCTACTACCTTTAGATCTTCCGCCTGCAGGTTCAAATCCTTAAATTCCAGGATTACAGGAACTTCCAGGTTTTCATCTATAAAGGTATAATAGCCGTCCTTAACGTAGATATCCCTTATATATAATTCAAAAGGTTTGGGTTCTCCTGTTGGTTCCTTGCGTAATTTTGCCAGGATGATACTAAGGTTATCTGTTTCTTCCCCCTTATAGCGTATCATTTTTATTTTTAAACCATCTGCAGTGGTGTTTCCTAAATTGGGGGTATTGTTTATTAAATTCCGAAGGCTAAGAAGGGAGGTGTTTAATTCCCGGGCATATAATAAGGTGTCCTGGTGATGGTCTTCAACATATACCTGGTTGAGTTTTACTTTTCCAAAATAAGAAAAACTTACCCTCCCCACAGATAGGTTAACATCAGACCGTTCCCTGATAGAATTCGTCAATTTTTTCGCCACAGTAGTCTGTACGGCAGGTATGGAGAAAATGATCAATAAAAACACGAAAACCAAAAGCAGTGCAACGACTGTCCTGATTAGTATTTTCCAGAATTTTTTGATACGCTTTTATGTTATAACTTTGTACACATTAGAAACATTTATTATGCCCCTTTTTAAATAATGACTTCCCAAAACATATATATCCTTGCCATAGAATCTTCCTGCGATGATACTGCTGCGGCTGTCCTTTGCAACGATAAATTACTTTCCAATATTGTAGCAACCCAGGAGGTACATACCAAATATGGCGGTGTGGTCCCGGAGCTTGCTTCCCGTGCGCACCAGCAAAATATTGTACCGGTCATACATCAGGCCTTGGCTAAAGCAAATATCGACAAAAAAGATGTATCTGCAATTGCTTTTACCAAAGGTCCGGGACTTATGGGTTCTTTACTTGTAGGTACCTCATTTGCAAAATCCCTTTCCATGGGTTTAAATATTCCGCTTATTGAGGTAAATCATATGCAGGCGCACATCCTTGCACACTTTATTGATGAGGAAAACTTCTCTAAACCCAGCTTCCCGTTTCTGGCAATGACCATAAGTGGCGGGCATACTCAAATAGTTAAAGTTTCCAATTATTTTGAAATGGAAGTAATTGGCCAGACCATAGATGATGCGGTGGGAGAAGCATTTGATAAGAGTGCAAAGATCCTTGGATTTCCCTATCCGGGAGGTCCTTTGATTGATAAATATTCAAAAACAGGGAATCCAAAAGCCTTCAAATTTACCAAACCAAAAGTAGGTGGGCTTGATTTCAGCTTTAGTGGTTTAAAGACAGCGGTTTTATATTTTATTCAGAAGGAGGTAAAAAACAACCCAAATTTCATTGAGGAAAACCGTGATGATATTTGTGCATCCATTCAATATACTATCGTAGAGATCCTGATGGATAAACTTAAAAAAGCGGTAAAGCAAACAGGCATAAATCAAATTGCCATTGGTGGCGGGGTTTCAGCCAACAGCGGAATAAGAAAAGCGCTGCATGATGCCGAAAAAAAATACGGCTGGAAAACATATGTTCCCAAATTTGAATATACCACAGATAATGCTGCGATGATTGGGATAGTAGGATATTATAAATACATACAGGGTGAATTTACAGATCTTTCGGTTACAGCCCAGCCGCGTTATAAAATTTAAATATGCAATTATTCTATCACCCTGAAATTTCTGAAACCGATAGCCAGATCATTTTTCCAAAGGAAGAAAGCCGGCATATTATAAAAGTTCTTCGGAAGAATGAGGGAGACCGGCTAAATGTCACCAATGGGAAAGGATTTTTATTTACTACAGAGATCATAAGTTCTTCTTCCCAACAATGTATTGCAAAAATTGTGAGTGTTGAAGTGCAGGACAAACCTGCGTATTATGTTCACCTGGCAGTAGCCCCTACTAAAATGAACGACAGGTATGAGTGGTTCCTTGAAAAGGCCACAGAGATTGGTGTCCACGAGATAACCCCGGTTATATGCAGTAACAGTGAGCGAAAAGTTGTTAAAAATGAACGTTTTGAAAGGGTTTTACAAAGCGCTATGAAACAATCCCTGCATTTTAGGATTCCACAGCTCAATGAGGCAATTTCTTTTTCTGAATTTGTTTCGTCACCTTTTACAGGAAAAAAATACATTGCCCACTGCGAGGAAGATAAAGCCCGCAGATCCTTGAAAACGGAATTAAAACCTCACGAAACTTCCATTATTCTTATAGGACCCGAAGGAGACTTTAGCCCGGGTGAAATAGAGCTTGCAATGTCAAATGGCTGGATCCCGGTAACTTTGGGAAATAGTCGCCTTCGTACTGAAACCGCCGCAGTGGTAGCATGCCATACAGCTTCACTTGCAAATGAAGAGGAGCTCTAAGTAAGCGCCACCGTTATAACATTTATTTATAATTCCCAATAAAAATTCCCTTGAAATATTTCCTATCTTTCAAGTGTTTTAAAAGGCTTGCGAACGTATTTCTATGAAAAGAATGTATGTTTTTCTACTGTTTATAATGGGAAGTTATTTCACAAGCTTAGCCCAGGAAATAGCGGTGCTCAAATATCAGGGCGGTGGGGACTGGTATTCCAATCCTACCTCTTTGCCCAACCTTATAAAATTTTGCAATGAAAATCTTACTACTGCAATAAAGCCAAAGCCTCAAACTGTAACACCCGGCAGCACAGATATT
>CAXAZV010000034.1:0-17622 GCA_963973375.1 uncultured Antarcticibacterium sp.
CATCCTGTGGAGCTGTTGCCAATAAAGACAGGCCATAGAAAGAGGCTATTTCAATATCATCGGGATATTTTTTATGCAATTCTTCCAAAGAATTTTTCCACGCTCCCAAACCTTGCCGGTAACCGGCATCCTTTGCTGTAATATAATAATTATGCAAAGCATTTATTTCCTCAAGTTCCTTTTCCGAAGGATGGCCTATGGATTGTGCTTTTGTAATAGCGATCAAACCATTCTCGAAATCTTTGGCATTTGGTGGAGCCCATAAAGGACGTAAGGCTGTCATAGCCAAACCCCAATAGGCCATTGCATTATTTGGATTATGTTGTATTGCCTCATTGAATAACTGCGCTGCCTGCTCGTACATCATGTGATGAAGCATTTCCCGGCCATGGATAAAAGGATCTCCGGCTCCCATCTCGTGGGTAGTGTGGGTTTTAACCATGTTTTCCGGTTTCTTGTCTTTAGGCAAAATTTGAGAAGTGCTCGTTTGGATGAACGAAAATAAAAAGATAAGTACGGATAAAATTGATTTTAATGAGCTCATGATTTCTGGTTTTAATAGTTAATCCTGCTGCTATAGGAAAGTTTTAGATTCAGAAATAGAATATTCTATTTTTTTGATGACGAGCTATTTTTTTCCTTTAGAAAGTTAAAAAAATGGTAGAATTATATTGGTCTATAAACTGTGTTGGGATGGGGCTAACACAGAGGCTCAAGTTAGAATTGAGGGTTCTAACCAACATGTAGATGTTGTAATCTTCTGCTAAACCACTGTAATTTAAGAAATTAATCTTTAGAATGTTCCAGGTTTATGAGGATTTATTTGTTTTAAAACCGGATATCTCAGAGGCGGGAAATCGAAGATTCCACGAAGCTTAATGTTGGGAGAGAATATTAATCAAGCTCAAAGTGTGAAAACTTTAAAAAGCGGGATCAAACTTAACCTGATTTTAAAGTCTTTAAAATAGATTAAAGCTATAAGAATTTGATTAAAGGAGAGTTAGCGCTATAAATAATTGTGAAATGATTAATTTTTTTCACTAAATTAGAAGGAAGATTCCCCGAGATCATTGCCTGATCCCCCAGCGGTCAGATAGATAAAAATCATTCCACGCGTAACCTTTTATTCTAAATATGATGAAAACAGCCAGGTTTATCTTTCAGGCCCTACTTCCCCATAATTTCAAAAAACTGAACCTTTACTCATTCCTACTCCTGATATTGTTCCTTATTATTTCAGGATGTTCTTATTACAAAGTAAAAAAAACGTCTTTAAGTGGTGCATCGGGAATGCAAATTGAAAACCTTAAACCTGAAGAAAGATATGTGATCCTTCATTCCGGTAATCAAACAGTCCACCTTAACCAGGTGACCGTAGATGATGATAAAAAAGAATTAAAAGGTGTCCTCGCAACAATCAATTCTGAGCACAGTCGTGAAAGACCAAAGGACAAAAAAACTTATCGATATAGAAGAAGTCAAAAAGAACCTTTGAATGAGGTGCATTTTTATACCCGCCAAAATCTGAATTTCATTATGGGTGAAGAGGTGAACGTACCTTTTTCCATGATTGATTCGGTTTCAGTAAATAATGCCAATACCGGTAGATCAGTGATTAATGTAGTAGGCGCAACGGTGGCCGTTTTAGCCGTAGCAATTATTGTGGTCGCCCTCACTAAAAGTTCCTGTCCATTTATTTATGTCAAAGATGGCCGGGAATTTGTTTTTCAGGGGGAGTTATATCCGGGGGCTATTACCCCCAATATCCAGCGTGATGATTATTTACCATTGCCCCAAATTTCGGCTTCGGGCGATGAGTATATTGTTAAAGTAACCAATGAGTTGCTTGAAATACAGTATACAGACCTACTGCAATTGATTGTGTTTGAGCATCCTGAAAATGTAAAAGTTCTTCTTGACCAAAAGGGAAAGGCTTACAGTTTCTCTCACATAGAGGCACCAAAAAAAGCATTTTCAAATCGTTTTTCTGTTGAGCTTTCCAATTTACTTCAAGGGGATGGCAAATCATTTTTGTTTGATTCTGAAACTAAAACACCGGACGGTTCCAGAAGTATAACCATGGAATTTGAGAAACCTGCAGGGGTAAAACAGGCAAAACTATTTCTTACCGCTAAAAATTCTTTCTGGTTGGATTATACCTTCGGGAAATTCAATAAAAAGTTTGGTTTGTATTATAACACCTTTCAAAAGAAACAACTTGAAACCCCGGGGGAAGAATCTTCACAATGGGCGGTAGATCAAAATATTCCGCTTTCTGTTTATATACAAACAAATGGGGAATGGAAACTCATTGAGCGTATTACAACTGTGGGACCTCTCGCCTTCCGGGATATTGTTGTACCTATAGATCTGGAAGATCCCCAGCAGGAGAAAATTGTCCTGAAACTGGAAACGGGTTTTATGTTCTGGGAAATTGATCGCGCCGGTATAGATTTTTCAGAAAATATCCCAATGAAAGAGATTGTAATTGAACCTTCATTTGCGGTAGATGAGAAAGGGGGAATTGTTACCGAACTTCTCAGGAAGACAGATGGAGAATATTTAATACAACCTGAAGCAGGAAATGAGGTAATTGTCTCTTTTAAATACAAGGCAAATAACAGCGAGGGAAGAACCACTGCTTTCCTAAAAAACAGAGGCTATTACACCTATATTCGTGACTATAAAGGGATCCCTGACTTCGCGGAACTGCAGGAGTTTAAGAAAAGCGGAAAGTTTAGCCGGTTTTCTGAGGAACAATACAAAAAATTTATTGGAGAAGATATGTTTGACCTTGCCCTGACCCATGGAAACTGAGAACATCATAATGGCACCGCCCCGGGAGAAGGTAACTTCTAAAAGAGCAAAGGTAAGTACGGCTCCCCGTTCTGGTATTTTAAGTGGCTGGCGTAAAACCTATATCAATATACAAATCATTTTCAGCATTATAAAAATCGCCAGGGAATGTTATAAAGATGCCGGGGATGTACTTGGCGGACTTAAATACCTTATAAGTCTTAGAAAAAAATTTATTGGAGATTTTAATATCAAAAAAATAGCGCAGATTGATGGAAAATATTACCGGTTCCTTTATGGTCCGGGGTGGAAGAGCGATACTTTCAAGAAATTTATCATTAGTCAGTTAAATGATTTTAAACCTGTGGGCCAGGACTACAACCGGTTTAATAACGTCATAATAGCAATTACCAAAAAATGCTCTCTTCAATGTGATCATTGTTTTGAATGGAACAGTTTAAATAAAAAGGAAACCCTAACAACAGAGGAACTTGTAGAAATTGTGCTGAAACTTCAAAATGAAGGGGTAAGTGAAATACAATTTTCAGGCGGGGAGCCGCTGCTTAAAGTGGACAGAATTATCGAGATCCTAAATGCTGCCAATAAAAAATTGACTTCCTTCTGGATTGATACTTCAGGATTTAAATTTACAGAGGAGAACGCGCGGCGTTTAAAAAATGCAGGACTTACAGGAGTTTTCGTGAGCATGGACCATTTTGATCCTGCACTTCACAATAAGTTCAGAGGGTTTAAAGATGCTTTCTTTTGGGCAGAAACAGCTGTGAAAAATGCACTTGAGCAGGATTTTGTCGTTTGTCTATCCGTATGTATTACAAGAGAATTTGCGAGCCACGAGTTTCTTAAAGAATATATGGAAATGGCCAGGGATATGGGAGTTGCATTTGTTCAGTTTCTTGAACCAAAAGCCGTAGGACATTTTAAGGGTAAAGACGTTCTTTTACATCCCAAACATCTGGAGATAATCGAAGAAATTTATACGGAATATAATTTCTCTTCCAACTATCTTTCCTATCCAATTATCACTTATCACGGATATTATCAACGCCGGCATGGTTGTTTTAGTGGAGGATATAAAGGCTTTTATGTTGATACAGATGGTGATCTTAACCCATGCCCTTTTTGTCAGAAAAAATCTGGAAATCTTCTGGATGGAAATCTGCAGGCTACTCTGGCATCTCTTAAAAATTCCGGTTGCATTGATTATACCAGGTTTTCTTAAAAATGGTTTTAGATTTAACGCGGGATTCGTTTCAATTTGAGGCGAGAATTCTTCTATAAAGTAGCTTAGGGAAATCACAAATTCGGCGCAGGCAAATTTGGCCAGGCAGAAATGTATTGCAAGGTCCTGAAATCGAAGATTCAACGAAGTTAAACATTGTAAAAAATCACCATTCAAAAGATGTTAAATAGCTCAAATTCTGTAGGCTTTGCGCAGTGGGAACCTTACCGTAACGGGGAGGTTGAGGGTGATAAAAAGGAGGATGCTTTGACTTTTACCTAATCTATTTTCCCATTACACTGAACCCCCCGGAGCCTCTATTCTACAATTCTTTCAAAATAATAATATACCTGTAATGGAGCCCAAAGAGAGTTTTCAAATCTCCAGTCATATTTTAAAACTAATTGAGATTGCGTCACTTCAATAAGATATATTATATCATAAACATAAATTTTAAGTCTGTTTTCTTCTATAAACTCCCAGGTGTCAATTTCTACAAAAAGGGTACAAATTGAATTTTGTTTATAATAGCTGTTCTCGAAAACCACTCCATCATTATTAAACTGTAAAAAGCTTTCTCCACAAACCTCGTGTCCAAAATCTTTATAATTATAAAATTGAATTTTACCATCATTATTTTCATCCACTCCCAGTTTTACAATTTTCCACCTGCCAACAATTAAGTTTTCAGTAGAACTTTCTATAGGCATATCTATATAAGTTTCAGAGCTGCCATCCCCATCTAAAAAACCAAAATATATATTTGTTTCTGAAGGTGTCTCTTGTGGATCGGGCTGTGGTGTACCTATTGGATTAGGCTTCACAGGTATTACCATAATAGGAAGATCATCATTTGAATTGGAATCACAACTACAAAAGCTGTTTAGAACTACTACCCCACATAAAATCAATAAAATTTTTTTCATGGCTCATATTTTTTAGAGATTCAACAAAAAACACGTAGGGTCTTCTTAAAGGTAATTGATGTATGGCCATTCATTTTCATTTGAAGGCAGAAAGCAATTGAACGTAGACAAACAATAAATTTCAATCGACGTAACATTTTTACTGTAAGAAACAACAGATGACCACCTCCGGTTTTTCACCATACTTTTTAAATTATACAGTGATAATTAATTCGGTTAAATACTTAAATAATTTCAATCAATTTTTCTTTGAAAGCCTTACAGGTTGAGTAACTTTAGGTAGCAATTCATAATGAAAAGAAAAATAAGCTCCTGGCTATTAAATCGCTGCATACCCTGGTATGGATATTTTTTGTGTGTATTATTTTCTATGTGGTTTACTCCGGAATAACCAACCAAATAAACATGTATACATGGATAGCCATTGGACTGGTAATAGCAGAAGGACTGGTTTTGGTCCTGTTTAAGATGTTTTGCCCATTAACCCTTGTTGCCAGAAAATACTCCGATTCCCCAAAGGAGAATTTTGACATTTTCCTTCCTAACTGGCTGGCAAAATACAACAAGATCATCTTCACTTCTATCTTTGTTTTTGGGCTTTTACTGGTACTTGTAAGAAGCTTTATGGCATAAAGAACCTTTCCGGAGACTCCAAAAAAACAAGTCATTATAACCGGGGGATCTATTTAAATTTTTCTTAATTTAAATAGGAATTTGTGATAAAATAAAAAATATGGAAAATTTAAAATTAGGAGCATTTTCAATAAGCCTTAGCGTGAAAGATCTTAAGGTATCCAAAGCTTTCTATGAGAATCTTGGATTTACGGTGTTTTGCAGGAGAATTCGACAAGAACTATCTCATTATGAAAAATGGAAATTCTTTAATTGGATTGTTTCAGGGAATGTTCCAGGGAAATATTCTCACTTTTAACCCGGGCTGGGATGAGAACGCCCAAAACCTTGAAAATTTTAACGATGTAAGGGAGATTCAGAACCACTTAAAAAACAAAAATATATCTCTTACCTCCGAAGCCGATGAAAATACTACGGGCCCGGCCAGTCTTATGCTGAATGATCCCGATGGAAATTTAATTCTGATAGACCAGCACCGATAAACCGATATATCAACTTTTCTAATGTCAAAGATTTCATCAAAAAAATGTATCTTTTTTCTGAAAAATAAAAAGCCCCAACCTCATGAGATCATTCAGATTAATCCTTCTGTCGTTTTTATTCTTTCCCGGTGTTATTTGGTCACAGGAAGCAATTACAAATAGTATTTTAAATGATAAGGAAAGTTTTTATTATATAAATACAAAAGCTTATCCTACCGGTGTAAAGGAACTGCCCATTGGGGTTTTTGACTCTGGGATAGGCGGCCTTACTGTTCTTGATGCTATTGTAAATTTTGATGCTTATAACAATAAGACCCGTACCCCTGGGGCTGATGGGCAAATAGATTTTAAAACGGAAGAGTTTATCTATCTGGCAGACCAGGCAAATATGCCTTACGGCAACTATTCCGCTGAAAATAAAAATTCCCTCTTACTGGAACACATCCTGAAAGACGTGCAGTTTATCCTTGGAGACAAATATTACCCTTCGCCTGACGCCAAAACCTATAAAACCGATAAATCCCCCATTAAAGCCCTGGTCATTGCCTGTAATACAGCCACGGCATATGGAAAAGAGAACATAGAAGCTTTTATGAAGCAGGCTAATCTGGATATTAAAGTTATTGGAGTCATTGATGCAGGGGTACGTGGAGCCTTGGAAAACCTGGCCCGGGATGAAGATGCCACCATAGCTGTCATGGCTACGGCCGGCACGGTTACTTCCAAAGGTTATGTAACCACACTTTATGATCAAATAGAACAACTGGGATACACCGGTAATATTGAAGTTTTCCAGCAAGGAGGCGTAGGAATAGCGGAAGCCGTAGACGAGGATTCAGATTATTTTAATAAAGACCTCACCAGCCCCCGTGAAAATTATAAAGGTCCAGATCTTCAGGGAAGCTTGAAAATAGACAAAGCTCTTTTGGATATTTACAATTTTGATTACGAGGATTTCAAAATGCTTTGTGATGCACAAGGTGCTGATGATTGTAATATTCTGCAAATTAATGACCCCGAAAATTATGTGCGCTATCACCTGGTTTCATTAATGGAACAAATAAGAAAAGCCAGGGTGCAGCAACCTTTAAAGTCTATTATTTTAGGTTGTACCCATTATCCATACCTAACTGCCGAGATTAATAAAGTTCTTGGAGAATTATATAATTATAAGGAGGAAGGCGGAAACTACCGGTATCGCAATTTAATGGCAGCAGAAATCCAACTTATAGATCCTGCTGTAAATACTGCACTGGAATTATTTCAGTTTTTAAAGGAGGAGGAACTTTTCAATAATAGCGGCCAGATCAATAATAGCGAATTCTATATAAGTATCCCGAACAGGGATAACACGGGTATCCAGATTAATGACAATGGGGATTTCCCTTATGACTATAAATATGGCCGTAATGAAGGAGAGATCCAGGAATATATAAAGGTTGTTCCCTTCAGCCGAAGCAGTATTTCTGAAGATATTCTTTCAAGGCTGGAGATGCAGCTTCCGTTTACCTATAAGTTAATAGAAACATTTAACGCTAAAAATTCCAAAACGGCCCTGCTAAAAAAGGAAGAAAAAATCTAAGCCAAATAAATACTTTAAAATGTTGGTGAAATTTTAATGGCCGCCAACAATTTACTGCACAGTTTTGCAGGGAGTGCAATCTATGCAGCTATACCTCCCTTCCTACCAAAATGTTTATCTTTCGGCTACCAAAATTCTATTTATTATGCAACTTCATCTATATCAGGTTGACGCTTTTACCAATGAGATCTTTTCAGGAAATCCCGCCTGTGTAGTGCCGTTATCTGATTGGCTTCCCGATACGCTTTTGCTGAAGATAGCAATGGAAAATGCAGTGGCAGAAACCGCATTTTTTGTTGAGAACGGCAATAGGTTTCATCTACGCTGGTTTACCCCCGAAATAGAAATGGTCCTTTGCGGGCATGCTCCTCTGGCGGCAGCTCATGCCATTAAAGAAATAAGAAAATACCCGGGCGATAAGATCCTGTTTGATACCAAAAGCGGGGAATTGCAGGTTTTGGTTGAAAATAATACGTACACCCTGGACTTTCCTACCCGCAACCCTGCTCCTGCCCAATTGCCTCAATTGCTGAAAGATTCGCTGAACATCCAGCCCACAGAAGTTTTAAAAGCAAGAGACTTTGTACTGGTTTATGGAAAAGAAGAGGATGTGAAAAATATTGAGATCAACAGGTTGCATTTTGACAAATTAGATCTGGATACAGGTGGGGTCATTTTCACGGCTCCGGGCACCGATAGCAAAACAGATTTTGTGTCCCGATTTTTCACCCCCCGCGCCACGGTATTCGAAGATCCTGTTACAGGATCTGCCCATTGTTCTTTGATCCCTTACTGGAGTAAAATACTTGGTAAAACTGAATTATCTGCACAGCAAATCTCTCCCCGTGGCGGGAACCTTGAATGCATACTCCGGGGTGACCGGGTGGCTATAAAAGGAAGTGCACGCACCTATTCTATTGGAAAATTATTCACCGAATAACTACGATTTAATTTTTATAAATTATCCTGGCGCATATTTGCAACTGCCTTTCAAATGAGTTTAAATTAAAAACACCTCCCGCAAGGAAGGTGTTTGGATAATTATATAGCTGAAAAAAATTAAACTTCCTCTTCTGCCAGAACTGTAGTCTCCTGAGCCGGAATATGTTCCAAATCCTCTTCATCTCCTGAAAAATATGGAAAAACGTCCAGGATAGGAGATTCAGTAATTGAGGGAATTGTGTAATCACCCATAGTATTCTGCATGGCCTGGGTGGTGTTCTCAAAAGCTTCCTTTACATCATTGGCCTGCACAAGCATATAAATATTTGTTTTTTTCTCCTTGCCGCTCTCTTCATCCAGCGCTATCAGGGAAACTTTAGACTTAAACCACCTATCGGAATTTTCAAAGGGATGGATCTCCGAAAAATTTGCCACTTTAATATTTATTATCTTGAATTCCTCGCTTGTGTAAGCTGCCATCTCTTCGTTGATCCTTGCTTCAGCTTCTGTGAAGGAAACGGCATCTAACAAATAGGTATCGGTAGAAACTTTTTGTTCTCCTGTCTCGTGTGTTTTTCTGTATTTCACCTTACATTCATACCAGGTTGCGCTCATTTTAGTTTTTTTTAGAGCGCCAAAAATATAATTTAAAACATGGCTTGGAGGGGATTATAGCGGTAGGTTATTCACAATTTTCCTTTAGTGATGTGGAGCTTTCCCTAAGTCACTCAGCGGTACTTACATAGGGAATTGTTTAAGTGAGCAGAAATTAGACGGTAGACATTAGATGGTTGACTTTAGTTTAAAAACCTGTGAGGTTTCGGAAATTTGACTGTTTGGAACTCCTGGTTGTATTTATTATTTTCACTTTTACAGGATACAATAAACAGTTTACAACAAAGACGAATAACCAAATACTCCTTGATATGATTACAAAAAGGGAATTATCATCACAAGAGCGGGAAGAGCTATTAAAAACCTTTGAAACTCGTTTTAGTAAAAATATGAATCGCCATCCGGGTATTAACTGGGAAGAGGTGCTCCAACGATTGGAAAATAAGCCGGAAAAACTGTGGTCTTTGGGCGAAATGGAACGCACAGGCGGGGAGCCGGATGTGGTGGGTAAGGATGAGAAATCGGGGGAATTCATATTTTATGATTGTTCTGCCGAAAGTCCCAAAGGCCGTAGAAGCAATTGTTATGACCGTGAAGGATTGGAATCGCGAAAGGAGCATAAACCCAAGCATAACGCTATTGATATGGCCCACTCTATGGGAATTGAACTTTTAACCGAAGAGCAATACCGGAATCTACAGAAACTTGGACAGTTCGATTCAAAAACTTCCAGCTGGTTACAAACTCCGCCTGAAATAAGAAAACTTGGAGGCGCAATTTTTGGAGATTACAGGTACGAAACCGTTTTTATTTATCACAATGGCGCTCAATCTTATTATAGCGCCCGGGGATTCCGGGGAGTGCTTAAGGTTTAGTCGGTAGTCGGTAGTCGGTAGATGGTAGTCGGTAGATGGTAGACTTTAGTATCTATGAATAAGAAAACAATTCCACTTTTACATTATACAGTATACATTATACATTATACAACCAAAATACCCGGTCTTCTAGTTACTCCTCCCAACAAAAGCTGTCGCAAAATGATAATCCGTACCGGCAAAACAGAATTACATCAACTTCTTTATCCATTCAAAATACTTAAATGGCGCATACTTAAAATGCAGATCGATCCAGGTAGGAGTAGTTACAACTGCCCGGCGGTTACTGAAGGCTATAAAACTTTCCCTGCCATGATAGCTGCCCTGCCCGCTGTTTCCCACCCCACCAAAAGGCAAATTATGATTGGCAATATGCATAAGGGTATCATTTATACATGCACCCCCGGAACTGGTCTTTTTCAAAACCTCTTCTCCTTTTTCAGTCTTCCCGAAATAATATAGCGCAAGGGGTTTTTCGGCAGCATTTACCTGTTGTATGGCCTGGTCCAGAGAAGTAAATGTAATAATGGGTAGAATTGGCCCAAATATCTCTGACTTCATAAGTTCATCATCCCCGGTTATTCCATCAAGGATAGTGGGAGAAATATAAAGCTTCGCCCTGTTCTTTTGTCCGCCGGCACGTATAGTACCTCCCGTTTTTTCAAGAAGGAGGGCAAGCCGGTCAAAAGCATCTTCATTTACGATACGTGGATAATAGCTACTTTCTTCAGGATCGCTGCCGTACATACTATTAATATGCTCCTGCATATTTTCTATAAGTTTCTCCTTTACCTCTTCGTGAACCAGAAGATAATCTGGCGCTATGCAGGTTTGGCCTGCATTTATGGTCTTTCCCCAAATTATTCTTTTGGCCGCTATTTCAATATTGGCATTTTCATCTACAATACAGGGACTTTTCCCTCCCAATTCAAGGATCAAGGGAGTAAGATGCGCCGCCGCCGCCTTCATCACTATTTTCCCCACCCGGGTGCTCCCGGTAAAAAAGATGATATCAAAGCGTTTTTCCAGCAGGTAAGCGCCCGTTTCCTGGTCGCCGTGAACAATAGCTATATACTCATCTTTAAAGGTTTCCTTAATAATTCTGTCTAACACTTCTGCAATATGCGGAGTGTTTTCTGAGGGTTTTAAAATAGCACAACACCCTGCTGAAATTGCCCCTACAAGGGGAGCTATAACCAGCTGAAAAGGATAATTCCAGGGTGCGATAATAAGGGTTTGGCCAAGGGGTTCAAACAGTATTTTTCCCGCAGAAGGTAATAGATGCAGCGCTGAAGACACTTTTTGCGGAGCGGCCCAGCTTTTAAGATTCTTTATGTGATGTTCTATTTCACCGGTGACAATGCTTATTTCAGTGAGATATGCCTCTTCTCCAGATTTCCCAAGATCCTTCCACAAAGCCTCTAGGATTTGTTCTTCATATTGGTCTATGGCCAACTTCAGCTTTTTAAGCTTATCAATCCGGAATTCGATATTCTTTGTTTGGTGCGAGGCAAAAAAGTTTTGTTGGTCCCGGTGTAATCTATCTATTTCCTGAGTTGAAGTATATTCCAAATTTTTTCTTTTTAATAAATTTATTCTGTTCGACCTTTAAAATGATCCATTGTGCTGTACATTCCCAACACCTTTCCCACAAACCAGTCAAAAAACCTGATGGGAAATAAACCCTGGCCAAGGCGTACGAGGTGCATGCTCCAGGGCATGGTTAAAAATATCCTCTCCTGTTCTATCGCCTTTATAATTTTATGCGCCACCTTCTCCGGTTTTAAAATGGGAACTTTAGATCGCACCCCGGAGAACATTCCCGTATCGATGTAAAAAGGATTCACCGTGGTAATTCCTATATTCTTATCCAGTTGTTCCATTTCAAGCCTCAGGCTGTCACTCCAGCCAATCATTGCCCATTTACTGGCAGCATACACGCTCATTTTAGGATTGGCTACAAGTCCCGCTGAAGAGGCTATGTTGCAAATATGTCCGGAATTTTGGGCCATCATTCCTGGCAAAAATTCTGCAGTAACATACATAGGTGCCACAGCATTGATATTCATAGTCCTTTCAATATCTCTAGTATGGTGTTCGTGAAAATATTTTCCCACGATAATCCCTGCATTATTTATAAGAACATCTACTACCCCGTGGTCCTGTAACACAAGTGCAGCCGTTTTTTTTACATCTTCGGGATTAGAAACATCTACAGTGTAAGTACCCACTTTTCCCAAACCAGAGAGGTCTGCCAGGCTTTTCTCTATATTTTCTGGATTGATATCCCAAATAATGAGCCTGCCACCTTTTTTAAGGATCAATTCTCCCATTAATTTACCAATGCCGGAACCTCCCCCGGTAATTAGGACGGTTTTATCTTTGAGTACTTTCATAATTGCTTCAGAATTTCCTAAAGGTAGGAAAGCTTCCATGGCCTTACAAGGGAAATATGTCCCCTCAGTTTATTTCACTCCTAAAAATTAAATTATTCCTCAATTTTTCTGAAACATATGGCTCGCGCCAAAATTTCAGCATAGAAACCCACCTTCTTTTTGTATTTTTATTTTCAGGTTCTGGAAAAACCCTTCAGCAAAAAATAATGGAAGACCTTATTAAAAAAAATCTGGAATACACCCTGGGAGAAGAGATCCCGGAAGAAATGCTGATTAGCCTGAAGGAACTTTCTTTTGAAAAATCCTTTGACAAAAAAGAACTTTTAGCTGAAGCAGGAAAAGCATGTAACTATCAATATTTTATTCTTGAAGGTTCCTGTTATTCATTTTATGTAAACGAAAAAGGCGATAAAAACGCGTTGCAGTTTGCTATTGAAAACTACTGGATCACAGATGCTTCAAGCTATTTTAAAGGTACTCCTGCGGTGACTACTATTGAAGCCCTGGAACCCACCCGGGCGCTGCTTATAAACAAGAATGCTTTTGAACAGCTTTGTTGTTCTCATCCCCTTTTTGACCGGTTCTTTCGCAAGCTGCTGCAAAACTCCCTGGCTTCGTTGCACTACCGTATTGCCAAAACTATAAGCGAAGATGCAGACCACCGTTATAAAGAATTTGCAACCCGATATCCGCATTTCATACAGCGTATCCCGCAATACCTTATTGCATCCTACCTGGGCATAAAACCACAATCACTTAGCAGGATAAGGAAGAGTTTGTATTGAGTATTGAGTGAAATTAGTGAGTGTTGAGTGAAATTAGTGAGTAGTGGGTAGTGAATAGTGAGTAGTGAGTAGTGAGTAGTGAGTAGTGAATAGTGAATAGGAAATTGAGTTTTGGGTTTTGGGTTTTTGGAGTTTGAATTTTGAAGCTTGTTTCAAAAAGATTGAGTAAATTAAGTACTCTAAACTGAAAATCAAACCAATGGAAACGAAATGGCCAACACTATCTTATGAAAAGGGAAAAGACACCTATGATACCCTACATATGTGGACACAAATACTTGGGAAAATAAAACTGGGGACCTTGACCTGGATGAACCACTCCTGGCACGTTGCCCTAAAGATAACCCCTACAGGATTAACCACTTCTACCCTTCCCTACCGCGACCAGTTTTTCCAGGTAGACCTGGACTTTATCAATCATCGTTTAATAATATTAACCAGCAGAGGCGAGGAAAGACAATTTAGTTTAGCCGGACTTACGGTAGCAAATTTCTACGCAAAGCTTTTCTCAAATCTTAAAACCCTGGATATAGATCTGGAGATCTATTCCAAGCCCGTGGAATTGGTAAATCCTATAAGATTTGAAGATGATACCCTACATAATTCCTACGACATACAAGAAGTTACAGCCTTACATAAAAGTTTACTGGCTATACAGGATGTTTTTACGGGATTTAAATGCCACTTCAGGGGAAAATGCAGCGATGTTAATTTCTTTTGGGGAAGTTTTGACCTTGCGGCATCCCGTTTTTCAGGTCGCACGGCGCCCAAACATCCCGGGGGAATACCCAACCTGGCCAACTGGGTTGCTGAGGAAGCATACTCTCATGAGGTAATGAGTGCAGGATTCTGGCCCGGCAACGAAGCGTTTCCTGAAGCTGCTTTCTACTGTTACCTATACCCCGAACCTCAAGGTTTTAAAGATGCAGTTATAGAACCAGAGGAAGCCTATTACCATGAAACTTTGCGTGAATTTATTTTACCGTATAAAGCGGTACAGGAAAGCAAAGATCCTGAAGCTATGCTGCGCGAATTCCTTGACAGCACCTATGAGGCGGGAGCGAAACTCGCAAATTGGGATAGAAAAGCCCTGGAAGTTTAAAGAACATCTAACTAAAAAATTACCGGCTATAATAGTTTTATTTGTTTATATATCGTAATATTGCAATGTAATAATATTGAATATTCGATCCAGCTGTAACAAAAAAATTAGTACACATACTGCTGTATTTATACAGTAAGGACCACATAAAAAAATACATTAAAATGGGAGTTACAAAGACAGATCTTTTTACAGATAAGCAAAATGAACTGGCCGGTGTTGCCAAGGTTTTTGCACACCCTGCCCGTATAGCCATTATTGAATATTTGCTAAGATCAAACACCTGTTTCAACGGCCATTTGGTAGAGGAATTGGGCCTCGCCCAGGCTACTATAAGCCAGCACCTTAAAGAATTGAAAAATAGCGGGATCATCCAGGGAACTATAGAAGGAGTATCTGTAAGCTACTGTATCAATCCGGTTAAATGGGAAGAAATTAAAGGCCTGTTTGGAAATCTGTTTGAAAGCTTTCAGCCTCCCTCCTCCTGCGGCACAAATTGTTGATTTTTTTAACTTAATTATAGACATATGACCACTTCAGAAGAACTTAAAAAGATCGTTCAGGAAAAATATGCAGAGATTGCACGAGGGGAAAATGACTCCTGCTGCGGCAGCAATTCTCACGTCCCTAAAGTTTATAATATTATGACCGATGATTATACGGGACTGGAAGGCTACAATGCTGATGCAGACCTGGGCTTGGGTTGCGGACTTCCAACCGGCTATGCTAAGATCAAGAAAGGAGATACGGTAATTGATCTTGGATCTGGTGCCGGAAATGATTGTTTCATTGCACGTCATGAAGCAGGAGATACAGGGAAGGTAATAGGAATAGATTTTACAGAGGAAATGATCAAAAAGGCCCGCATCAATGCTGAAAAACTCGGCTTAAACAATGTGGAATTTCGCCAGGGAGATATAGAGAATATGCCGGTATCAAATGATCTGGCCGATGTGATTGTGAGCAATTGCGTGCTCAACCTGGTACCGGATAAGGAAAAAGTAATAAAGGAAATATTTCGCTGCTTAAAACCCGGAGGGCATTTCAGTATTTCTGATATTGTGCTTGTAGGCGGCCTTCCTGAAAAATTGAAGCAGGATGCTGAAATGTATGCCGGCTGCGTTGCAGGTGCCATTCAAAAAGATGAATATCTGGAACACATAAGGCAAACCGGATTTCAACACATAAGTATTCAAAAAGAGAAGCCGGTGGTAATTCCAGACAGTATATTGGGTAAGTACCTTGACCACGCGGAAAAAGAAGCTTATAAAAACGGGGACACCGGAATTTTTAGCATCACCGTTTTTGCTCAAAAGCCCGGGATTAAACCTTTGAAACCTTTAAAATCACTCACCGCTTCCAGTGAAGTTGCAGAAAGTTGTTGTGGTCCTGCTGGGACTTCCGGCTGTTGTTAACTATAAACATTTCCTAATCCTCCCTCAAAATGATCAAAATGAATTCTGAACTTTTTGAAAAAGTTGAAAAAAACATCAGCGCTTTAGAGCTAAATTCCCTTCCCGAAGAAAGAAAAAAAGTGCTTCAATCCCTTGTTGCATATATTCAGGAAAAAACAACTTCGGGACAACCCGTAAGGCTTAATTTCATTTGTACCCATAATTCCCGCAGAAGCCACCTTGCCCAGGTTTGGGCACAGGCCATGGCAACCCATTATAATATTCCAAATGTGAATTGCTATTCAGGAGGTACTGAAGCTACTGCCCTATTTCCAGTAGCAGTTCAAACTATGGAAGAGCAAGGATTTGTTATCGCTCAACTTTCAAAAGAAAAAAACCCTGTGTACAGCATAAAATTTGGACCAAACGCTCCACCTGTGGTGGGTTTTTCCAAGACCTTTGATCATGCTTATAACCCGGAATCAGGCTTTGCCGCAATTATGACTTGTTCCCAGGCCGATGCAGGTTGCCCCTTTATCGCGGGTGCTGAAAAACGTATCCCTATCACTTATGAAGATCCAAAAGAATTTGATGGTACCACCCAGCAAAAACAAAAATACCGGGAGCGCAGCTCGCAGATCGCGACCGAATTAAAATATGTTTTTTCAGAAATTAAAATAAAGTAATGGCAGCTAAAAAGGAAATCGCATTTTTCGAAAAATATCTTAGTCTTTGGGTAGCGCTTTGTATTGCCGGCGGAATTTTTATTGGGTTTATTGCCGGCGATGCCATGCAGGTAATGAGCACCTGGGAGATCTACCGGGTGAATATTCCAATTGCGGTACTCATTTGGATGATGATATACCCTATGATGCTGCAGGTTGATTTTACCAGTATTAAAAAGATTGGAAAACGACCTAAAGGAATTGTCTTGACCTTAGTGATGAACTGGCTGGTAAAACCTTTTACCATGGCATTTTTTGCCTGGATCTTTTTCACTAAATTATTTGCAGCGTTCATAGATCCTGCCCTAGCAGGCGAATATATTGCCGGGGCTATTATTCTGGGAGCGGCGCCTTGCACAGCAATGGTTTTTGTGTGGTCTTATTTAACAGATGGAGACCCAAATTATACCCTTATGCAAGTATCTGTAAACGATCTAATAATCCTGGTGGCTTTTGTCCCAATCGTTGGATTATTACTTGGAATCACAGATGTTGTAGTTCCTTATGAAACCCTTATTCTAAGTATATTGATCTATGTGGTAATTCCGCTGGTAGCAGGAATTATAACCAGTAATTTACTTATAAAAAGACATGGGGATGACTGGTTTAAAAAAGATTTTTTACCCAAATTAAAACCGGTGAGCATCATTGCCCTGTTACTTACACTAGTCCTGCTATTTGCTTTTCAGGGAGAAAACATACTTAATAATCCGCTGGTAATATTTCTTATCGCGGTTCCTTTGATCATTCAAACTTACTTTATATTTTTTGCAACCTGGTTTGCAGGAAGGAAACTGAAATTAACTCATCCCGTATGCGCACCTGCCGCAATGATTGGAGCCAGTAATTTCTTTGAACTCTCGGTGGCAGTTGCAATAGGATTATTCGGCCTTCAAAGCCCGGCCGCACTGGTATGTGTGGTAGGAGTTTTAGTGGAAGTGCCGGTGATGCTCTCACTGGTAGCATACGCCAATAAAAACAAATATGAAGTAAAGAATATTTCTTAGGTCTTTCAGCTAGAAATAAATTTATACCTTGAGCTGTTGCAATTCAAATAATTATAGACCTGTGCATAGAGAATGCATTGGACTTAAAATCCATAATTTAATTTAAGCCCGGAAAGATTTTT
>CAXAZV010000035.1:0-17359 GCA_963973375.1 uncultured Antarcticibacterium sp.
GAATTATGCTCTTATAGATGAACACAATTTAAAAGTGGTTGGAGAGCATTATATGCCTATTAATATGAACCTTATGGCGCTGCCAGGGCAAAAAATAGGTGATATCAAAAAGGTGTATTCACACCCTATGGCGCTTTTGCAATGTAAAGAGTTCTTTCAGGACCACAGGCATATAAAATTGATCGAAGATGAAGATACTGCCGAAGTAGCGCGGCGAATTTCTCAAAAACAATCCAAAGGGGTTGCGGCCCTGGCAAGTAAAGCTGCGGCAGAAATATTTGGACTGGAGATCCTTGCCGAAGGCGTCCATACTAAAAAAAGTAATGCTACCAGGTTTCTTATAATAAGCAATAAAAAAAAGGAGAAAAACGGCGAGGTTCTTAACAAGGCTTCCATAAAGTTTGAACTGGAAAGCAGGCGCGGAAGTTTGGTTTCTGTGCTCAACATTTTACGGGATTATGACCTTGATATGTCTAAAATCCAGTCTATGCCAATTATAGAGACCCCCTGGAAATATTCCTTTTTTGTAGATGTGTTATTTGAGGAGGATGCCGGCTTTACAAAAGCCATGGAAATTATTGAAGCAATGACAGAACATTTAAAGATTTTGGGAACTTATAAAAACCGGTTATTATGATCCAGGCAAACAGATTAAATCAGGTGAATGAGTATTACTTTTCAGCAAAACTGCAGGAAGTAAGATCTCTTGAGGCAGCAGGAAAGCCTATTATCAATCTTGGAATAGGAAGTCCGGACCTTCCGCCGCCGCCGGAAGTAATTGAAGGCCTCAACAGCGCACTTCTCAACCCGGTTGCACACCAGTATCAACCCTATAAAGGAACCCAGGATTTCAGAAATGCTATCAGGCTTTTTTATAAAAATCACTATGATGTGGAGCTCGACACTGCTACCCAGATCCTGCCTCTTATGGGCAGCAAGGAAGGGATCACCCATATTTCTATGGCCTTTTTGAATGAAGGTGATGAGGTATTGATCCCCAACCCGGGTTACCCAACCTATCAGGCAGTAACTAATATGATTGGAGCAACTCCGGTTTTGTATGAACTTAACGAGGAGGGAGGATGGTTACCCGATCTTGAAATGCTGGAAAAACGGGACCTTACCGGGGTAAAGTTAATGTGGGTGAATTACCCGCATATGCCTACAGGTGCAGTGGCTACAGATCAATTATTCCGGGACCTGGTAGAATTTGGAAAAAAACACGATATCCTCATTGTAAATGACAACCCTTACAGTTTTATTCTGAATAAAGATCCCAAGAGCATATTGAAAACTGAAGGTGCTATAGAGGGGGTTCTGGAACTCAATTCCCTGAGCAAAAGTTTTAATATGTCCGGCTGGAGAATAGGAATGGTATGCGGGAGTGAACATAACCTGAATATTATTTTGAAAGTGAAAACGAATATGGACAGCGGGATGTTTTTTCCCCTGCAGGCCGGCGCAGTTAAGGCTCTTGCATTATCGCGAAACTGGTTTGCGGCACAGGACCAGATCTATGCCAAACGTAAGAATAAGATCCTGGAACTGGCAGCGCTGCTGGGTTGTGAAGCTTCTACGGGACAAACCGGAATGTTTGTGTGGACAAAAGTTCCCCGGGGGACAACTTCAGCAGAATTTGTAGATCATCTATTGCATCAATACAGCATATTTGCAGCACCCGGATTTATCTTTGGAAGCCGGGGGGAAGGTTACGTAAGATTTTCCTTGTGCGCTACTGAAGAGAATATTGAACGTGCAATAAACCGTTTGAAATGATGAAAATAATAATTACAGGGGTTGGATTGATAGGTGGTTCCTTTGCGAGAGACCTAAGAAATTTATTTCCACAAGCCTGCATTCTTGGAATGGATCTAACCCCAGACCATTTGGAAAGATCTATAAACCTGGGAGTAATAGATGCGGTGGCCGGGCCTGAGGATGTGGAATCTGCAGATCTTGTAATCATCGCCATTCCTGTGGACGCTGCCATTAAAGTGGTGCCGGAAATTCTGGAAAAAGTGAATGATGAATGTTTGGTAATAGACACCGGCTCTACCAAGTTCCGGTTATGTGAATCATTGAAAGATCATACTAAAAGGCGAAATTTCCTGGCGGCCCATCCCATTGCCGGTACTGAATTCTCCGGCCCCGAAGCCGCGGTTACCAACCTGTACCAAAATAAAACCCTTATAATTTGTGAAGTGGAAAAGACTGCTTTTAAATTACAGGAAAGAGCCTTTGAGATCTTCCGGGAATTGGGAATGCGCATACGCTATATGGATACCCGTGCACATGACAAGCACATTGCATACGTTTCACATTTATCACATATAAGCTCTTTTATGCTCGGTAAAACGGTGCTGGAAAAAGAAAAAAATGAACGTGATATTTTTGATATGGCAGGGAGCGGATTTGCCTCTACCGTGCGCCTTGCCAAAAGTTCTCCCGCCATGTGGACACCTATTTTTATGGAGAACCGGGACAATGTGCTTGAAACCCTCACTGAATATATTGCCAACCTCTCGCATTTTCAAACTTTGCTGGAGCAAAACAATTATGAGGAGATTTACGAAGAAATGGAAAAAACCAATTATATAAAAACCATACTTAAGGGTATAAATTAAAGATTAAATTTACACTAATGGAAAACAAGAAAGAACTTAGAAACTGGCTGGATAAATTCAATCTGGACCATCCACTGGTAATAGCAGGCCCCTGCAGCGCAGAAACCGAGGAACAGGTGGTAACTATTGCAAGGCAATTAAAAGACAGCGACGTAAGCGTATTGCGTGCAGGAATATGGAAACCCAGGACCCGGCCCGGAAATTTTGAAGGAGTTGGATCTCTTGGGTTAAAATGGATGCAAACCGCAAAGGCTGAAACTGGGTTGCTCACCGCGACCGAAGTAGCTAATCCCGCCCATGTGGCTCTTGCCCTGGAACACGATGTTGATATTCTTTGGATAGGTGCCAGAACTACAGTTTCCCCTTTTATTGTGCAGGAAATTGCTGATGCGCTTAAGGGAACCGATAAAACCGTACTGGTTAAAAATCCGGTGAATCCCGATCTTTCCCTTTGGTTGGGCGCTGTTGAACGGCTTTATACCGCCGATATAAAGAATCTAGGAGTGATACACCGCGGATTTTCAGCCTATGAAAAAACAAAATACAGGAATAATCCCGAATGGCAAATACCTATTGATCTTCAAAACCGCTTTCCGGATCTTCCGTTGATATTGGATCCTTCGCACATTGCGGGTAGAAGGGATATATTATTCGACCTTTGTCAAACGGCTCTGGACCTTAATTACGACGGATTAATGGTGGAAACTCATCACGATCCTGATAATGCCTGGAGTGATGCAGAACAACAGATCACTCCTGAAACTCTCATTGGTTTTATGAGGGATCTCAAAATAAGGAAAGAAGTAAGTGAAAGCGCCGAATTTAAGAACAGCCTTCAAAATTTAAGAGCTAAGATCGATATAACAGATGCTCAATTGCTTGAGACCCTGGCCAAACGAATGAAAATAGCAGATGAAATTGGGAAACTAAAAAAATCCCAGAACGTTTCAATCCTGCAGACACCCCGGTGGAATGAGATCCTGGGGAAAATGATCCTGCAGGGGGAAGAAAAGGGATTAAGTGAAGAGTTTGTTTTAAGATTGTTCAAAGCAATTCACCAGGAATCTATCAATCATCAGAAAAAAGTGATTAGCGAATAAAAATTGAATAAAATAAAAAACCTCACAGCGTTAAAACTGTGAGGTTTAAATTTTTAATGGATAAGTTTAGTTGGTATACGCAAGTCTACGCGAAGCTTTTCGCATTAATGTATTGATAAGCACATCTGTACTGCTCCCCAGGCTTCCGGACACTCGTTTATTATAATTCCACAAAAGCTGGCCATCCATTCCATTGTGCACACTCATATTTACCGTTGCAGCATTTGTTGATCCCCAAAATCCAACAAGAAGGCCCAGTGCAATAGATGCCCCGTCTGACATTGGTTTATCGGTTTCGAAACGTCCTGTGATTACTGCGTCAACCTCAAGGATTTTGGCAAGTTCTTCCGGCGTGTACTTTTCAAGATTGGTTATCTCACTTTTTAACAATAGGGCATTTGTTTTAATTGGGTCCTGTACCTCGATTAATAATTTCCCTCTTTTTTGACGATTAAGGAACCAGGTGTACATAGAATTCTGAATAGCTTTACCCTCACTAATTTCCATATCCTTAAGCTGTTCAGGCGTGATTTCTTTCATTTGTTTAGGCCGTAAGCTTACCTTTGCAGAAAATGGAAGTATCGCGATGATCTTATGATCTTTGGCAATGGTTTCAAAGTTGGGATGTTCAAAAAGTTTGGTTTGTGCCTTGGCTGAAGATCCTACCAGGATAATACAGGCGAAAACCAATAATTTAAATGTAATTTTGTTCATATTGATTAACTTTTGGTTGTTTTATATTCAAATATATTAAAATTAATATATTTTTTTTAAGATAACTTTAACTATTTAATAAGCATTAATGAAAGGAACGGTATATAAATCTACAGGCAGCTGGTACCATGTAAAAGCGGAGGACGGGAATTTTTATAAGTGCCGTATTAAGGGTAAGTTCCGTTTACGCGGGATAAAAAGTACCAATCCCGTGGCTGTGGGAGACAGGGTTGAAATTGACCTTGATGAAGCCAGTGAGGAGGTTACCGGCGTTATTAAGGAAATAGGTGAACGCGATAATTACATTATCAGGAAATCTGTCAATCTTTCAAAGCAAACCCACATAATTGCTTCCAATATTGACCAGGCTTTTTTACTTGTTACACTTAACAATCCGCCCACTTTTACCACCTTTATAGACCGTTTTTTAGTCACTGCAGAGGCTTACCATATAAAAACCATCATTCTCTTTAATAAAATAGATACTTATAATGAAGATGAGCTCGCGGAGGTGAAATATCTTGCGGCTCTTTACCGTGAAATAGGCTATGAATGCATTGGTATATCGGCCGTGACAGGAAAGAATGTAGATGTGGTAAAAGAGAAAATGACGGGAAAAACCTCTATGATCTCCGGGCATAGCGGAACGGGAAAATCTACTTTGGTAAATGCCCTGGAACCTTCTCTTGATCTTAAAACTACCAAAATAAGTACCCAGTCAAAACAAGGGCAACACACCACCACATTTGCTGAAATGTATGACCTTAGTTTTGATGCCCGTATAATTGATACTCCGGGAATCAAGGGATTTGGAGTAGTAGAAATGGAAAAGGAAGAACTTGGGAATTATTTTCCGGAATTTTTTGCAATTCGTTCCCAATGCAAATACTACAATTGCCTTCATCTTGAAGAACCAAAATGTGCAGTAAAACAGGCTCTCGAAGATGGGAAGATCGCCTGGTCCCGTTATAAAAGCTACCAACAGATCATTGCCGGGGAAGATGAACAACAATACAGGATTGATAATTACGAGGAACAATGAGAGTAGTATTGCAGCGGGTGAAAGAAGCTTCAGTAAGCATTGAAGGGAAAATTAACGGCGCGATTAATACTGGGATTCTTGTGCTTCTTGGAATTGAAGAGGCAGATACAAAAGATGATATTGATTGGTTATGCAATAAAATATGCAATTTGCGTATTTTCAATGATACAAATGGCGTGATGAACCTATCCCTTCAGGATGTAAATGGGGAAGTCCTGTTGATAAGCCAGTTTACGCTTCACGCAAATACAAAAAAAGGCAACAGGCCCAGTTATATAAAGGCTGCCAAACCGGAGACGGCCATCCAGTTATATTCAGAATTTATAAAAAAACTTGGCTTACTACTCGGAAAGCCGGTTGCTACCGGGAAATTTGGGGCCCACATGGAGGTAGCTCTGATCAATGATGGACCGGTCACTATTATTATTGATTCAAAAAACAAAGAATAGTTTGGTGGTTTAACATTTTATGTTAATTTTATGAAAAATTAACAGTTGTGTTAGCAGTAGTCAGGAGTAAAAAAAGTATCAAAACCGGATTATTGACTAAAACTGCAAGTCCATTTCTTGAAATTTCTTCTGTATTTTTTCTTTCGGCCCCTACCCATAGAGATGATTTAATTTCAAAATCTATTTTTATTCACAGCAATAGTGCTTAGTAATTATTTCTTCTTTTCTATTAAGTAAGGGAGATAAATTCATATGCTATTTTGCTTCAAAATGTTTTCTAATATTAAAAACATAAGTAGTGAAAAATCTTACCTGCATAATTCTTTTCATTTTACTCACAGTTCCAATACTCTATGGACAGGAGAACATTAAGGTTTCAGAAATCCCTCCAAATTTAATTTCTAATGCCAATGCCGTTTTAAGAAATGAGGAAATTTCTATTGAAATTGAGGCGGTAGATAAAATGAATATTCATGTAAAACGTAGCGTTACCATTTTAAATGAATATGGTGAAATTCATGCAGGGGCTTATCAATTTTTTGATAGCGACCGAAAAATTAAAAATCAGCAGGCAATCATTTATAATGCTGAAGGAAAGGAAATAAAAAAATTTAAGCAGAAGGATTTTAAAGAACGAAGTGCTGTGGCTTCGGGAACTTTATATTCAGATAACAGGGTGCAATACTTGGATTATACCGCCCAAATTTATCCCTATACAATAGTTTATGAAAGTGAATTGCAAACAGGGACAACTGTTTTTATTAGACCCTGGCAACCCGTTAGCGGGTATTTTTTAAGTGTACAAAAATCAACCTATAATTTCATAAATAAGGCGAAAATACCCTACAGGCTGGAAGAAACAAATCTGGAAAATCTTAAAAAGAATTCTTCGGCAGATGGATTTTCTTATAGTTTAATTAATGTTCCTGCATATAAAATGGAATATTTAAGTCCTTCACTTGAAAAATTTGTTCCGAACCTGCGGGTTGCCTTAAATGAGTTTTCACTTGTGGGTGTACAGGGAAAGGCAGCTAATTGGCAGGAGTTTGGAAAATGGCAGTATGATTACCTCCTTGCCGGAAAGGAAAAACTCCCGAAACATACTTTAAGCAAGATAAGGACTCTTCTTCAGGGTGTCACCACAGATTTAGAAAAGGCGAAATTGATCTATCAATATGTACAGGATAACACAAGGTATATAAGTGTGCAATTAGGTATTGGAGGGTGGTCTCCAATGTTGCCGGAGGATGTAGACAGGCTTGGATATGGAGACTGTAAAGCTCTTACCAATTACACAAAAGCACTTCTGGATTCTCAGGAAATTACATCGCATTACGCTGTGGTTTTTGCGGGAGAAGAAAGGAAAGACCTGGATTCCCAATTTGCCACTATGCAGGGAAACCACGTGATCCTTAATATTCCACAGCAGGAGGAAGATATTTGGCTGGAATGCACCAGTAAGACTACACCCTTCAATTATCTTGGAGATTTTACTGATAACAGGAATGTTCTTCTAATAAAACCTGAAGGTGGTGAAATTGTAAAAACGAAGGCATATTCATTTTCAGAAAATTTAAAGGAAACCTACACCAAAATTGTACTTGAGGAGTCCGGGAATTTTAATGCAATTGTGACAAGAACGTCTGGCGGGATTCCTTATGGAAATATTTACCATTTGATGAGGGAAAAAAAGGAAAACCAAATAATTTATTATAAGGACAGTTGGTCGCACTTACAAAATCTAGATTTTCAAACCATCTCTTTTGAAAACAACAGGCAGGAACAAAAATTCACTGAATTTGTAAACTTTAAGGGTGAAAAATTTACTTCAAAATTGGCCAACGGGTTTTTATTGCCGGTTAATTTCTTTTCTGTTTCTACCCACGAGGTTCCTAGGATTACCAACAGGCAACTTCCTTTTGAGATTGAGAGAGGGCACTCCTATAAAGACACTTTCGAGTTTTATCTTCCCAAAGGATATATGGCAGAATCCATTCCGGAGGAAGCGAATATTGAAACCGAATTTGGTTTATATATGGTTCGGGTAAAAGCCGGTGAAAAGGAGGGGGCAAGAACTATAGAGGTAACCAGGGAGTATATATTGTATGAAGGTGTATGGGAGGCAGACAAGTATTTAGATTTCAGGAATTTTATAAAAAAAATTGATTCTTTAAATAACCAAAAGGCGATTTTGGTCGCAATTACCTAAACTAATTAACCCACCAGTTATGCAAAAATTTTATACCACGGTAATCTTATGTTTGTTCTTTGTTTTCTCTAATGCCCAGGATTTTAAATTTGGAAAAGTCTCAAAAGAAGAGGTGATGGAGAAATCCCACCCAATAGAAAAGGATGCCAATGCAGCCCTTCTTTACAGGAATGTAAGTACATATTTTGAATATTATCCTTCTACGGGATTTACACTCATAACAAATGTTCACGAGAGGATAAAAATTTATAACAAAGACGGTTTTGATTGGGCCACAAGGGAAATAAATTATTACAAAGGTGCAAACAGCCAGGAGACTATTACAGGGTTAAAAGGTGTTACCTATAATATGGTGGGTGGCAAGTTGGTGGAAGATAAATTGAAAAAGGACGGGATCTTCGAAGAAGATGTCACAAAATACCAATTAAGAACCAAGATCACCATGCCCGCAGTAAATGAAGGAAGTGTTATTGAATATGAGTATAGCTTAAGATCTCCATTTGTGACAA
The DNA here is from genome assembly GCA_963973375.1 of uncultured Antarcticibacterium sp. Lineage (GTDB taxonomy): Bacteria > Bacteroidota > Bacteroidia > Flavobacteriales > Flavobacteriaceae > Gillisia. Next base: position 8,648 of record CAXAZV010000035.1, read on the forward strand.
CTATAGATGATATCATCCTGCAATATACCATACCAATAAATGTATTAGATGTTAAAATAACAATCCCGGAATTTTTAGGATTCAGCAAACATTTTAATCCGCGTTCCCGGCTTGTATTTAATGTTCAGGAATCCAGAAAACCTTTTTCCCTTACTTCATCTTCCATGGAAAGGAACGGGTTTACCGTGGTAGAGCACAGCATTTCAACTTCGAAGGTAGAATATCAACAAAACACCTATTCTTTCATCAAGACCGCCATCCCGTCATTAAAAGAAGAAAGCCATATAGATTATCTATCCAATTATGGTGCGTTTATTAAATGGGAATTGCAATACACAAAATTCCCCAATTCCATAATGGAAAATCTTACCCAAACATGGGAAGGTGTTACCAAATCAATTTTTAATGATGGAGGTTATGACAAGGAACTTAGCCGAACCAATTATTTTCAAAAGGATTTAGACCAGCTACTTCAGGGAGAAACCGTTCCGCTTAAAAAAGCTCAAAAGATCTATGCGTTTGCCAAGTCTAAAGTGAAATGGAACGGATATTTGGGTTACGAGGCTGAATCTGGAGGAAGTAAGATCTATAAGGATGGAGAAGGTAATATTGGCGATATAAATTTAATGTTGACTGCAATGCTGAGATATGCAGGCTTAAAAGCCAACCCTGTTTTGGTAAGTACCGTAAATAATGGAATCCCACTTTTTCCAACCCGTAAAGGTTTTAATTATGTAATTTCATCTCTTGATTTAAATGGGGAAAGGATCCTGCTGGATGCCACAGAAGAGAATGCCTCATTTGGAGAACTCCCAAAAAGAGCCAGAAACTGGAATGGTCGAATTATTCAAGATAAGGAACATTCAGATTGGGTAGACCTTATGCCAAAAACTCAATCTAAAAATGCATATTCCCTGAATATCGAAATTGAGGATGAGAACAATTTAAAAGGAAAATCTACCAATATTTTAACAGGATTATATGCAAAATCCTACCGGGATAATTTTAAAAATTTAAGTGCCGATAGTTATATTGAGATCCTGGAAAAAAATAAAGGGAATATAGAGATTGCGAATGTAGAGACAGATGGGCAATTATTAATAGGTTCAGATATTAAGGAAACCTATACCTTTGAAATCAAAAGCGGAGTTGATAAGATCAATGATAAATTATATATAAAACCATTATTTTATTTATCAGAAAGTGAGAATCCTTTCAAAGCAGATAAAAGGTCTTATCCTATTATTTTTGATTTTCCTTTAAGGGATTCAAGAGTAGTAAATATTATAATCCCGGAAGGTTTTGAAGTAGAATCCTTACCCGAAAATTCTATGTTCCAGTTAATGGGTGAATCGGGGATTTTTAAATATTTAACTTCTCAAAATGGAAAATACTTAAGAATAGAATCTGTTCTTGAACTTAACAATTTGGTATACACACCAGATGATTATGAAAATTTAAAACAATTTTATGCATATATGGTTGAAAAGCATTCGGAAACTATAGTGCTCAAAAAATCCTGATAATGAATATACAAAATGCTCAGCTTGCCGTAGATGAATGGATAAAAGCCCACGGGGTAAGATACTTTAACGAGCTTACCAACATGGCTCAACTTACCGAAGAAGTGGGGGAAGTAGCAAGAATTATTGCCCGCCGCTACGGGGAGCAAAGTGAAAAGGAAAGCGATAAGAATAAAGATCTTGGAGAGGAGCTGGCAGATGTGCTTTTTGTAGTGCTGTGTCTTGCCAATCAAACAGGGGTGAACCTTCAGGAATCTTTTGACCGCAAACTGGATATTAAAACCCAACGTGACCATGACCGTCATCAAAATAATCAAAAATTAAAGTAATGGCATTTAAACGAATAGTTAGTGATAAAGTCTTTTGGAAATCGGTGATCATTATGGGCCTCGCTTTTGCAATAATTTACCAATTCATTTCTATGTTATTCGATTATGGTGGGCTCGATTTCAGCGCTTTTTATGAGGATAAACTAGCCGGAACACAATGGGTTCGATTCGTAATTGGGACACTGGTAGCTGCTTTTTTATATGGCTTTATTATTACTTACGGGCAATTTGTTTCCAGGATCAAGAGAGAGAAGAGAGAAAGGCAAAATTAGTCCTATATTTAATGAAGTTTTTTTAGTTTTTATAATGAACATTCAGCTTTCAAATACACATAATACCCTGCGAGGAGATCTTGAGATCACTGGTTCAAAAAGTGAATCCAACCGCATGTTGATCCTTCAGGCGCAATTTCCCAATATTATTCTTGAAAACCTTTCCAATAGTGATGATACTAATGTCCTTCAAAAAGCCTTAGGAACAAACAAAGGAACAGTTGATATTCATCATGCAGGTACTGCGATGCGTTTTCTTACTGCATATTATGCCGCTTTACCCGGCAGTGAGGTAATTCTTACCGGAAGTGGCAGAATGAAGGAAAGGCCGGTTAAATTGCTGGTTGATGCCCTAAGGAGTTTAGGTGCCGAAATTGTTTATCTGGAAAATGAAGGTTTCCCTCCCTTAAAAATAACAGGAAAGAAATTTATTGAAAATACGGTGGTGGTCAATGCCAATATAAGCAGCCAGTATATTTCAGCCCTAATGTTAATCGCCCCGTCGCTGCCGGATGGTTTAGAGATCATACTGGACGGTCATATAACATCTATACCATACATTACCATGACCCTGGATCTTTTAACTTCCCTGGGTATCCAAGGAACTTTTCATGATAAGGTCATTCGAATAGAACCTACATCAACCATTAATGATGTGACTATTGGTATAGAGTCAGACTGGAGCTCGGCCTCCTATTTTTACAGTTTGGCGGCTATCTGTGAAACAGCCGTTATAAAATTGTCAAATTACAGAAGTAACAGCTTGCAGGGAGATTCCTGTCTTGCAGAGATTTACACGCATTTTGGAGTTTTATCCCGATTTGAAGGAAATAATCTCATTCTGGAAAAAAATCCCTGTAAAAAGCCAAGGATGATTCATGAGGACCTTCAAAATTCGCCGGATATTGCCCAGACAATTGCCGTAACCTGTCTGGCCCTGGGTGTTGATTGTGAACTCGATGGCCTTCATACCCTTAAGATCAAAGAAACCGACAGGTTGGTGGCACTTAAAACAGAAATGGAAAAATTTGGGGCAAAGGTTGAGATAACCGAAGATAATTTGAAGTTAAAAGCGCCTGACATTTTAAATAAAAATGTGATGGTTTCCACCTATAATGACCATAGAATGGCAATGGCCTTCGCACCGCTCGCCCTAAAAACCCCACTGGAAATAGAGGATGCTGAAGTAGTTTCCAAATCCTATCCCGAATTTTGGGAACATCTGGAAAAATTGGGCTTTAAGGTCGCAAAGTCCCGTTAACAGGACTTTTCCAATAATAAACCTGTATTTACTTGACAAGGCCTGTCTCGCAGTTGTATATTTGCAACCTTTAAAAAATGTAACTATGGGAATGAAACTTTCACAATTTGGTTTTGATCTTCCTGAAGAATTATTGGCCGAGTATCCTGCAGAGAACAGGGATGAAGCGCGCTTAATGGTTCTTAACAGAAAAGAACAAACAATTGAACACAAATTATTTAAAGATGTACTGGAGTATTTTGAGCCAAATGATGTAATTGTGCTTAATAACACCAAGGTGTTTCCTGCCCGTTTGTACGGGAACAAGGAAAAAACCGGTGCACGTATTGAAGTGTTCTTGTTAAGAGAGTTAAATGCAGAAACTAAATTATGGGATGTACTGGTAGATCCTGCAAGGAAAATAAGAATTGGTAATAAGCTTTATTTTGGTGATGATGAAAGCCTTGTAGCAGAAGTTATAGATAATACTACTTCCAGAGGAAGAACATTACGATTTTTATATGACGGTTCTTATGCCGAATTCAGAAAAAAACTGGAAGATCTTGGAGAAACTCCTTTGCCAAAATATATAAAACGAGAGGTGCAGCCTGAAGACCAGGAACGTTACCAAACTATTTACGCAAAAAGGGAAGGTGCAGTTGCTGCCCCAACCGCGGGATTACACTTTTCAAAACATCTTCTTAAACGCCTTGAGATAAAAGGGGTGGAATTTGCTGAAGTTACCCTTCACGTAGGCTTGGGAACTTTCAATCCTGTTGAGGTGGAAGACCTTTCCAAACATAAAATGGACAGTGAAGAAGCGTTCATTGAAGAGAAGGCAGTGCAAACCATAAATAAGGCTATCAAGGAACGACGCAGGATTTGTGCAGTAGGTACAACTTCTATGAGAGTTCTGGAGAGTGCGGTATCTTCAAATCATACTTTGAATGAATTCAGCGGATGGACCAATAAATTTATTTTCCCTCCTTATGACTTCAGTATCGCCAATGCAATGATCACTAACTTCCATACACCAAAATCTACTTTAATGATGATGGTATCAGCTTTTGCCGGTCACGATTTTATGAAAAAGGCCTATGCTGAAGCGATCAAGGAAAAATATAAATTTTATACGTACGGAGACGCGATGTTGATCATCTAAATTCTGTTGTAACCTTAAATAAAGCCGCAATTATCCTTGGTTTCTGGGATGATTGCGGCTTTTTCTTTGAATTTTTTCAGAAGAAAAATGAATTCCCCGGATTCACTGTTTGGGTGAGCCCTTAAATTTATTTATTTTTAAATGTTTGATATTACCGTCTTCGCTTTGGACATAGCAGCCTGAAAAACAAAAACCTGCCACCCCGGCCGCAGAGAAATCCTAAAAATCTTCTTACTTTTGCAGCGTGAAAAATGCAAAGAAAGATATACGGGCCCTGACCAAACAACAACTGCAGGAATTTTTTGTCTCTCAGGGAGATAAATCCTTCCGTGGTTCACAGGTTTATGAGTGGTTATGGTCAAAAAGCGCGCATAGTTTTGAAGATATGACCAATATCTCAAAACAAACCCGACAAATGTTGGCCGATAATTTTGTGATTAATCATATACGGGTTGATCAAATGCAGCGCAGCAGTGATGGCACCATAAAAAATGCAGTTAAATTGCATGACAACCTTACCGTAGAATCTGTTTTAATACCTACCCCCAAAAGAACTACCGCTTGTGTTTCCTCTCAGGTGGGTTGTAGCCTTGACTGTAAATTCTGTGCTACCGCAACTCTTAAACGCATGCGCAACCTTAATCCAGATGAGATCTATGATCAGGTAGTTGCTATAGACAATGAAAGCAGGTTATATTTTGACAAGCCCCTTACCAATATTGTTTTTATGGGAATGGGAGAACCGCTTATGAATTATAACAACGTGATGAAGGCGATAGAGAAGATAACCTCAAAAGAGGGACTGGGGATGTCTCCACGGCGTATTACCATTTCGACCTCCGGGGTGCCTAAAATGATCAAAAAACTGGCCGATGATGAGGCGAAAATAAAACTTGCTGTTTCTCTCCATTCTGCAATAGATGAGGTGCGTACTACTATAATGCCCTTCAATGAAACCTTTCCGCTTAAGGATCTTCGGGAAGCGTTGGAATACTGGTATGCAAAAACTAAGAGCAGGATCACTTATGAATACATAGTGTGGGAAGGCATCAACGATAAACCCAAAGATGCAGATGCACTGGTGAAGTTTTGTAAATATGTGCCTTGCAAAGTGAATCTTATTGAATATAATCCTATTGATGACGGGGTTTTCCAGCAGGCATCCTCACAGGCTACCCATATGTATCAACGAATGCTTGAGCAAAATGGAATTACCGTTACGGTGAGAAGGTCAAGGGGAAAGGATATAGATGCTGCCTGTGGCCAACTGGCAAACAAATCTTCTTAGCAAATGTCTAATTACACATAAATCCCGAAATCTTTAGCTATCTTTGGATTCCTTATGAAGGTCATCTCCCAAATAAAATTGCCGGTTGAAAAAGAGATGGAGCTTTTTGAAAGAAAGTTCTTCGAGTCCATGTCTTCTAAAGTGGCCTTATTAAACCGGATCACTCATTTTATTGTAAATAGGAAAGGCAAGCAAATGCGGCCTATGTTTGTGTTTCTCGTAGCCAAAATGGTTTCTGAAGGGGATGTGAATGAACGCACCTATCGGGGAGCCTCGGTTATTGAGCTGATACATACCGCAACCCTGGTGCATGATGATGTGGTAGATGATTCCAATATGCGCAGAGGATTCTTCAGCATAAATGCCTTATGGAAGAATAAAATAGCTGTTCTTGTTGGAGATTATCTCCTGTCCAAAGGCTTGTTGCTCTCCATAGATAATGATGATTTTGATCTCTTGAAGATCATTTCAGTCGCAGTAAGGGAAATGAGCGAAGGGGAGTTGCTCCAAATTGAAAAAGCTAGAAAACTTGATATAACTGAGGATGTTTATTACGAAATCATTCGGCAAAAAACCGCCACGCTTATTGCTGCGTGTTGTAGCTTGGGTGCTGCCTCGGTAAAACCGGATTCGGTTGAGGTGGAAAAAATGAGAAAGTTTGGAGAGCTTATAGGTATGGCTTTTCAAATAAAGGATGACCTCTTTGATTACGGTGATGAACAAATAGGGAAGCCTACCGGTATAGATATTAAGGAGCAAAAAATGACGCTTCCGCTTATTTATTCATTAAATAATTCTTCTCCAGAGAAAAAAAAATGGATCATTAATTCGGTTAAAAATCATAATAAGGATAAAAACCGGGTAAAAGAGGTGATCACTTTTGTAAAAACACAGGGCGGGTTGGATTACGCTGTTTCAAAAATGAAGGAATTTCAAAAAGAAGCGCTTGCCATGTTAAATGATTATCCAAATTCACCTTATAAAGATTCCCTTATCTTAATGGTGAATTATGTGATTGAAAGAAAGAAATAAATTTTCTATCCTTTTCTCATTTGCTACAAATTTCATTTTTCCCGGCGGCAATTAATTTAAGCCTTAGATATCATTTAGATTTTCCTGCCAATCTCTCAAAATTTTTATAGGCCCTGTCAATCTTTTCTTTAGGGTTCTTTTCAAATTCCGTTGAAGTAACCTGATATTTTTTTTGCAATGAAAGAAGGGTAGTATGTAATTCTTCTCTTGTCCCGGCATAGGCGGGATCTTCATAAATGTTTTTAAGTTCCCGTGGATCTTTTTGGAGATCATACATTTCCCATTTATCTATATCGTCATAAAAGTGTATAAGTTTATATCTGTGGGTACGTACGCCATAATGCCGCTTGACCATATGAAAAGCCGGGAAATCATAATAATGATAATAAATGGCATCCCTGAAATCTTCATCAGGCGAATTTTGAGCAAGCAAGGCTCTCATGGATTTTCCCTGCATTTCCTGGGGAATATTAGCGCCTGCGAAATCCAGAAATGTTGGTGCAAAATCAAGATTTTGGGTAAGGGCAGCTACTTCACTCCCGGCCGGTATTTCCTTGGGATATTGGATAAGTAAGGGCATGGCCAGGGATTCTTCGTACATGAACCGCTTGTCAAAAAAGCCTTTTTCGCCCAGATAGAAACCCTGGTCTGTTGTATAAACGAAAATGGTATTTTCTGCCAGTCCGCTTTCTTCCAGGTAATCCAGGATTTTGCCTACCCCTTCATCAACAGAAGCAACAGTTGCAAGGTAATCCTGCAGGTAACGTTGCCCCTTCCATTCTGCCAGTTCTTTCCCTGAAAGCTTAGCATCGTGAAAAGCGTCATTTTTTGCCCGGTATGCATTATTCCAGGTGTCCCGTTGCGCCCGGGTCATTCGGTTGAAATCTGATGTCCATGGGTTATGTCGCAGGGAATCGCTACCTTTTTCCATGCTCATTTTAAGGTCATGACCTTCATACATATCTTTATAAATGGTTTGCTGCTGCTGTTGTGCGGCCACCTGATCTTTAAAATCGGGAAAATATGTGTCTGGTAATGGAAATTTAACCGAGTCATATAAATTAAGGTGGCGCAGTGCCGGCATCCAGTTTCGGTGTGGGGCCTTGTGCTGAACCATTAACATAAAAGGCTCACCGCTATTTCCATTTTCCTTTAACCATTTCAGGCCCATTTCGGTAATAATATCAGTTGCATAGCCTTCAATTCGGGTGGTATCCTTACCTTTTATAAAATCCGGATTATAATAATTACCCTGATCTACTAAAATATTCCATTCATCAAAGCCCTCGGGCAGCCCATGTAAATGCCATTTTCCAAAGAGGGCTGTTCGATATCCAACTTCTTTCAAATATTTAGGTAAAGTAGCTTGGGAGCCGTCAAAAACATCTCCGTTCATTCTAAAGCCATTCATGTGGCTGTGTTTCCCGGTAAGAATCACTGCCCGGCTTGGGCCGCAAATGGAGTTCGTACAAAAATTGCTGTTGAATTTTGCTCCGTTTATGGCGATGCGATCAATATTGGGAGTAGGAGCCAATTGACTAACAGGATGACCATACGCACTTATAGCCTGGGTAGCATGATCATCAGTCATTATAAAAACAATGTTGGGTCTTTTATATGCCTGCTCCTTGTCTTCTTCTTTTTTGTTGTTGCAGGATATTATAATACCGCATAATAAAAATATCAGGGAAAATCGTTGGAGAAAAATATTCATAAGCCGGGAATTTTAAATTAAAGTGAAGACAAAGCCCTAAATCTACAAAACATTGTATTTTTATAGCGATATTTTACCCATACAAAACCTGCTCAATTTAATTTTAACACTGTGAGAGTTTTATTACCATTTCTGCTGGTCCTGTTGTTTAG
>CAXAZV010000036.1:0-17256 GCA_963973375.1 uncultured Antarcticibacterium sp.
AGAATAAAGGCCATCTTCTCTCTTTTACATTATGCAGATACATATTTTCTGCCTTTCCAAGATTCTTAAGCAGGAAGTAAAAAACAATTGGAATAAAGAGGGTGGTTATCGCTATAGCAAGCAATTTTGCCTTAATAAGCGGAAAAGGGAAAAACCTGGGTGTAATCAAAAAATATAAAAGACTTCCAAAAAATGTCATCCAAACGGGATGAAAAATATATGAGGCGCTTTTTATAATAGCCCGCATCTAAATTTCTTTACGCATTCGTGCAACGGGAATGTCCAGTTGTTCCCTGTATTTTGCCACGGTTCTTCTCGCAATGGGATACCCTTTTTCAAGCAATAATTTCGCTAATTTCTCGTCAGTAAGCGGTTTCCGCTTATTTTCCTCTTCAATAGAGATCTCCAGTATTTTTTTGATCTCCCGGGTAGAGACATCCTCTCCCTGGTCATTTTTCATAGATTCAGAAAAGAATTCTTTAATGAGTTTGGTTCCGTATGGTGTGTCCACATATTTGCTGTTTGCCACCCTTGAAACGGTAGAAACATCCATTCCAATCTCATCGGCAATATCCTTTAAGATCATAGGCCTTAAATTGCGCTCATCACCGGTTAAGAAGTATTCTTTTTGATAATTCATTATAGAGCTCATTGTGACCATTAAAGTCTGCTGGCGCTGCTTAATTGCCTCAATAAACCACTTTGCCGAGTCAAGCTTCTGCTTAATAAACATAACCGCATCTTTCTGAGACTTGGTCTTCTCCTTTGCTTCTTTGTAACCTTTCAGCATATTGCTGTAATCATTGGAAATATGCATCTCTGGTGCATTACGGCCATTAAGGGAAAGCTCCAGTTCACCGTCTACGATCTTTATAGCAAAATCTGGGATCACATGTTCCACCATGCGGGTGTTTCCGGAAAAAGTTCCTCCGGGTTTTGGATTCAAATGTTCAATAATGTCTATAGCATCCCTTAGCTCATCTTCACTAATATCATGCTTTGTAAGGAGTTTTGCGTAATGTTTTTTGCTGAAGTGGTCAAAGGACTTTTCCAGCAAATCAATTGCCAGGGAGACATCCTTTCGTGGCTCCTTACGGTGTAATTGTATTAAAAGGCACTCCTGAAGGGTTCTTGCCCCTACACCTGCAGGGTCCAGATCCTGGATGTGATTCAGGACTTTTTCTACCGTTGCTTCATCTGTATAAACGTTTTGGGTAAATGCAAGGTCATCAACAATGTCCTGGATGCTACGGCGTATGTATCCGCTTTCATCTACACTTCCTATAAGGAAATCGGCTATTTCTTTTTCAGTTTCGGTTAAGCGAAAGGTGCTTAACTGAGATTTTAAATATTGGGAAAATGAGGTGCCGGAGGCAAAGGGAATTTCCCTGTCCTCATCATCTGCACTGTAATTGTTAGCCTGCAAACGGTAACTCGGGATCTCATCATCACTTAGGTAATCATCTACATTGATTTCAGACTCCTTCTCATCATTCCCGTAGTCATCATCTTCATATTCATTGCTCCCATATTCCTCATCAAAATCATCGTCCAGGTTTTCTTTTCCATCTTCCAAAGCCGGATTTTCTTCCAGTTCCTGCTTGATGCGCTGTTCAAAAGCCTGGGTAGGCAATTGAATGAGCTTCATCAACTGGATCTGTTGAGGGGAAAGCTTTTGCGATAATTTAAAATTTAATTGCTGTTTTAGCATAAGTACCTGGGTTAATCACTCATTACAAAAATAAGCAAAAACAATGCTAATGATGCTTTGGCATTAAAAATGCTTGTGGTAAATTTTTGTTAAGGCTGTTGAAGAGACTGGAATTCCCTGAATTTTTCAGGAACCGGAAGATTAATATTTATTGATTTACCTGAAATGGGATGAAGAAAATCCACTCCCGTTGAAGCCAGGTACAAACCGCCTTTAATACCCAGGAAACCGCCATAATCCCTGTCACCTACAATTGGAAAACCATTGCTGGCGAGATGTATTCTTATTTGATGGGTACGGCCGGTTTTTGGTTTAACCTGCACCAGTGAAAACTCCCCCTGGGCTATGCTGGTAGTGTTAAGAAGAGAGACTTCACTTTCAGCATATTTACCTTCTATCTCATTTTTATACACTTCAAAGCCCGCTGCTTGTCCGTTTACCAATGCTAAATAGGTTTTTTGTACCTCCTTGTTTTCAAAGGCCCGGTTCAATAAGGTTTGCGCATTTCTTGTTTTAGCAATAAGCAACAATCCGGAAGTAGGATTGTCCAGCCTGTGTACTGGCATTGGGTAAGAAAGTGCATCTATTTCCTGTGATTTTGCCAGGTTAAAGGGTAGAGCATTTTCAATACTCCTGAAAAAATTTCCGCTGGTAGGAATTCCTGCAGGTTTGTTTATAACAGCCATGAAGTCATCTTCAAAAATAACCTCCAGTTTTAAGCTGAAAACTTTTTTGGCCGGTAGTTCCTGTTGTACTAATTCGATCTTTTGATGTTCCTCAATCCAATCTGAGGTTTGGGCAGGAATACCATTAAGGAGAATTTCTTTTCTTTTAATCGCTTTTTTAAGGGCGCTTTTAGTGCTTAAGGAAGAGAAAATTGAAACCGCATATTCCTGCAACCGGATCCTCTCCTTAATTGCAGGAACAATATGCGTTTCAAGTATTTTCAAATTTTAAAATTCAGCGTTCTGTGGTGTTCTTGGGAAGGGTATAACATCACGAATATTGGTCATTCCTGTCACAAATTGTACCAGGCGTTCAAAGCCAAGGCCAAACCCGCTGTGTACACAGGTTCCAAATCTCCTGGTGTCAAGGTACCACCATAGTTCTTTTTCGTCTATATCCAGAGCTTGCATTTTTTTCTGTAAAACATCCAGACGTTCCTCTCTTTGAGATCCACCTACAATTTCACCAATTCCCGGAAACAGAATGTCCATTGCCCTTACCGTTTTCCCGTCTTCATTAAGCCTCATGTAGAAGGCTTTGATATTTGCCGGATAATCAAAAAGAATCACAGGACATTTAAAATGCTTTTCTACGAGAAAGCGTTCGTGCTCACTTTGAAGATCTGCTCCCCACGCATCAATTGGATACTGGAATTTTTTCTTCTTGTTGGGCTTGGAGTTTTTCAGGATGTCAATAGCATCGGTATAGCTTACTCTTTTGAAATTATTCTGGGTTACAAACTGAAGTTTCTCCAACAGTCCCATTTCACTGCGTTCTATTTCAGGCTTGGTCTTATCTTCATTTTGAAATCTTTCGGCGAGGAAGTCAAGGTCATCTTTACAATTATCAAGTGCATATTTGACCACATATTTAATGAAATCTTCAGCCAGGTCCATATTGCTGTCAAGATCGTTAAAGGCAACTTCCGGCTCAATCATCCAGAATTCCGCCAGGTGCCTTGAAGTATTTGAATTTTCAGCTCTAAAAGTTGGTCCAAAAGTATAAACCTGGCCCAATCCCATCGCGTAAGTTTCAGCTTCCAGCTGGCCGGATACAGTAAGATTGGTCTCCTTTCCGAAGAAATCCTTTTTAAAATCTATTTCTCCGGCTTCATTCTTAGGAGTATTTTTGATGTCTAAAGCCGTAACCCTGAACATTTCACCAGCCCCTTCAGCATCGCTTCCGGTAATTATTGGGGTATTTACGTAATGAAAATTGTTTTGCTGAAAGTAACTGTGCACGGCGAAAGATAGTTTGCTTCTCACACGCATTACAGCGCCAAAAGTATTGGTGCGTATTCTTAAATGAGCCTGCTCTCTCAGTTTTTCAAGTGTATGCCGTTTTGGCGAAAGAATGGTCAATTTTACTTCTTCAGGATTTGCGTCTCCCAGGATCTCCACATTCTTCACTTCTACCTCAACACTTTGCTGACTTCCCAGGCTTTCCTTTAAAGTTCCGGTTACCTTTATTGCGGCACCAACAGTAATTCGTTTAAGGGTGTCTTCGCTGGTATTTTCAAAATCTATGACGCACTGGATGTTGTTGATGGTTGAACCGTCATTCAATGCAATAAACCTGTTACTTCTAAAGGATCTTACCCATCCTTTTACTTCTACTTCCTGTAGGAACTGATTGCTTTTTAATAATTCAGCAATTTTTGCTTTTATCATGTTGGTTAGATTTTTGAAAAATCAAAGATAAATCTTCCGCGCCTGCTTACCAAGCAACTTAATTTTGATTTCTGCTTATTATTCGTCTTTTAAAATATCATCTTCTTCTGCAATTATCTCTATTGCAGGTTCTTTTAAAGTTTCTTTATTTGCTATTCGTTTTTCAAGGGAAAGCAGTAAGGAGGGAAGCAATAAAAGGTTAGCAAGCATCGCAAACAATAAGGTTGCCGAAACCAATCCTCCCAGTGCAACCGTACCGCCAAAACTGCTTATCATAAATACCGAAAACCCGAAAAAGAGCACAATAGAGGTGTAGAACATGGAAACTCCAGTCTCGCGAAGGGCGGCGTAAACAGACCGCTTGATTTTCCAGTTATTAACTTTTAACTCCTGCCTGTATTTGGCAAGAAAATGTATGGTGTCATCAACCGAGATCCCGAATGCGATACTAAAAACTAGGATGGTTGACGGCTTTATTGGAATACCCAGAAATCCCATCATTCCTGCAGTTACCAGTAGTGGTAATAAATTGGGGATGAGGGAAACCAGTATCATCCTGAAAGACCTGAACATCCAGGCCATAAGAAGTGCGATAAGTAATATTGCCAGAGAAAGAGAAACTATTAGATTTTTTACGAGATAGGTGGTTCCTTTCTGAAAAATTAAAGCTTTCCCGGTCATGGTTACTTCATACCTGTCTGGCGGAAAGATCTTATTAATTTGAGGCACAAGATTCTCCTCTATACGTTTCATTTCTTCAGTTCCAATATCCTTCATAAAAGTTGTGATACGGGCATATCTACCGGTAGAATCAACATAGGTGGAAATAATATTTTCGCCGGAGGATAAACCTTTGAGATATGGAGAAATAAAATTTTGTTCCTGGGAGGTGGGAAGCTGAAAGTATTTAGGATTGCCATTGTAATATGCCTGCTTGGAATATTTGGCCAGTCTTACCACAGAGAGGGGTTGAGAAAGCTCCGGCACATCACTTATTGCCGTTTCCAGAGTTTCCATTCTTTTTAAATTTGCCAGCGCAAGCGCTCCGCGAGGCCGTTTTGTATCTATAACAATTTCTAGCGGCATTATCCCGTCAAATTCTGCTTCAAAAAATCTTATGTCCTTAAAGAATCCTGCCTCCTGGGGCATATCTTCCAGCAGGCTTCCTGAAATCTTGATTTGATAGATCCCAATAATACTTGCGGCGAGTAAAACTATAGAGGTGATATAAATGGTAATCCTTCTTTGACGAACCATTTTTTCCATCCAGTCTACAAATGCTCCTATCCATCTTTTATTTAAGTGTTTTAAATGCTTATCCTTTGGAAGGTGCATATAACTGTAAATAATAGGGATAATAAGAAGGCTAAGGATGAAAATAGCTATAATATTAATGGACGCAACAATTCCAAACTCCTTGAGCAAGGTGCTATCGGTCAAAATAAAGGCGGCAAACCCAGATGCGGTTGTCACGTTGGTAAGCAATGTTGCATTCCCAACCTTGGTGATCACCCGTTGCAGGGATTTGGCCTGATTCCCATGATTTTTGATCTCCTGTTGATATTTATTGATCAGGAATATACAATTGGGGATACCTATTACAATTATTAAAGGGGGGATTAGGGCTGTAAGCACTGTGATCTCGTAATTGAATAATCCTATGACCCCAAATGACCACATCACACCTATTAATACGGTGATCATTGATATGATCGTAGCGCGGAATGAGCGAAAGAAGAAGAAAAATATAAGAGATGTTACAAAAAGAGCTGCTCCAATGAAGAGGCCAATCTCATCAATGATATTCTGGGCATTGAGCGTTCTTATATAAGGCATTCCGGAAACGTACACTTTGAGGTCGTTTTCCTTTTCAAAATTTTCAATGAGCGGCTGAAGTTCTTCCAGCACAAAAACCTTTCGTTCCTCAGAATTTACAATTTGTTCATTAAGGTAAATAACGGTTTGTACTGTTTGGGAATGCTTGCTATATATAAGGTTCTCATAGAAAGGCAATCCCGTAAATAATTCTTCACGAAGGCTGTCCACAGTGGCAGCATCCCATTCCCGGTCTCCCAGAAAGGGCACCATTTCAAAGCGTTTAGGATCCTCAAATTTTTGCAGTTTCTGAAGGTTTCCCAGGGAGATAATATGTTCTACTGCAGGATTGTTTTCCAGGGTTTTGGCCAACTGTTCCCAGGCTTTGAACTTTGGCTCGGTAAACAATGACGGGTCATTTACCGCAAGCATAATCACATTGCCTTCCTCTCCAAATTTATCCAGAAAGTCATTGTATACCACATTCACCGGGTGGTGATCTGGCAACAAATTTGCTTCAGTATAAGAGAAGCGCATATGCTGCCATTGCGTTGCCATAAAAATGGTTATACCCACAATTATAGCTATTATAATAAGCCTATTGCGCAGGATTACGCGGGCTATGGAATTCCAGAATCCAAAACTGAAAATTTTTGACATTGCTGATTTTAAAGGGAGTGCAAAGGTATAAAAAGCCCTTGTATTTCTTAAGCTAAAGTCCTTATTGTTTAAAGATCAAATTTTTAGGTTCAGCGTGAACTTTAGGGAGATATTTTCTTTGAAAGTTGGCAGGTGATAAGCCCCGTAGCGATATGCTGTGCTTATTCCCAAACCCAAAAAGATTTGATTTAATTCCATTCCCAACTCATTATAACCGTGTTCCAGAGTTTTGAACTCAATATTGCGGTGTGCGTCAATATTTTTAAAGTCTCCCATTACATGCCGGGAAATAATTGCAAATTCAGGATTGACGTTATCAGTAATTCGAAATGGGCGTAATTGATGTCTTATATGTATAGAAGCCTGGCGGTCACTAAAAAACTCATCAAAATACATGGTCTCAAAACTTATTTTCCCCGCTACCGAAAATCGATTAAGGATCTCCGGTTTGTTAGGATTATTGGGAAAAGCATGAAATGCATGGGTGAGAGGTAGCTCGCCAAACCCATAGTTTCCCTCCATTGTAATTTGAGTAACAGACCTGTCTTCGCGAATAATCTCATATTCGGTCTTTAACCCGAGTTTGGTGAAATTAAAATTTCCATCTGCCACTCCCGAAAATCCCTGGGACAGCTGCCCCGTGATAACGGGATACTTTTTGTCAAATATCTTATGAAAGTGAGGCGTGCTTAAGAATTTGCTGAAAGGCCTCCATAAGAAGCTTAGTTTTGCCTCGGCGATGATGTAATCCCGGTAAAGAGTCCCTTTGTTTAAAAACGCATATTCCCTAAGCTGTGAAATATCACTTCGGGCAAATTGTAATTCTGAATCGAGTCTTGGTGTGAAACGATGTTCCAGGCCTGTTTTAATGCTGTTGAAGGCGTAGTAATAGCTAATATTTGCAGAGCGGGGTTCCAGGATAGAAAAATCATTTACGCCTTTTAAATATTGATGTCCGGCAACCTCCCTAATGTCCTGTGTATAATTTAAATTCCACCAGGTGCCACTGCGCTTATGAAGTAATAAGCCACCTCCCACACCGTATTTCCAATCCCTGTCCTTGAATCCGTAAACCAAATAACCGTCAAGGCGTATCCTCCTGGAAAACTGTTCGTTGGTTTCACCCCCTGCGCCAATCCGGAGACCTTCATAGTTATTATATTTCACAAATTTACTAAGGTCAAAATCCCAAAATTCCACGGGATAAAAGCCTTGAGAAATGGCGTTAAGCACCTCAATCTTTCTAATGATATTCCCAGTAGCAATCTCTGTTTTTACCCTCCCATCAGTAATTTCATCCTCTATGGTGTATAGTTGTTGACGGTTCGTCTCCCAAAAATTTACTGATTGGTCATGAGCTTCATCCAATACAAGAATTGCAGCAGACCTTTTTTCAATATCAACTTTCTCCTCCATTGCAAAGCCATAATTATATGTCACAGAGGTAAGCTGAAGTTCCTTTTCAATCTTTCCCGGGGCCAGGACTGTATTGAGAATAGAACTTTTTCTTTGTACTGTTCCCAGGGAAATGCTTCCACCAAAAATGCTTATATCCTTACCCCCAGTACCCGGTTTTAAAATTACCCGCCTTGTTACCGGAAACCATATCTTTTGTTCTTCAAAATATTCATAATCCTCATCAATTTCAACTTCAATTTTGCCGGTTAACCGGGTTTTTGATCCCTGGATGGCAAAGCTTAACGTGTCCAGAAAAATAATTCCTTCCCAGCCTGCCACCACCCTTGGCCTTTTAGGTTTAAAATAGATCATATATCCCCTCCTGCCTCTCGTAGAAATTGTGTCCAGTATTTTGTAATCGTAATTTTTTAAGGCTTTTTTGCCCAATGGGCCGGCATAGCTGGACCCATATAAGGGGTAGTCATTTTTGTATATGGAATGAGGTTCAAGATTAAGTGTGAGTATCTCGTAAACCGGTTCTTCAAAGCCGGCAGTTTTTAAACCTGTAACAATTTCCTTTTTAAAATCGGGACTTTTAAACAAATGTTTCGAAACCCGCTCAGATAAAAAGTTGCGACCCCGGGGAGGGGTCGCCGGCTGTTGTGTTTCAACAAGAAGTTTGTTATAACTACTGTAGCTGTAATTTTCAAGATATAGTTCAGGGTCATTGGTCTCCTTCCGGTCAATGGCTTTTTGAATGATGTCCCTGGCTGTTACGGCTGCAATTTCTCCTTTTTCCGCGACTTTATTGAGTGGGGTCAATTCTATATAATAAAAGTTGGCAAACTTGTTTGTATTAAAATCCAGTAGAACATAACCTGGATAGGAAATTTTAAGACCGGAAGATTGAGGGGGTAATTCCAGGCCAAATTCTCCTTTTATATTGGTAAGAGTTTGGATGTCCTGGGAATGGTAAACTTTTGCAAAAGGGAGGGGTGCTTTTGTTGTGCGGCTTATTACTTTCCCTGTTATTGCCTGCTGTGCAAACATCCCTGGAAAATAAATAATTAATAAGATGCAAATAATTAATGACCGCATAGGTGAATTATTTCATAGGAGAAACCCTTAAAATTATTGCAAAAAAAAGCTTCATTATATTGATTGCAGTGCATTCATTCAATATAGTGAAGCAGTTATTAATTTAGCTTAAAGGACCCGCAGACTTATACAGTCATTATTTCCTTTTCTTTATTGTCAAAAATACTATCAACCTTTTTAATATATGTATCTGTAAGTTGCTGCACATTATCTTCAGCGATCTTCATTAGATCTTCAGAGATATCAAGCTTTTTAATGTCATTATTGGCAACTTTCCTGTCATTTCTAATCCCGATCTTGGCATCTTCTGCCTCGGCTTTTGCCTGTTTAGCAAGTTCACGGCGTCTTTCCTCTGTAAGTGGCGGCACGCTTATTATAACACTTTCCCCATTGTTCATAGGATTGAAACCTAGGTTAGCAACCATGATTCCCCTTTCAATATTTGGAATAGTATTTCTTTCAAAAGGTTGAATTGTAATGGTGCGGGCATCAGGGGTACTTATATTGGCAACCTGATTAAGCGGGGTCATGCTTCCGTAATATTCTACCATTACGCTTCCCAACATTGCGGGACTGGCTTTTCCTGCCCTAATATTAAGCAATTGTTTTTCAAGGTGCTTAATAGCCTGTTGCATATTTTCCTCTGTACTATCCAGTATAAAATCTACTTCTTCATTCATTTTTTTAAAACTTAAAGTTTAAAACAGTCTTTAATCTAATTTATAAATTCACTTTAGTCCCAATCTTTTCCCCTGAAGCAACCTTCAGTAAATTCCCGGGGGTGTTCATATCAAAAACAATTATGGGTAATTCGTTTTCCTGACTTAATGTAAAGGCAGTGGTGTCCATTACCTTGAGACCCTTTTTAAGAACATCATCAAAAGTAATATAGTCAAATTTTGTGGCAAGTTTATCTTTTTCGGGATCCGCTGTATAAATACCATCCACTCTGGTTCCTTTTAATATAACATCGGCATGCACTTCAATTGCCCGCAGCACGGCAGCAGAATCTGTAGTGAAATATGGATTTCCTGTTCCGCCTCCAAAAATTACAACCCTTCCTTTTTCAAGGTGGGAAATCGCCTTACGGCGTATAAAAGGCTCAGCAACTTCATTTATTTTAATAGCAGACTGCAACCTGGTTTTTACATTGGCGTCTTCAAGAGCACTTTGTAGAGCCAAACCGTTTATGATGGTTGCAAGCATTCCCATATTATCTGCCTGTACGCGATCCATTCCTTTGCTGGCTCCTGCAACACCTCGAAAGATATTACCGCCGCCAATTACTATGGCAACCTGAACCCCTTGATCAATTACAGATTTTATTTCCCTGGCATACTCTGCCAGCCTTTCAGGATCTATTCCGTATTGACGGTTTCCCATTAAGGCTTCGCCAGATAATTTCAGAAGAATTCTCTTGTACTGCATATTCATTATATAATTGAGTGTTGCAAATATAGACAATATCTTAAATTGTAAAGTACATGGCTCTATCGATTCTGTTCAAGATCAATTTTTTAGTAAAACTTTATGTTTAACACCTCCTATCCCTCTAATATAATAGGTTTGACATAAATTCAGTAAGGGTAATATGGCGGGGTTTTTGCTATATTTGAAATTCTAAAAAACTAAAAGAAATTAAGAAATGATTGGATATTATATAATTGCAGGTCTCATATTTATTGTGAGTTTATATGTGAGTAATAAATTAAAAAGCAAGTTTAAAAAGTATTCTCAGGTGCACCTGCGCAACGGTTTAAGCGGAAAGGAAATTGCAGAAAAAATGCTTTATGATAATGGTGTATCTGATGTTAAGGTAATTTCTACTCCGGGAATGCTTACAGATCATTATAACCCGGCAAAAAAGACCGTAAACCTTAGTGAAGGTGTATATACTCAAAGAAATGCAGCCGCTGCTGCTGTTGCAGCACATGAATGCGGGCACGCTGTACAGCATGCAACTGCTTATGGATGGTTGCAAATGAGAAGTCAGCTGGTGCCGGTGGTAAGTGTGGCATCCAAATTTTCTACCTGGGCTATTATGGGAGGCTTGATCCTAATGACAATGGTTTCGGTTGGGGTTGGTCAAACTGTTTTGCTTATTGGGATTATCCTTTACGGGATGGGAACCTTGTTTAGTTTTATTACCCTTCCTGTAGAATATGATGCCAGTAAAAGGGCATTGGTTTGGCTGGAAACTGAGAATATGTTGACACCACAGGAGCATGAAGCAGCTGAAGATTCCCTAAAATGGGCAGCGCGTACCTATGTAGTTGCTGCAGTAGGATCACTTGCAACCCTATTGTATTTTTTAAGTATATATATGGGTAACAGAGATTAAATTTCAGGATTATAGATAACAAAAAAAGGGTGGTATTTACCACCCTTTTGTTTTAATTATTTTGGTATTACTTCCGGATCTGCGGAATTCTTTCATCCAGAAGTTTCAAGCCCAGGCCATCTGTACCCATAAGGTCAAATAATTCCAATGCGCGTCTAATAGTTTGTTCCTCTTCCATTTGTTCATTTACAAACCATTGAAGAAATACTTCTGAGGTAAGGTCCTGTACTTTTCTACATTTAAATACAATGTTGTGAATGGATTTGGTAATCGCAATTTCTTGATCCAGCGCTGTTTCAAAGATCTCCTCTAGCGAATTGTAGTCGTGGTTAATATTCGAAACTTCGGGTGAATAAGCCGTACCACCGTTATCATTTATGTATTTGAAGATCTTCATCATATGTTCTCTCTCCTCAAGAGACTGCTCATAGAAGAAGTTTGCACTATTGGTTAAAGCATTGTGGTCACACCACGATGCCATTGCCAGGTAAATTGATGAGGATTGGGCCTCTTTTTTTATCTGTTCATTTAACAAGTCCATGACTTCTACATGGATGCTTAATTTTTGTCTTACAAGATCTTTCATTCCCTTTTTTTATAAAGTTAAAGAAAAAGACTCACGCGCCCTAAATATTAAGGAAATTTAGAAGTAATCTAATTTAAAAGAGAGAATTATGAAACCAGGGAATTGAGCTCTGTCATGGCAAAGGTGCCTTGCAGGACTTCTTGAAGATCAAGGATCTCGAATGTGTTGAAAACAAAAATATGCTCCTTGTTACAAAGCATAAGAATCTCCATACCATGCTTGTTCTCTCCACTAAAATGTGAATCCAAATCAATATTTTTGATCTGGTGACGGAAAGCAAGGAGTTGGCAAAACCTGAATTTTACAGTCTTATGACCAAAGTCCAGAATAAAGTTCCTGTCCCTGTCTGACTGATAGGTTTTAAAAAAGCGAGATTGATAAATTAGCTTCATGCTCGGCAAAATTATTCCTTATTTAGAATAATACCAAATTATTTACACCTTTATTTGACGCTGTATTTGCTGGTCAAGAGAAATAAAGGTTTCTGTTCGGGAAACTCCCTCAATCGCCTGAATATTCTTATTGAGCACATTCATTAAATGCTCATTATCCCTGCAAAGTATCTTAAGAAAAATTGACCAGTTTCCCGTGGTATAATGGCACTCTAATACCTCGGGAATCTCCCTTAGTTTTTTAACAGCCTGAGGATTGCTCACCGCTTTATCCAGATAAACTCCCACAAAAGCAAGGGTTGTATATCCCAATACGCGGGGGTTTATTACCAGTTTTGAACCCTCGATCAAACCTGCTTTTTCAAGTTTTCTTAAGCGTTGATGTATAGCGGCTCCACTAATCCCCAAATTTCTTGCTATTTCCAGGATGGGTTTACGGGCATCCTCCATGAGGTGATTAAGAATAGTTTTATCTATCCCGTCTATATTAACTTTTTCGTCTATGAATTTCATGTAGGTGCATTTTGGAGGGCAGTAATAAAATTAGGATTTTTATTTAATTTCCAACCTCCCCAAACGGGTTATAACCTAAATATTCTGTTTCTTTTTCCTGAAAGCTAATACCATGCTCCTGCAATTCCTTTAATATTGGTTCATAAACCTCCCGGGTTATAGGTATTTGTACTCCCGGAGTAGTGATTTTTTCGTTTAAGATTGCTAGAGTTGCTATGGCTACGGGTAAACCTACGGTTTTTGCCATCGCGGTATAAGTCTGATCCTCTCCTATGTGAACCATTGTAGAGTCTATCTGTTTTTTTTCACCATCAAGTTCGTATCCAAATTTGTGGTACATCACGATCATATCCTTATCATCTTCAGCAAGGGTCCATTTATCCTCCAATATCTTTTGCAAGGCCTTGGCGGGAGTAGCATTGGGGATGCCTATTTTCTTCCTGTCATTAAAAAGGTCGAGCTCCACCAGTTTATCCCACATAATGTCATCCTGGTCTATTTTAAGGTTGTGACGCAATTTTAATTCAACAGTATCTGTTGGGGAGTAGGGGAGAAAAGAATTTACAAAATCGCGGTAACTCATTTGTTCTGAATTTTCCAGTTCATAGGTGTCATCTGTCATACCCAGTTGAACAAACATATTCCATGCACGACTGAAGCCAACCCGGCGTATTGTGCCACGGTATAAGGTTAATATGTCTTCCAGCCCATAAATGCCTCGGTAATCAAGGGAATTCCGGTTGGTATAGCCTTCAAATTTTCCGTAGCCATCCACGTGCAGGAATTCGGTACGCCTAAATAATCTGTGATAGGGTATATATTTATATTTACCTTCCTGAATAAATTCTGCTACCCCTCCCTGGCCTGCAACTACCACATTTCTTGGGTTCCAGGTAAATTTATAATTCCAGAGATTGGTGTCACTTTCAGGAGCTACCAGTCCACCGGTGAAGGATTCGAACATTAACATTTTCCCGCCTTTCTCCCTTATTTGATCTATGATTTGCATTGCACTCATATGGTCTAAACCGGGATCTACTCCTATTTCATTCATAAAAACAAGGCCGTTTTGCTTTACCTCACTGTCCAGGGCTCTCATCTCTTTACTCACATAGGAGGCAGTGACCAGGTTCTTTTTGAATTTTATACAATCCCTGGCAACTTCAATATGGAAACTGGCCGGGAGCATAGAGATCACAATATGGGCATTTTGAATTGCGTTTTCCCTGCTGTCCTTGTCAAAAACATTCAAACTTATCGCCTTGCACCGGGAATGGTTAGTAGATATTCTTTTTGCCTGTTCCAGGTCAAGGTCTCCAAGAGTTATAAATAGGTTTTCAGATTCAGCTTTTTCAAGTAAGTATCGAATCAGGACCGAAGTAGATTTTCCGGCACCAATTACCAGTATTTGTCGCATATTAAGTTTATCTTAATTAATTTTGGGCTTGTAATCACGAAGGTAATTAATTGTATACACTTAAAAAATTAAAGGATGAAGAGAAACTATTATATTGCTGGATTTTGTTTGGGACTTATAGGTGTTGTACTGGGGGCTTTTGCTACACATGGATTGAAACCAAATCTTAGCCCGCAGGCAATGGATACTTTTGAAACTGGGGTGAGATATCAAATTTATCATGCGCTATTAATTCTCGTTCTTGCAAACATGAAAAGTCTTCAAAATAAAAGTGCTCGTATTCTTCTTTACATGATACTTGCCGGGGTGCTACTTTTCTCGGGTTCAATATATTTATTGGCAACAAATTCTATTACGGGACCGGATTTTTCAATCCTTGGCCCTGTAACTCCACTGGGAGGCAGTTTATTGATCTTTTGTTGGGGATTTCTCATCTTACACAGCATTAAGTTAAAAAATAAATAAAATGGTTGGATTTTTAATGTCATCCATTTTAGATTATTTACTTTTGTAGCCCTAAACAAACACACAACTTAAACTTTTATGTTGGCAAACAAACAGATTACGAAATCGATTTCGCTGGAGAATTACGGAATTCATAATGCCACGGTGCATTATCAATTAAGTCCAGATGAACTTCATCAAATTACGCTTGAAAAGGATCATGGAGTAGAGGCAAAATCTGGAGCTTTAGCGGTTAACACCGGGGAGTTTACAGGCCGTTCTCCAAAGGACCGGTTTCTGGTTAAAGATGATGAGACTAAAGACAGAGTTTGGTGGGGTGATATTAACATCCCCTTTGATCCTGAAAAATTTGATGCTCTATATGACAAGGTTGTGGATTACCTTTCAGAAAAAGAGGTTTTTGTTCGGGATTCTTATGCCTGCTCTGATAAAAATCACAGATTAAACATTCGCGTAGTAAATGAGTATGCATGGTCCAATCTATTTGCGTACAATATGTTTTTAAGGCCGGAAGAATCTGAACTTAAAAACTTTAAAGAAGACTGGGTCGTTATAAATGCACCGGGTTTTAAAGCAGATCCATCTGTAGACGGTACACGCCAGGCGAACTTTTCTATTCTTAATTTTACCAGAAAAATTGCTCTAATTGGAGGAAGCGGTTATACCGGCGAAATTAAAAAAGGGATTTTTTCTGCCCTTAATTTTATCCTTCCGGTGCATGAAAACACCTTACCTATGCACTGCTCTGCAAACATTGGTAAAGATGGAGATACTGCTGTATTTTTTGGATTATCTGGTACGGGAAAAACAACCCTATCTGCAGATCCTAAGCGGAAACTAATAGGAGATGACGAGCACGGTTGGACGGCAGAGAATACTATTTTCAATTTTGAAGGTGGTTGCTACGCAAAGGTTATCAATCTTACTGAAGCCAATGAACCTGATATTTTCAGGGCTATCAAAAAAGGGGCAATTCTTGAGAATGTGATCCTTAATGAAGACGGGGAAGTAGATTTTGAAGACACTTCTATTACACCTAATACCAGGGTAAGTTATCCTATTGATCATATTGATAATATTGCGGTTCCATCCATAGGAGAAAATCCTAAAAACATATTTTTCTTAACGGCAGATGCCTTTGGGGTACTGCCTCCAATAAGCAAACTGAACCCGGGCCAGGCAGCTTATCATTTCATTAGTGGTTATACCGCTAAGGTGGCAGGTACAGAAGCTGGCGTTGATGAGCCACTTCCTAATTTTTCAGCCTGTTTTGGGGCGCCTTTTATGCCTTTGCATCCTACCAAATATGGGGAGATGTTGAGTGAAAAAATGAAAGATTCAAAAGTAGATGTGTGGTTGGTGAATACCGGTTGGACGGGAGGTCCTTATGGAATAGGTAGTAGGATGAAGTTGAAATATACCCGTGCAATGATAGACGCAGCTCTTGAAGGAAAGCTTAAGGATGTTGAATTTGTTCAACACCCAATTTTTGGTCTACAAATGCCTACAGAATGTGAGAATGTTCCAAGTGAAGTTCTTAACCCAAGAGGAACCTGGAGTGATAAATCGGCATACGATTCTAAGGCCCTTGAACTTGCAAATGCGTTTAAGACGAATTTTAAAAAGTTTGAGGAAAACGCAAATGAGGAAATTCTTAGCGGTGGGCCTTTGGTATAACCTTTAAGGGTACAAAAAAGCAAAAGCCGGTAACTTATGTAGTTACCGGCTTTTTTATTAAAAATTGGGGAAGGTAATTATTTCTTATTAGCTTCTTTTATATAATTCTTAAGCGCCATAGTCATAGAGGGAGTATCTGGAGTGGGTGCCATAATATTTACAACCAACCCATGTTCTTTTGCTGCTTTTACCGTAGTATTTCCAAACACCGCGATCTTGGTCTCATTTTGCTCAAAGTCAGGAAAATTCTCAAATAAGGATTTTATTCCGGTAGGACTAAAAAATACAAGAATGTCATAATAAACATCCCGTAAATGAGTAAGATCACTTACAACCGTACGGTAAAAAATACCCTGTTTCCATTCAACACCCAGTTTATTGAGTGTTTTGGGAACATCGGGTTTTAGCATATCTGAAGCCGGTAACAGGAACTTCTCATTTTTATATTTTTTGATATAAGGAGAAAGTTCAGAAAAAGTTCTTTTCCCAACATAGATCTTCCGCTTACGGTAAACCACATATTTTTGAAGGTAATATGCCACTGCTTCACTAAGGCAAAAATACTTAAGAGTATCTGGCACCTTATAGCGCATTTCTTCAGCAATTCTAAAAAAGTGATCTACAGAATTTCTGCTGGTAAGGATCACCGCGGTATATTTTGTCAGGTCAATTTTTTGTTGTCTTACGTCCTTGGAAGAAACTCCTTCGACGTGAATAAAAGGTATGAAATCAATTTTTACCCGTAGTTTTTCTTCAAGCTCAGAATAAGGAGAGTTGTCTACTTTAG
>CAXAZV010000037.1:0-17167 GCA_963973375.1 uncultured Antarcticibacterium sp.
AATGTGTCCAGACATATTCCGCTTCAATGTCCGGATTCTGGCCCTGCATGGTGCGTACCACAAATTGCCCATTAATATCGGGATTGTAGGTGTAAGGGTTGGACTCCCGCTCTCTGTCTGTAAACAAAAAGTGATGATATATTTCCCGCAGTTCAATGCGGCCAATATTTACAGTAGAGGATCGCACATCCTTACTGTCAAATTTTAAAAATTCATTACCTCCCCAAAAAGAAATGGGCTGGTCATACCGGTATATGAGTTCATTGCCCAGGGAATATTGCGGGGAAATATTTGTTATGGCATTCTTAAGGTCATGATTTTGTATTATCATAACATTTACCGTCCTGTCCGGATTTCTAAGTATCATATCTGGTGAGGAGACGGTAAAATTCACGGTTTGTTTCTTATTTATAAATTGAAGGTCCCTGGATCTTCTTATGTTAACGGCCACCTGGGTAACAGGTTCGTACACCATAAATCTTCTTGAAAAAACAAGTTCCTTTTCACTATTGAAGACATTGATAATATAATTGCCTGAAACTTTGAGCCCCTGGGTGTCACGGTTTGGAATACTTACTTCGTAATGGGTATAGGGCTGAAGGGTATTGTAAGAATTGGCATAATTCAGGATTCTTACATTGTCAAAACCAGCGAGATATTCAGATTTTACAAGTTCAGATGGGGTCCAGTCATAATTAAGATGTTCAATGGTATAATAATAATCTGCCTCGTCTCCAATAATATCATCAAATTTAAGGGTAAGTGTTTCACCAAGACTTATAACCGGATTTCCGTTGATGCCGGAATTGCCTTTTAGCTCAATGGTCTTAATGTAATTTGGAGCCGGAATATCCCTTTTGGGCTGGCCAAAAATGAATCCGGTAAAAAGGAATAGGATGCCAATATAAAAACCTTTCATGCTGTTGTAATTTATTACCTTCTTTATTATCCCTAATTATTATAAAAATTCGGAATATTTTAACTAAATATGACCTTCATCATTTTTCCATTTTGGAAATAAGAATAAAGATATTACAAATTCTATTCCTTAAAATAATCTTAATGAATTAAATGGTTTTGAGGTGAAAATATTCTGAATTCTTTGGGGAATGTGGGGTTAAAATTACTAAATTTGCCCACCAATAAAATTAATTTTAATTTACACTCCATCCTATGTCAAAAGACATTCGAATTAAAAGAGGATTATCTCTACGGTTAAAAGGGGAGGCGGAAAAACAACTTGTGGAGGCTCCCAGGTCTAAGACCTATGCTATCAAACCTCCCGATTTTCACACGGTAATTCCAAAAATGGTTGTAAAAGAAGGTGATAGAGTCCTTGCTGGCGATGCGCTTTTCTTTTCAAAATATGCAGAAGAGGTTATTTTCACCTCTCCTGTAAGCGGAACAGTGCTGGAAATAAAGAGAGGTGCAAAACGCCGAATTCTTGAAGTTATCCTAGAAGCAGATCCCAGTGACACGTATAAAGATTTTGGCAAATTAAGTGCCTCCTCATCCAATCCTGAAGCTGTAAAAAGCAGAATTCTGGAAAGTGGTTGCGGGGCCTTTATTATCCAAAGGCCTTATGATATTGTTGCAGACCCTGCAGATACCCCTAAGGCTATCTTTATTTCTGCGGTAAGTACAGCTCCGCTGGCGGCAGATCTTGGATTTGTCCTTAAAGATAAATTAGCAGCATTTCAGGAGGGTATTTATGCCCTGCAAAAGCTTACCCCTGGAAAAGTTCATCTTTCCATAGATGATAAAACATCCTTTCTTAAAGATATTAAAGGAGTGGAGCTTCATAATGTGAAAGGGCCACACCCGGCAGGAAATGTTGGAGTGCAGATCCATAAAATTGATCCTATTAATATTGGTGACAGGGTTTGGACTATTGGCGCTGAAGATGTTTCTATTCTTGGAAATGTTTTCCTTACAGGACAGTACCATGCAGACAGGACTATAGCCTTAACCGGGAGTGAAGCAAAAGAGCGTAAATACTACAAAACAAAAATAGGAGCAAATTCTATAGATCTTGTAGGAGATGTTTCTGAAGATATCAGGATAATTTCTGGAGATGTG
This sequence comes from uncultured Antarcticibacterium sp., assembly GCA_963973375.1. Classification (GTDB taxonomy): domain Bacteria; phylum Bacteroidota; class Bacteroidia; order Flavobacteriales; family Flavobacteriaceae; genus Gillisia. The sequence goes on from CAXAZV010000037.1 coordinate 2,080, forward strand.
CTTACCGGAACCAAACTTTCAGTAAATCAATACCTTGGTTTTTACCCTAATTCTGTAACGCTTATTCCAGAAGGTAATAAACACAGAATGCTTGGATGGTTGCCATTCACCTATAATAACATTCATTCCAATTCAAGAACTTCCTTGTCTTTCTTATTTCCAAATAAGAAATACGCACCTAATACCAACCTGAACGGGGAGGAAAGGGCGCTAGTTGTAACCGGTGAAATGGAAGAAGTTTTCCCAATGGATATTTTCCCTATGCAATTGCTTAAAGCTTGTATGGCCGGAGAAATTGAAAAAATGGAAAATCTGGGTATCTACGAGGTAGCACCAGAGGATTTTGCATTGATTGATTATGTGAACACTTCTAAAGTTGAAGCACAGGAAATTATTCGCTTAGGGTTGGATTTAATGATTACCGAAGTAGGTTAAAAAGTTGAATTATGGAATGGATAAGACAACGTTTAGATAAATTAAAAGAACCCTTTGGTAAAGGGAAAAAACTTGAGAAATATGCCCCCGCCTTTAATGCGTTGGATACTTTTCTGTTTACTCCAAATCATACCACACAAAAGGGAGCTCACGTAAGAGATGCTGTAGATCTAAAGAGAACTATGATCACAGTGGTTATTGCTTTAATTCCTGCCCTTCTATTTGGAATGTGGAATGGGGGTTACCAGCATTATTCACAGTTAGGAGTGGAATTCACTTTTTGGGATGCATTTCTTCACGGGGCCTGGAAAATAGTTCCAATGATAGTGGTTTCCTACGCGGTAGGTTTGGGAATTGAATTCCTTTTCGCTATTAAAAGAGGACACGAAGTTAATGAAGGTTACCTGGTAACAGGTCTATTGATACCAATGATCATGCCTATTGATATTCCGCTTTGGATGGTTGCAATATCTGTAGTATTCGCGGTGCTAATTGGAAAAGAAGCCTTTGGTGGAACCGGAATGAATATTTTAAACCCTGCTTTAACAGCAAGGGCTTTCGCATTCTTTGCCTATCCTACTTATATGTCCGGTAACCAGGTTTGGGTGAGTGATGCCAGTACGGTAGATGCGATCTCAGGAGAAACTATTCTTGGAACCCTGGCTGCAGGAGAAAAAGTAAGTTATGATTCTATGAACATGTTTATGGGTACTATCCCCGGCTCCGTTGCGGAGACTTCAACACTTTTGGTGCTGGTTGGTGCTTTGATTCTCGTGCTTACCAAAGTTGGTAGCTGGAGAATAATTTTAAGCAGTTTTATAGGTGCAGCAGTTATGGCGCTTATTTTTAATTCCTTGCCGTCAATGGGAATTGAAGGGAACGCCCTTACCAACTTTCCCTGGTATAACCATTTAATTATAGGTGGATTGGCTTTTGGTATTGTTTTTATGGCTACAGATCCTGTATCTGCGTCACAAACCATTAAAGGAAAATGGATCTATGGTTTCCTAATTGGATTCTTTGCAGTGATGATAAGGATTTTTAATCCTGCTTACCCTGAAGGAATCATGTTGGCTATCCTGTTAATGAACGTATTTGCGCCGGTAATAGATCATTATGTTATCCAGGCTAATGTGAATAGAAGGGTTAAAAGGAAAAATGAGGCCATGAACAAGCAAATTAATACAGCAGTTTAATATGGAACAGAAATCAGTAAATAAGACAAACTCCAACGCTTATACCTTCATTTTCTCAATTGTGATGGTGGTAGTGGTTGGAAGTATACTTGCCTTTGCAGCTACTTCCCTGCAGCCTACGCAGTATGAAAATATGAGGCAGGAAAAAATGCAGAATATTCTGGCAACTGTGGGTGTAGAAACAGAGCGATCTGAAGCCGAAGGTTTATACCGTCAATATATCACTGAAGAAATTGTACTTGATTCAAATGGTGAGGTTAAAGATGGGGTAAAAGCTTTTGATGTAGATCTTGCCAAGGAGCTAAAAGTAAATGAGGACGAACAAAATTTTCCTTTATATATAGCAAATGTTGACGGTGAAAAATTTTATATAATTCCGCTTCGTGGAGCAGGGCTATGGAATGCGATCTTTGGATACATTGCTCTAAAGGATGATGTTAATACAGTGAAAGGGGTGGTTTTTGATCACCTTGGAGAAACTCCGGGACTTGGTGCTGAAATTACTCAGGTTTGGTTTCAGGAGCGTTATGCCGATGAAAAGATATTTGACGGGAGTGGAAATTTAGTTGGAATATCTGCCCCTAAAGGTGCTCCAAGTACTTCGAAGGATGATAACAGGGTAGATGCCATTTCGGGTGCTACCATAACTGTAGATGGTGTAAGTAATATGATCTCTGAAAGACTTGGGCATTATTTGGCTTATTTCAAAAACCAGTCTGACATAACCGTCCCAAATAATTAATACTATGGCTAAGGAAACACAAAATACACCTGAGCAAATAGCTCAGGGATCATTACAACAAAAGGAAGCCAAAAAAGAAGCTTTGATGCTCTTTTTGTCTAATAATGAAGAGCGGGAACATTTTCTTTCTAAAAAGAACAGAAAGTTACTTACAGACCCTCTGAATGATAATAACCCTATCACCGTTCAGGTTTTAGGTATTTGTAGTGCACTGGCGATCACGGTTCAGCTGGAGCCTGCAATAGTAATGGCAATAGCCGTAGCAGCGGTAATGGCATTCTCCAACATGATCATCTCTATGATGAGAAATATGATTCCAAGTAGGATAAGGATCATTGTTCAGCTGGTAGTAGTTGCATCCCTGGTAGCACTTGTAGACCAGGTGTTAAGAGCCTATGCTTATGATGTAAGTAAACAACTTTCAGTATTTATTGGTCTTATTATTACCAATTGTATTGTAATGGGACGTTTGGAGGCATTTGCACTTGGTAACGGGGTTTACAAATCCTTCCTTGATGGAATAGGAAACGCTGCGGGATATGGTCTTATTCTTATTATTGTGGCATTTTTCAGGGAACTTTTGGGTTCAGGGAAATTATTTGGATATGAAATTTTAGGTCATAAAGGGGCAACCCTGGCAGAGAGTTCAGGATTGTATGCCTGGGGATATGAAAATAACGGTTTGATGCTGTTATCTCCAATGGCTTTAATTGTGGTGGGTATCCTTATTTGGGTGCAACGCTCAAGAAACCGAAAACTAATTGAAGCCTAATCAATAACAGATAAAAATTAAACTATGGATTATTTAAATTTATTCGTTAGGAGTATTTTCATCGAGAATATGATCTTCGCATATTTCCTTGGAATGTGTTCTTACCTGGCGGTTTCCAAAACAATGAAAACTGCTGTTGGATTAGGTGCTGCCGTGATCTTTGTACTTAGTATTACCGTGCCGCTTAACTTTTTACTTGATACTTATTTATTACGTCCGGGAGCTTTAAGCTGGTTAGGAGCAGAATATGCTGAAATTGACCTTAGTTTCCTAAGCTTTATAATGTTCATTGCAGTTATTGCCGCAATGGTACAGCTGGTTGAAATGATCGTTGAGAAATTTGCCCCTGCACTTTATGGCGCACTGGGTATCTTCCTTCCCTTGATTGCTGTAAACTGTGCAATTCTAGGTGGGGCATTATTTATGCAACAAAAGGATTTCCCGGGTATAGATTATGCTCTTACTTACGGGGTAGGTAGTGGTATTGGATGGTTCCTTGCAATAATAGGAATTGCTGCAATTCGTGAAAAGATCACTTACTCCAATGTTCCGGGCCCGTTAAAAGGATTAGGAATTACCTTCATAATTACAGGCCTTATGGCTCTTGGATTTATGAGTTTTATGGGTATAAAAATATAAATAGAAGATATGACAGTTATTATAGCAAGTGTAATTGTGTTTTTGGTTTTGATCCTCCTTCTTGTAGCTATGCTATTGGGAGCTAAGGCAAAACTAATTCCCTCAGGGCCTGTAAAGATAAATATAAACGGTGAGAAGGATCTTGAAGTAGGTTCCGGCGGAACCTTGCTTACAACCCTTGGAGACAACAAATTATTTTTACCTTCTGCCTGTGGTGGTGGTGGAACCTGTGTACAATGTAAATGTATTGTTTCTGAAGGTGGAGGGAGTATTCTTCCTACTGAAGAGCCGCATTTTACCCGAAAAGAGATCGCACAGGGATGGAGACTGGGTTGCCAGGTAAAGGTAAAACAGGATATGAAGATCACGATTCCTGAAGAAGTATTCGGGATCAAGAAATGGGAAGCAACTGTAGTAAGCAACTATAACGTGGCCTCTTTTATTAAGGAATTTGTTGTTGAAATTCCGGAAGATATGGACTATAAAGCCGGTGGATATATTCAAATTGAAATTCCAAAAGGTGAGGTTCCCTTCAAGGATATGGATATTACTGCGCATCCTGAAGAACACCCGGGAGATCCTCAAAAGTTCAAGGATGAGTGGGATAAGTTCCAATTATGGCCCTTGGTAATGAAAAATGGTGAAACTGTAGAACGTGCTTACTCTATGGCCTCTTACCCTGCTGAAGGAAGAAGGATCATGCTTAACGTGCGTATTGCAACCCCACCCTGGGACAGAGCTAAGAATGGCTGGATGGATGTGAATCCTGGTATTGCCTCCTCCTATATCTTTTCAAGAAAAGAAGGTGACAAAGTGATAATTTCTGGTCCTTACGGCGAATTCTTTATCAACGAGAGTGAAGCAGAAATGCTTTATGTTGGGGGTGGAGCCGGAATGGCGCCAATGCGTTCTCACCTGTATGAATTATTCAGAACTATTAAAACCGGAAGAAAAGTTACTTATTGGTACGGTGGACGTTCAAAAAGAGAATTATTCTACACCGAGCATTTTAGGGCTTTGGAAAGAGATTTCCCAAATTTCAAATTCTATCTGGCACTTTCTGAGCCAATGGAAGAGGACAATTGGAAAGTTAAAGATGGTATTGAAGGAGAAGGAGACGGTTTTGTTGGCTTCATTCACCAGGTAGTAATAGATAACTATTTGAAATACCACGAAGCTCCAGAGGACATTGAATACTACTTCTGTGGACCACCTCTTATGAATAAGGCTGTTGAGCAAATGACCGAGGATTTTGGGGTACCACCTGAAAATGTAAGATTTGATGATTTTGGAGGATAATCTAAAATCTCAATTATAAATTAAAACAGTCACCCCAGGGTGGCTGTTTTTGCTTTTAACGCATAGGCAAACTCCCTCTTAAACTTTGGTAGATATTCCATAAAAACGCTTATATGTTGTATTTTTGAACCCTATGAACAATGAACTAAGCAAACAAGAACTTCATAACCTTGCAATGAATATTGTAGGTAAAGACCTTGAGGATAATGGATATGAATTTTTAGGAATTAAAAGTGACCTTAAAAGCAATCCCCAGTTTGTAGCCCTCAGGGAAAAAAAACTTCATTTTGTAATAGTACGAGCTGTGACCTACCCCCAAAATCCCAAAGAATATGATGGGGCCTTTTTGGAAAAGATGAAACAGCATGCTTTAAAATTCAATGCCCGAACCTTCTATGCTGGAGTAGGGCTTGCAAATTCAGAAAATTATGAAACACCGGTTTCCCGTGACCACGATTATGTTGTTAACTATGAAGGACTTCAGGAAATCCTTTAAAGTCTTTTTCTTATTGCTTTCAACAGTATTGATTTCCTGTAATTCAACTTCCGGAGTTGAAGAACAGGTATACAGAGGTGAGGCTCTTGGCACCACTTACCAGATCAAATTTTTTCATAATGAAAAACTGGAATTGCAAGAAGGGCTTGATTCCATTTTTAAGGTTATTAATTCTTCCATGAGTACTTATCAGGCAGATTCAGATATCTCCCAAATAAATGCCGGAGATACCACTATTGTTGTTGATGAACATTTTGCTGAAGTTTTTAATTATTCTCTTCAAATATTTAAAGAAAGTAACGGGTTCTTTGACCCTACAGTGGGAAAACTTGTAAATGCCTATGGTTTTGGGCCGGAAGCGGGCAATGTAGAATTAAGCAATGAGCTGCTGGATTCTATTAAAAAATTCGTGGGCTTTCAAAAAGTGGAACTTACCCGGTCAAATCATATAAAAAAAGAGCAACCAGGAATATTTTTAGATTTTAACGCAATTGCCAAAGGCTATACTGTTGATGTAATTGCCCAATACCTTGACAGTAAAAATGTGCAGGATTATTTGCTGGAATTGGGAGGTGAATTGGTTGCAAAAGGGATGAACCAATTTAAAGAGGAAGCCTGGGCGGTAGGAATAGATACCCCCCTTGAAGTGGTAGGAGAACGGGGTCTCTATGCAGCGGTAAAGCTTGAAAACAGGGCAATGGCAACTTCTGGCAATTACCGCAAATTCAGGGTAGATTCAATTACGGGGCAAAGGTTTGTACATACTATTAATCCCCTGACAGGTTTTGCTGAAAAAAGCAATTTATTAAGCGCTTCGGTCTTAGCTGAAAATTGTACGCTTGCAGATGGTTATGCCACTGCATTAATGGCATTAGGTCTGGAAAAATCAATAGAAATGGTAAGGAAACTTGAAAATGTAGATGTTTACCTGATCTATACAGATGAAGAAAACAACGTAAAGACCTTTATTACTCCGGGCTTTGAAAATTCCCTTCTTTCAGATCAATAAATCATTTCCGGCACACAGGGATGATCTCACCTTTGGCTATTCTGTATTTATCGATATCTTCAGCCGGGAGGGTGGCAGTGTAATCTACCTCCTCCACTTTAAATCCAATTTGTCTTAGCTTATTGAAGTAATCCCTTCCATACACCCTTACATGGTCATATTGACCAAAGATCCTGGCTCTTTCGGTTTTAGAGGTTATGCTGTTGTCTTCAAAAGTATTTTCGCGGGAGAGGTCTTGTGGAATTTGTAAAATGGCAGTCCCCCCGGGTCGTAGGATCCTGTAAAGTTCTTTCATGGCCTTTGTATCATCGGGAATGTGCTCCAGTACGTGATTACAAAGGATGAAGTCGTAAGTGTTATCTTCAAACGGCAGCTTCGTAATATCGGCTTTTACATCGGCCAATGGTGAATTGAGATCTGTTGTGGTATAATCCAGATTCTTTAACTTTCTGAAACGATTATAGAAGGCCTGTTCGGGGGCAAAATGCAGAACCTTTAGCTTGTCCTTAAAAAATCCTGTTTCTCGCTCTAAATAGAGCCAGAGAAGCCGGTGGCGTTCCAGTGATAGAGTGGAAGGGGAGAGTACGTTCTCACGTTGATTCTCATACCCGTATGGTAAAAATTTTCTGAAAGATCTCCCGTCTATGGGATCCTGGTATTTATTGCCTTTCAGGCCTAATTGCAAAAAAGGCCTGGCAATATAACTTAGTTTGATTAGAAAGGGACGCGGAATGGTATTAAGTACCAGTTTGAAGATACTCATACTTTTATATCACCCCAATTTTCACCAGATTTGATGCGGTATAACTGCATCTCAGAAACTCCAAATTGTTTTGCCAATACCCTAATACGGGTCTTTCGGTTTGGATCAAGCAATTTCTTCTTTAAAATTACTGCCTGGGCATAGGTGAGTTTTGAATATGTGGTGATCTTTCTTAATTTTCTTTTCAGTTTATTCTCTACCACGCTTGGGTTTCCAAATTGGTGGCGGGTCCATTCTTCTTTATTTACCCACTGGAGATTTTCTACCTGGTTTTCGTGCTTATTATAATCCTTATGGATCACATACTTCTCATCTTCTTTCCTGTCCAGGAACAACTCTGCCACCATCCTGTGAAAATAATAACTCTTATTTTTACCGGATTTCAGGACAACTACAAAAGATAGATACCCTGCTGTTTTCCCGCCAGACAATAATTCCCCCTCCGGGTTTTTTACAAAACTTATTACCCGGCCAAGGTTTGAAACTTTATATCTAAATCGATCCTGCCAGATCTCCTTATATAAATGTTTCCATTGTTCCTGTCTAAAGCTTTTGATCATTATTTTGATCTGAATTTATCTTCTTCGTCGCTCTGGATGTCAAGAGCTTCATATATGTATTTAAATGTAGAAAGAAGTTCGGGTTTTCCGTCTACAATTGCCACATTGTGTTCAAAATGAGCGCTCGGTTTTCCATCGGCAGTAAGAATGGTCCATCCATCCTTTAATTGCTTAATACGTTTTGTACCCATATTGATCATGGGCTCAATTGCCACAACCATACCTTCAACAAATTTCTTTCCTCTCCCTCGCTGTCCGTAATTCGGCATTTCAGGATCTTCGTGCATTTTTTTGCCCAATCCGTGACCTACAAGTTCTCTTACTACCCCATACCCGTGATCCTCACAATATTTTTGAATCGCAAATCCCACATCTCCAACTCTGTTTCCTACTTTAAATTCCTCAATACCCTTATACAGGGATTCCCTGGTAACTCTCAACAACTTTTCAGTCTCCTCACTTATTTCTCCTACAGGAAAAGTATAAGCGTGATCTCCATAAAACCCATTTTTAATCGCTCCGCAATCTATAGAAATTATATCTCCTTCAACAAGCGGGGAATTATTTGGTACCCCGTGCACTACCTGCGCATTAGGGCTCATACAGAGTGTATTGGGGAAATCATATAATCCTAAAAAACCGGGGACAGCGTTTTGCTCCCGAATGTATTCTTCAGCCATTTTATCTAACTGTAGGGTAGTAATACCGGGTTTGATCTCTGAAGCCAGCATTCCCAATGTTTTGGAAACAACTAAGGCACTTTCCCTCATTAATTCAATTTCTTCCCTGGTTTTTTGTATGATCATAATTTAAATTTGAGGTAGCGTAACACCCCTTTATTAATGTTCTTTATTTTTCCTTTCTTTTTGCCCCGGGATTCAGAGATCCCCATTAAAGTATGGTAGATCTCTCCCCATCCCATTAACCCGCCAATATTGCGGTCATCTATAAAATAATCGGCCTGGATCTTACGGCTTAATGAATTGTCATAAATTTCTTCGGGATAACTCTTATTTACTGCGTAAAAGTTCACACCTTTTTTTCGACAGAAATTAACAGCTTCCTCAAGATGTGGTCCCGTTCTGTAAGTCCACAAAATGAGATGATGGCCTTCTTCCTGAAGTTTTAAAAGAGTTTCAATTGCAAATAAAATGGGTTTTCCTATTTCAGGATACCTGTTCTCCACAATGGTTCCATCAAAATCTACAGCAACAGTAAGGTTTTCAAGCATTCACCCAATTTATAATCGATCCTTAAAACTTAAATTATCTTAATTGGCATAGGAGTTTTTGTACTCCTGCCCGCTAACTATTTTCGCAATATCTTTTTCAATAGTTTCAACACCATATTCAACAAACCTGTTTACTTCCTTACCATCTTTTAAAAAGATGAAAGTAGGCACTCTGTGCATATTATAACCTTCCTCAAGATTTTCTGGAGTAGATTTTCCTCTGGTAACTCCTACCATTGTAAGTTTTGACAAATCATATCCTGCTTCATCCAGGATCTTGAACAATTTGGGAAGTTCGCGTCGGCTATCAGGGCACCAGGTTCCTATAAAACCCACTACCTCATAATCTGAAATATTCTTTTTTATGATGGCCAGATCCTCTGCAGTTGGCTGGTAATCATTGTATCCTTTTTCAAACCAGCTTGAAAACGGAGGTTGCATAAGATCCTCTTTGGTGAATTTTCCAACGATCATACTTTGAATGTCGTTTTCTTCAGCATCTGCATCGGCAATAATTTGAAACTGTTTGTTATCATTTACAGGTAATTGCGCCTTTTCCCCCGAATTAGGGTTTACACAGGCGGTAAGGATTGCAAGTATTAAAATGTATAAGCTCATATTTTTCATTTATGTTTATTAAATTAAAGAATTTTGGGTCATTAATTCAGGTTTTGTAATACCCATTAATTGAAGTATAGTCGGTGCAATGTTCCCTAAATTACCACTATTTATACTTTTTATGTCGTTATCAACCAAAATTAGGGGAACTGGGTTGGTAGTATGCGCAGTGTTGGGAGATCCATCTGGGTTAATCATCATCTCACAATTTCCATGATCTGCAATTACAATTACACTGTATTCGTGATCTATTGCTGCATTTACAACGTCTTTAAGGCATTCATCTACCGCTTCACAAGCTTTCACAGCAGCTTGAAAAACTCCGGTATGGCCTACCATATCAGGATTTGCAAAATTCAAGCAAATAAAATCGGCATTTTCATGTTCGATCTCCGGGATGATCTTATCCCGTATTTCATAAGCACTCATCTCTGGTTTCAGGTCATAGGTTGCCACTTTGGGAGAATTGCACATTATGCGTTTCTCACCTTTGAAAGGAGCTTCCCGGCCGCCTGAAAAGAAAAAGGTTACGTGCGGGTATTTTTCAGTCTCGGCAATCCTTATTTGTGTCTTACCCATATACTCCAGGACTTCTCCCAGAGTTGCTTTTAAATTATCCTTCTTAAAAACAGTATTGATGTTGGTAAAAGTTTCATCATAAGTTGTGAGGGTCACAAAATACAAGGAAAGTTTTTTCATGTTATATTGTTCAATATCTTCCTGCGAAAGCGCCTGTGTAAGTTGGCGACCCCGGTCTGTTCGGAAATTGAAAAAGATTACAACTTCGTCATTTTTTAGAGTTGCAACAGGCAATCCTTCATCATTTGTAAGGACTATTGGCTCCAGGAACTCATCTGAGATCCCAATGTCATAACTCTGCTTAATTGCATCAACAACGTTGGTAGTTTTATTTCCTTTCCCGGAAACAATTAAGTCATAGGCTTTTTGAACCCTTTCCCAACGGTTATCCCTATCCATTGCGAAATATCTTCCAATAACAGAAGCAAGTTTCGCATTGGTAAGCTGTAAATGCGGTGTAAGCTCTTCTATAAATTTAATTCCTGAATGAGGATCCACATCCCGTCCATCGGTAAAGGCGTGGACATATTTCTCTTTAATCCCAAATTCTTCGGCAGCCGTGAGCAGGCCTTTTAAATGGTCTATATGTGAATGCACACCACCATCGCTTAGCAAACCCATAAAGTGAACAGGTTTATTGTTGCGAAGGGCATAATCAAAAGCCTGTTCTAAAACAGGTTCGTTGGTTAGGCTTTTATTTTGAACGGCCAGGTTTATCTTTGCGAGATCCTGATAAACTATCCTCCCGGCTCCTAAATTCATGTGGCCTACCTCGCTGTTTCCCATTTGACCATCTGGCAATCCTACATTCATTCCATGGGTAAATAACTGAGCATGGGGATATTTTTGAATTAAGGAATCAAAATAGGGAGTATTAGCCTGTGCTACTGCCGATACCTTTTCATCCTGCGTAATTCCCCAGCCGTCCAGGATTAATAGGATAACTTTCTTATTCATAACTCGATATTTAATTATTCTGAAGGGCATATGTAATACAATTAACCTCATTGGAGGTTGATGCCTATGTCCTTTATACCCGTTTAATAACAAGGTAATTTACGGTAAAGATAAAAACTATATCGCCGTCCTCATAAATATTGGGAGGATAAGTTTTTTGAAATATTTTTTCCTGGAATTGTCCCATCGCTTCGCTTTTCTTTTTAGCACGGTAATAGAAGTTGGGATGAGTGCTTTGGAATTACTCATAACTCGAAAATGTTAAAATCTTGGCTATTTTAGTTTATTAAAATAATCTTAAATATTTTTATTGACCAACATGAAATAAATCCTTTTTTAAATCGTTTTACAAACAGCATTGAAAATTTTTAAGAGTTAAAATATTGAATTCCAGCGCTGTTTATGTAAAGAAGTACTATTTTTGAATTTCTTAAAAAACACAATTTAAATTGAATTTCTTTTAACTTGGTATTATGTTTGTGTAATGTTAACCCCAATTTAATCTTAACAAATATTTATGACATACAAAATCTTAACCGTCCTATCTGTACTTCTTTTCTCTTTCGCTTATACAACAGCACCCGGCGAAAATATCATTTCAAACAACACATTATCTAATGAGATCCCTTCTGAACCCCTTTCGGAAGAAGTTTCTATTGAGGAAGAAATAAGCCAGTTATACACGCTTTTTTCTGAAAAAAATTCAAATATTCCTTCTTTATCCAGTTTTCAAAACGGGATGATGGGGTATTACAAGTTAGCCGCACAAAATTTGGTAGAAAAAGAGATTCTTACTATTATTGATTTTAGTTTGTCATCTACCCAAAAAAGAATGTGGGTGCTGGATATGAAGAATCATGAAGTTCTTATACATTCAGTAGTTGCCCATGGAAAGAATACAGGTGGGGAATTTGCTACCCAGTTTTCCAATAAAGTGAATTCACTTCAAAGTTCTCTAGGTTTTTATTTAACCGCTGAAACCTATATGGGAGGAAATGGATATTCTTTATTTATTGATGGAATGGAGGAGGAGTTCAACTCCAAAGCCCGTGAGCGATATGTAGTAATTCATGGTGCCGGTTATGCCAACCCTGAATCTATTAAAGGTTTAGGAAGACTCGGCAGAAGCTATGGTTGTCCTGCCGTGCCTACCGCACTTACCAATGAATTTATAGATACTATTAAAGAGCGATCTGTTTTGTATATTCATTCCAATGATAAAAAATATGCTCAAAGATCAAAAATGATACGCGCTTAAGAAGCCTTTCTTAAAGCTTCATATGTGTTGCGGTCATAATCATAAATATCAGCAGTAAAACGGGTCTCGCCATTTTCCCTCCAGGCGGTCCAGTAAAAGTGATGTACGTTTACCTTTTGCTTCATTTTAATTTGTCTCGTAGTTCCTTTGGCAATAATATCATCAATAACATTTGAAGAGTATTCATCCTGATCGCTAAGTAAATATTTTGCCAGGTCTACAGCATGTTCAACTCTTACACACCCGGAACTTTGATCCCGCGAATTCCTTTCAAATAATGCCTGAGAAGGGGTATCATGCAAGTAAATGAAGTATTTATTTGGATAAATGATTTTTACCCTACCCAGCGGATTGGATGCCCCGGGGTTTTGCATATAGGTATACCGTTTGGCATCATCACTTGACCAGTTTATTCCCGAAGGGTCTACCTGGTTCCCGCTACTGTCATATACATTGATCTTTTTACTTGCCAGATATCCTGAATTTTTGCGCATTCCGGGAATAACATCGTCATTTTGAATAGTAGGGGGAATGGTCCAGGTTGGGTTAAAAACAATAAATTTTATTTCTTCTGAGAAAACAGGGGTTTTCCTTGCTTCAGTCCCCACCATTGTGCGATGCCTGTGAACCGTGTCATTAGCTTTAATTACATCCAGGTTAAAATTGGCAATGTTAACAATAATAAAGTGCTCTCCAAGATCTCTGGGATACCATCTCCAACGCTCAAGATTTACCTGAATTTGCTCATAGCGCTTTTGATAATCCAGGTTTAACAATTCAATAGTGGTATTCCCAATTATTCCATCGGCCTGCAGGCCGTTATCTCCCTGGAATTTTTCAATGGCATTCTGAATATATTTATTATTCTCTGTAACTCCGGCTTGGATGGTATCCAGGTACCCTAAAATTTTAAGCCTTTCCTGAATTAGGGGTATACGTGCATCCCTTTTATTATGCTTTATCATCTCGCCGGAAGGAATGTCTTTCCAATCCTGAGATTTGGTTCTAAGATTGTTGTATTCTTTGGAAGAGGCTATAAGCTGTTTATACACCAGGTGCGATGGGCGTAGCTTATCCATGGCAATAGTAATGTCTTTCTTATCTGTCACTTCTTTTAAAAGAGCCATAAGGTCTTCTTCATTTCTTGGTGTATCCCAAATACTGTGGAGTTCTCTGGGATCAAGAATACCGTTGAGTAAATGTTCCCCGAATTTTAAAAAGGAATCTGTTAACAACACATCCAACTCACTTTTTTCTTTTTCATCCAGCTTTTTAAGGTTATCAACGCGGGAAAGGATCCTTTCTCCATGATAATCCTCTATATAAAGTCCTTCATGTTCTGCCTCTTTTAGGGTTTCTATAAAATTTTCCCTCAATGTTTCGTCGCTCCAGGCCGGCATAAATTTTCTGTGAGTATAAAAGTCCGCAACAGAATCCTTGTTGAAAAGATTAAGTTCTTCTGGATTGGTAATAAGGGCGCTTATTTGCTCAGCATTTCCTAGTTCCTCATCGGTAAAATACCAAACATATGTATCCTTGTCTCCTTTTTTACAGGAAACTACAGAGATAAGCAAAATTGAAAATATTAATAAACGTTTAAAAATTTTCGAACTATTAAGGGGCTTTTTTTTCATAAGTAGTTTTTTATAGATGCTTATCCCGTAAGTGATGGGGGCATTATTAGGGTATCTTCATTTGTTCAATGCCAAATTGCACTTAGTTCATATTATTAATTACATTTTCTAAGCGATCATAAGTGTTTATACATAACAATATGGGGACAAACTCCCGGAATGTCAAATTTTTCTCCAAAGGTTTTATAACCATATTTTTCATAAAAGCCCACCGCATAATCCCGGGCATTAAACCATAAAAAAGGATCTTCAGTAAATTTTTTTATGCGTATTTCACCCTCCTGTAAAAGAGCTGCACCATAACCTTTGCCTTTATAAAAAGGCAAAACTGCCATTCCGCGGAGCTGAAATTGATTTTTAAAAAGGAAACTTTTGGAAATGTTTTTCATAAAACTGGCAACCCCAATAAGCTCATTTTCTTCATACAAACCTAAGTGAAAGGTGGTTGGGTTGTTATCTCCATCAAAAACACATTCTGCTGGCGGCCGTCCAGGCCTAAGTACGGGACTCCTTACCTCATAAGTGGTTTCCGCAGAAATTTCCTTTATTAAAAAGCCAGATTTGGGGTGTTGCATTTAATCTACCCTTGTATCCTGATAGTCCTTATTAATGTCAAATTGCACCTCGGCAAATGGGCATAAGGGATTTATCTTATAATTGTTTTCTCTGGCATATTCTACCGTCCTTTTCACAAGAAGGGATGCAAGACCATTTCCTTCAAGTGACTGCCGGGTTTGGGTGTGGTCAATAATAAGTATTCCGTTGTCCTCTTTAGAATAGGTGAGTTCTGACGTAATGCCTTTTTCATCTTCCATATAGAACATACCCCGGGTTTCAATATCCTTATGTTTTATCTCGTGGCTCATACATGTTTAAATTAGGGGTTGTAAATACCTTCAA
>CAXAZV010000038.1:0-17154 GCA_963973375.1 uncultured Antarcticibacterium sp.
CACAGGTAGCTTCGTAATTGCGATCTATCACCTCTACAACCGCCCCTTCCCCCTGTATGGCATCTATTCGCGCTTCTGTTGTGCCCCTCGGTACAAAAATGCGGGATTCTTTCTCGTGCTGTTTAGCCGCCCAGGCAACAGCACGCCCGTGGTTTCCATCTGTTGCTGAACAAAAGGTTTCTATGGAAGAATCCCGTTCCAGGAGCTTATGGATGGCGTAAGAAGCACCCAGGGCCTTAAATGCATTCAACCCAAACCTGAAGGATTCATCTTTTATATATATATTCTTAACCCCATATTTTTTTGCAAGTCCCGGCAACGTAACCAAAGGGGTAGGCTTATAGTTTTTTATGGAAGTGTGATAGATAAGTGGATCACTACTGGCAAAGGTTTCCCCTGCCAATCCCAATGGAAGTTCATTTACGGGTTTATTGATATAGAAAAGAGGGTTATCCATAGGATCATTGCTGCAAAATATTCAGCTTTTAACAAGCTTGAAGATAACAAAAAGCAGTGTTTATTACACTATATTCTGCTCCTGTAAGAACATAAAAAAACCCGCTTTAACAAAAGCGGGTTTTTTTTGATAGTAGTTTTTTATAATCTTCCGTTGGCCTCAACCCATTTAAATTGGTGTTGATCCTGTGGAATGGAGATCCTGCTTGCTATTCTGGACATTCTGTCCGGCAGGGCCATTAAATAATCCCGTGCTTTTTCGGCATCATCTGTTAGGGAGGTGAATTTATCAATTTCCCAATACTCATTCAGTTTTTGAAGAATATCTATATAATCATAAGTGGTATACACCCCAAGACGTTGTGCTGCATTTGAAAAATTCTCAAAAGCTTCAGCAATACCCTGGCCGGACTCACGTATGAACTGCGCTGGCATCACAATCTTCTTCTTCATCATATCCTGGAAAGCAAGCATCATTTCACTGGCGTCGTATTCGAAAATAGTTTTTACAAACTCACGGTAGGCAAGGTGGTGTCTCATCTCATCTCCGGCAATGATACTACACATTTTAGCCAGCATTTTGTTACCTTTTTTCTTGGCAAGTTGGCCTACACGTTTGTGGGAAATATTGGTAGCGAGTTCCTGGAAACTGGTGTAGATAAAATTCTTGTAAGGATCTCTACCAGTTCCAATATCAAAACCATCACTAATAAGATATTGTGTGGTTTTTTCAATTTCGCGCATATTTACCCTCCCTGATAAATAAAGGTATTTATTTAGGGTGTCACCATGCCTGTTCTCTTCGCCGGTCCAGTGGCGTATCCATTTGCCCCAGCCATTCTGTTCCCCTTTAGAGGCGCCATGCTGTTCTACACCTTCCATATCCATTAACCAGGATTCATAGGTAGGCAAAGCTTCTTCAGTAATCATATCGGCAACCAGAACAACCCAGAAGTCATATCCTAATTCCTGAGCCTCTTCCCGGATCTGGATAATTTCATCCATATAATTTTCTTTCTGAAGATTTGGCAAAAGATCTGTAGGCTGCCAGATCTCCTCAACCGGGATCAGATATTTTTCTACATAACTGTCAATGGATTTCTCAACAGTCTTCATTACTTCCAATCGCATATTACTCAAGGCCATAGCTTTTCTTTTTAGGGTGGTTGCAAACTATACAAATAAATTTTTGTAAAGCGCCGGCAAAATTCTTTTACTTTAAATTATAATCAAAAATGATGCAATACTAACAATAAGTCCCAAATATAAAAAGATATTGGTGGCATGAGATTAAAAAACTCTTAATTTCTGCCGGTCTCTTCTGTGTATAGTTCAAAAACCGGGTCACTTTGCCAAATCTTTTTGGTATGAACCTCAATTGCCGATAATTTTCCTTTAAATGCTGCACCGGTATCAACATTCCAAACATTGGCTGCGTTTACGGGTTTGTCTTTTTTGATACGCGTTGTGGGGGTATGACCTATAAAGATCTCTTTGAATAACTTTAAACGCGGGGGGTAATAATCATGTTCCCTTGGAAGGGAACTGTCAAGGGAAAGTGCGGTTTCCCAAAGGGTTCTATCCCAATAATAACCGGTATCATGATATTCCAGTTCCGGGCCACGGAGGTTTGTGAAACCCGCATGAACAAACAATCGTTTTTCCTTATCGATATAATAATTAAGCATTTGGTCAAAGAAATTAATATGGGATTCAATTTCGGGACCAGTGAGATTTCGGTAGGCATCCATACTGGACTGCCCGCCGTGTTGAAGCCATTGCTCGTTTAATTCTCCGGTTTTTAACCACCTGTGCGTAAGATCATCATGATTCCCTCTTAAAAATGTACACGAATTTTGTTTTCCCAATTCTATTAAATAGGATATCACATTGGCAGAGTCACTCCACCCGTCCACATAATCTCCAAGAAATATAAACCTGTCTTGCGGGGTGATCTCGATGCGTTCCAGTAATTGTATCAAGGCTTTTAAACCTCCATGTATGTCACCAATAACAATACTTCTGTCCATGCTTAACTGTATTTCACCTTTCTTAAAATGCGCATACTCTCTTTATATGCGATGTATGCTTTCCCATTATGGAGTCGCAGTAATTCTTTGCAGCTTTCCAGTTTTTCCAATGCTTCCCCGAATTGATTTAAATAGCAAATTAGGTAAGTGGCAGGAAGATTAATTAGGTCCCGCTCTTCATTTTTATTCAAACTTAAACCATTCTGAAGTTTTGATAGTAATGCATTATTTGCATTATAAATATGATGAAGTATCTTTTTGTCAAACTGGGGTGGCTCAAACAGCAACTGACTTTCTATTTCATAACCCGCATTTTCCCTGAATTTTATTATAACCTCTTCCAGAGGATAATAATGAAACTTATCCTGAAGCCCCAGGTTCACATACTCTACAATTTTAAAACTATTATTATCTATGCTTATACTTACTTCATCCAGGTCTGAATAAAAAAGTTTCACCTGCTCGTTGATCAATTCTATATCTACCCGGGAGTAAAAAGTTTCATTTTTTGCCTTTTTCATTTTACCGGCCCAGCAAACCACAAAGTATTCTTTAAAGACCTTATAATTAGGATGATAGTCCTTCCTTTTCTTCATAAAATCAAAAACCCCATCCAGGGTGAGCTCAATATTATTATGCGCATGTTTTTCTATAGCCGCAACTATTTGAGAGTTGGTGTCTTTTATTTCGATATCATAAACTTTGGGCATGCTTATGCTGCCATCTCTAAAAAATACTGAGCCTCCGTAATATTTCCAGATATTTTTCCTGAGGGAGCATAACTTACCGTTATTAGGCCGTATTGTTACCAGCCCCACCACCAGATGATCTGGCAAATGAGGAAATGGGATGTTTTCGTAAGACACCAAAGGTGGGTTACTTAAATAGGCATTGATAAGGTTCTGGATCTTGCTGTCATCAAAAAAATCTACCCCGCCTATGCTGTTATCTTCATCTTCAACCCCAATAACTATGTAGGAATTGTTTTGCGGATTGGAATTTGCTAGAGCGCAAACATGTTTTAAAAACTTTGCTTTTCCTTCTTTCTGGTCAATATTTAGCCGGCGCTTTTTATCATAAAAGCTGTTCTCATCATTATGGGCGAGAAGGTTTTTTATAAGCAGACGTTTATTGATCAAGGGTCAAGGGAATTTGTTAATAAAGGTTTTTTGCTTTTTTTAGTAAATCTCAGCTTTTGTTCACAATAGTACTGCTGGCCTGGGCTGTGGGCATTACGGTAAGATCGGCTATATTGACGTGATATGGCCTTGAAACCACAAAGGCAATAATATCTGCAATGTCTTCCGGCAATAAAGGCTGGAAGCCGCGGTACACATTATCTGCCCGTTCTTTGTCTCCCTTAAAACGCACCTGGCTAAAACCCGTATGCGTTAAGCCGGGGTTAATGGCCCCCACCCGTATTCCTGCTTGATTCAAATCTATCCTCATTCCCTGGTTAATAGCATCAACGGCAAATTTACTGGCACAATATACGTTCCCACCGGGGTAAACTTCTTTGCCTGCTGTGGAACCTATATTTATAATGTGACCAGCTTTTCTTTCCACCATTTGAGGAATAATTGCTTTGCTTACATATAGAAGGCCTTTTACATTTATGTCCATCATCGCATCCCAGTCATCAATATCCCCTTCCTGAATTGGATTTAGACCGTGCGCATTCCCTGCATTATTAATAAGGATATCGATTTGCCTGAATTCTTCGGGCAAACTGCCTATTTGTTTAAAAACTTCGGTTTTATCACGTACATCAAAAGTAAGAGTGGTTACTTTCACAAGTTTGCTCAACTCTTCTTTTAATGTTTGTAGTTCTTCTTCCCGCCTTCCGCAGATGATCAAATTTATATGGGCTTTCGCAAAAGCTTGCGCGGTTGCCCGGCCAATTCCGCTTGAGGAGCCTGTAATTAAAGCAGTTTTATTCATGGTGTACTATATTTTAATTCTATAAAGATAAATTTAATGTTCAAAATTGTAGTTTGAAAGAGTCATAATTAGCTAAAGTCAAGTTAAGACTTGTTAAAATAAGTTAATTAATAAGAAGCTATAAAATTTCCCAGCTGTTAGGCCGTTCTACAGGCCAAACTCAAATCAAATTAAAAGATGAAAATGATCTCAAGAAAACTAAGTTTCAGAAAATTTACAGGTTTCCTGATGGCCGCTATAGCCCTAACTACTTTTGCAAGCTGTAGTGATGATGACAGTCAAAATGATAAAAATGCCAGAGTGGTTGTTCACATGACAGATGCTCCCGGAAATTATGATGCTGTATTTGTAGATGTGGTTGATGTAATGATCAAGGCAGATGCAACAGCATCAGATGATGCTGGATGGACAAGTTTAGGAGGTATTCGTACCGGGGTTTATGACCTTTTATCCCTAACGGGAGGAGTTACCCAATTACTTGCCGATGCTGAAGTTCCCGCTGGGCCACTAGGGCAAATAAGATTAGTTCTTGGAAACAATAATACGGTAGTGATTGATGGGGAAACTCAGCCATTAAGTACTCCAAGTGCTCAACAGTCTGGTTTAAAACTTAAGGTGAACCAAACTCTTGAAGCCGGTGAGATGTATGAATTTTTGTTGGATTTTGATGTTGACCAGTCTATTGTTACTGCAGGTTCATCAGGAGGTTTTATCCTTAAGCCTGTAATTAGACTTGCTGCTATGGAAGGAACCGGAACAATTACCGGGGAAGTACAACCATCTTTAGAAGTTAGCCATGTGAAAGCTGCGAATTCTGTAAACACCATTTCGGCTTATACAGATGCCAATGGTAACTTCTCACTTAACGGAGTTCCGGCTGGAACATACCAGATAACTGTTACCCCTAAAGCTGGTTTGGGATTATCGGTTAAAACGGTGAATAACGTAATTGTAGCTTCAGGTGCTACGGTAGATCTTGATGTAATTTTCGTAGATTAAATAAATTATTATAATTTCTAAAAGGCTGCCGTATTCCGGCGGCCTTTTTTATTTTCAATCTTTTTAGCAGGGCGTGGTCAAATATATTTGCATTTGCATCGTTGGTAATTTGTGAATATCTTCACATATTTTAAAATTTAATTCTATGATAGAGAATAACGCGTCAGTCGACATATCCAGCCTTAATGAAAAAATTGAGAGAGAAAGTGCGTTTGTAGACCTGCTTACCAATGAGATCAACAAAGTGATCGTGGGGCAGAAGGTAATGGTAGAGCGTTTATTGATTGGACTTTTAGGCCAGGGCCATATTTTGCTTGAAGGGGTTCCCGGTCTTGCAAAAACCCTTGCTATTAACACTCTTGCCCAGGCCGTGCATGGAAGTTTCAGTAGGATACAATTTACACCAGATCTTTTACCTGCAGATGTTGTGGGAACAATGATCTATAATATGAAACTGAATGATTTCAGCATAAAAAAAGGGCCAATATTTGCCAATTTCGTGCTTGCCGATGAGATAAACAGGGCTCCTGCCAAGGTGCAATCTGCCTTGCTTGAAGCAATGCAGGAAAAGCAGGTTACTATAGGAGATGAAACATTCAAACTGGACAGGCCGTTTCTGGTTATGGCCACTCAAAACCCGGTAGAGCAGGAAGGAACCTATCCATTACCCGAAGCACAGGTTGACAGATTTATGCTTAAAACCGTGATAAAATATCCTCAAATGGCTGAGGAGCAAATGATAGTGCGGGCCAACCTGCGCGGTGAATTTGAGAAAGTGAACCAGGTGGTAAGTCTGGAACAAATAGCCAGAGCCCAGGCTGCGGTAAGGGAAGTTTATATGGATGAAAAGATTGAGAAATATATACTTGATATTGTCTTCGCCACCCGGACTCCTGAAAAATATAAACTCGATGAATTAACCCCTCTCATAAATTTTGGTGCATCTCCAAGGGGTAGTATCAATCTTGCCATTGCAGCAAAATGCTATGCATTTATCAAGAGAAGGGGATATGTAATTCCTGAAGATGTGCGCGCCGTGGTTTATGATGTGCTAAGGCACAGGATTGGGCTTACATATGAAGCTGAGGCCGAAAATGTGACTTCTGAAGATATTATTGGCAAGATCATCAATGAGGTTGAGGTACCTTAAATCATTACTTACCTTATTGCAGTTTAATGAAATACAACTCTTCTTATGTAAGGGGAGAAAATAATGGATACAAAAGAATTACTTAAAAAGGTTCGAAAAATCGAGATCAAGACCAGGCGCCTGAGCAATCATGTGTTTGGAGGAGAATATCATTCCACTTTTAAAGGAAAGGGGATGACCTTTAGCGAAGTAAGGAATTACCAGTTTGGGGATGATGTAAGGAGTATAGATTGGAATGTAACCGCAAGGTACAATGAGCCTTTTGTAAAAGTATTTGAAGAAGAACGGGAACTTACTATGATGCTCCTGGTAGATGTTTCAGGATCTGAGCTGTTCGGGTCACAAAAACAGTTCAAAAAAGATATCATTACAGAAATTGCCGCTACCCTGGCATTCTCGGCAACACAAAACAATGATAAAATAGGCTTGCTTTTGTTTACAGATCAAATGGAGCTTTTTATTCCCCCAAAAAAGGGGCGTTCTCATGTGTTAAGGATCATTCGTGAGCTTATAGAATTTAAACCGAAAGCTAAACAAACAGATATCTCTGCCGCACTAAAATATGTTACCAATGTAATAAAGAAAAAAGCGATCATTTTTGTGCTTTCAGATTTTATGACAGATGGATACCGGCAAACCTTAAAAATAGTAAGCGGGAAACACGATGTAACCGGAATTCGGGTTTTTGATGAGCGCGAACAAAGCATTCCCAATTTAGGTTTGGTACAAATGTTGGACGCCGAAACCGGAGAGCTCATTATGGTAAATACCGGTTCAAAAGCTATAAGAAATGCTTATGCTACCCATTTTAGGGAACGGGAAGATTATTTTCGTGAGAGTTTTTCCAAAAGTGGTGCAGGAATGATTAGTTCAAGGGTGGATGAAAGTTATGTCAAAAAATTATTAGGATATTTTAAAACAAGGGGATAAGAATTTATAATGGCAAACTTTTTAAGAAACAATAGTTCATTTTTGAATTTAAGTATGTTTCCTTCAGGCACAATAATGCGCAAAGGCCTGATATTTCCAACTTTCCTGGTTTTCCTTTTTTTTCTACTGAATGTGATTCCTTCTTTTGCCCAGGAATCCAGGGTGAGTGCCTCTATTGATACAGCATCAATCCTTATTGGAGATCAACTTATCTATAGGATCACAGTGGAGACAAATGCCACCAACCTGGTGGTTTTCCCGGAAGGGGAGAGTTTTAATCCAATGGAGGTGGTAGAATCTTTAACAGCAGATACCAACCGGGTTGAAAACAGGTTCAGGTTAATAAAGGAATATTCCCTTACTCAATTCGATTCAGGCAACTACGTCATTCCACGCCAACAGGTTCTTATAAATGAAACAGCTTTTTATACAGATTCCCTTCGCATTGAAGTGGTAGATGTTGTGGTAGATACCACAAAACAAAAAATGTATGCCATTAAACCTGCTATGGAAATTCCGTCAGGATTTACAATTCCGGCTTGGGTTTGGTGGTTACTGGGAATTCTTTTATTAGGAGCAGTTTTATATTTCCTTTTAAACAGAAGAAAAAAAATACGGGAAGCCCGAAAGCAGTTACCTCCTTATGAACGTGCATTGTTTGAGCTAAAACAGCTGGACCAGTCCCATTTGCTGGAGAACAGGCAAACCAAGGAATACTATTCAAAATTGACCGAAGCCGTGCGCAGGTATATTGAAGATGAGGTGCATTTAAGGGCAATGGAAAGCACAACATCAGAGCTTATCCATGATCTGGAATTAAAAATGGAGAGGGGGGAATTAAACCTTAGCCGTCAAACCATTGATGAGCTTAAGATCATTTTACAACGGGCAGACCTTGCAAAATTTGCAAATTCCCGTCCCGATATAATTACGGCAAAAGGCGACAGGTCTAAAATTGAACTTGTAATTAATGATACAAAAGCTGCTATCCCCGAGCCTACAGAGGAGGAATTGCTTAAGGATGAAGAATACAGAAGGGCCCGGTTAAAACGCAGGAACCAAAGAAAGATCGCATTGGCAGTAGGAGCCGCATTATTGATAATTACCATTGGGGTAACCGCTATTGTTACGACCCAGGGATTCTCTGCCCTTAGAAATATAGTGCTTGGCAATCCTTCCAAAGAATTATTGCAGGGAGAATGGATAAGCAGTGATTATGGAGACCCCGCAGTTAATATTACTACCCCCCGGGTTTTAAAAAGAGGCGAAATAGACCTGCCGCAGGAGGCCAGGGCAATGTTGGTGGGAAGTGAAACATTCATGGATGGCGATCTCGCAGGAAACCTGTATGTTTTATTAACCACTGTGCGTTTTCAGGAAGGTGTAAAGTTTGATCTTGATGCTGCCGTAGAAGGAATATATGCCAACCTTGAGCAAAAGGGGGCGAAAAATATGATTGTAAAAGATGAAGAATTTACAACACTGGAAGGCGCAAAGGGAATTAAGGTATTCGGGACGCTGGAGCTGGAAAACCCTAAAACCAAAAAAATAGAAAATAAGGAATACCTGATACTGAATTTTGCCGAAAAAGGAGGTTTCCAGCAAATTACCGTGATCTTTGAAGCCGAAGATGAATATGCCGAAGAAATAGCAGGCCGCATCATAAATTCGGTGGAATTTGAAAATACAAATAATTAATGTTAGATAGTTTTACATTTGAGAATCCCGGTTATTTCTGGCTTTTGGTTTTACTGCCATTGCTGGCAGCCTGGTATTTTTGGAAGCGAAACCGCCAACAGGCAGAATTGCGTTTATCTAGTATTCAGGGATTGAAATCGCAACGCAGCATCCTTCCTGTTCTTAGACACGGTCTTTTTGCCCTTCGGCTTATTGCACTTGCATTTGTGATAGTAGCCATGGCAAAGCCGCGCTCATCTGATGTTTCAACCAGAACGTCCTCTACCCAGGGGATAGATATTGTGCTTTCCATAGATGTATCTGCCAGTATGCTGGCCAGGGATCTAAAACCCAACAGGCTGGATGCCTTAAAGCAGGTGGCTGCTGAATTTATTATAGGAAGACCAACAGACAGGATAGGTCTTGTGGTTTATGCCGGGGAAAGTTTCACCCTAACACCGGTTACCAGTGATAAAGCTATTGTTCTTGCAGCCTTGGAGGACCTCAGGTATAATACAGTTCTGGAATCTGGAACAGCCATTGGAATGGGTTTGGCAACCTCAGTTAACAGGTTAAAGGAAAGCACCGCAAAAAGTAAGGTTATAATCCTGCTTACAGACGGGGTAAATAATGCGGGGTTTATAGATCCCAAGATAGCCAGTGAACTTGCTGTGGAGTATGGCATTAAAACATACACTATAGGAATTGGGAGCAACGGTATGGCCTTGTCTCCAATTGGCATCCTTTCAAACGGGCAGTTTCAATACGGTATGGCCCAGGTAGAGATTGATGAAAAATTGCTCCAGGAAATTGCAGTTACAACCGGTGGAAAATACTATCGGGCTACAGATAATGAAAAACTGGAGGAGATCTATGAGGAAATAGACAGTCTTGAAAAAACCGAAATTGAAGAATTTAAATTCACCAATTATGAGGAAAGATTTCGTCCTTTCCTTTTAATTGCAGGGCTGTTATTGATCCTTGAACTCTTGTTGAGGTTCACGATTTTCAGGAGTTTTATTTAAAAAAAGACAAGTGCCCCTTGAGGGAACATACAAGCGCAAAGAATGTATATACTAGAAGAAGAAAAGTATTTTTGGTTATTGCTCATCATTCCCGTGTTGGTGCTGTTCTATGCCATGCTTTATATCTGGAAGAAAAGGAAACAGCGGGAGTTTGCGCATCCGGAAATGCTTCAGCAACTAAGCCCGGACCGTTCCTGGTTTAAACCGGCCTTAAAATTTGGACTACTATTAATAGTTTTAAGTCTCATTGTCCTGGCCCTCGTCAATCCAAAAATTGGCACGAAAATGGAAACGGTAACCCGGGAAGGGGTAGACATAGTTTTTGCTATAGATGTCTCTAAAAGTATGGAGGCAGAAGATATTGCTCCCAACCGTTTGGAGAAGTCCAAACAACTGGTTACTCAAATAATAAACAATCTGGGAAGTGACCGCGTAGGTATTATTGCTTATGCAGGTAGTGCTTTCCCGCAATTGCCTATTACAACAGACTATGCTGCGGCAAGAATGTTTTTACAGGCAATGAATACAGATATGGTTTCCTCGCAGGGAACCGCTATTAAGGATGCCATTGAACTGGCAAAAACATATTATAACCCAGAGGAGCCAACAAGTAAGGTGCTCATTATTATAAGTGATGGTGAGGATCATTTGGGAGAAGTTGAAGCTATTACAAAAGAAGCGGCAGCCCAGGGCATACGTATATTTACAATAGGAGTTGGAAGTGAAAGAGGAGGTCCCATTCCAATTAAACGTGGGGGGATTACTCAGAGTTATAAAAAGGACCTTAACGGTGAAACTGTTATCACCAGGATGGATGAAGCCATTTTAAAAGAGATCGCCGCAGCTACAAATGGAGAATATGTACGCGGTAATGTAACCGCCGAGGTAACTGAAAAAGTGTCAGATTTTCTTCGGAATTTGGATCAAACGGAATTTGAAGCCAGGCAGTATGCTGAATATCAATCACAGTTCCAGTGGTTTCTCGGATTGGCCATGCTCCTATTACTTGCAGATATATTCCTGTTGGAGCGAAAAACAGCGTGGTTGAGAAAATTAAATTTGTTCAATGAAAAAAAAGCTTAGAAATATGAAAGGGAGTTGGTTATTTCCGCAGGGAAATATCAGGGTGCTTTTCCTTGTGTGCGTGAGTTTCTTTTTACTGAATGAACTTCAGGCACAATCCCTTCAGGAGGAAAACAAGAAGATCGAGAAGCAAACCAATAAACTCCTACGCAACGCCGAAGATAACCTGGCCGAAAATGATTTTTCAGCTGCTGAAGCAACCTACCGCAAGGCGATATCAAAAAGCCCTGAGAGTGTAAAGGCCCGCTACAATATGGCCAATATGTATTATGGAAAGGAAAAACCCGCACAATCTGTTTCCCGCTTAAAGCAGGCGGCCAAAATTGCAGAAACGAAAGAGGAGAAACACAGTATCTTTCATAATCTGGGAAATTCCTTTATGCAACAGAAAAAATACAAGGAAGCGGTAGATGCTTATAAAGACGCACTTCGCAATAACCCTAAGGATGAAGAAACCCGGTATAATTATGCCCTGGCTAAAAAGATGCTTGAGGAAGAAGAGCAAAGCGGCGGCGGGGGTGATGATGATAAAGAAAAGGAAGACCAGGAAAAGCAGGATAAAGATAAGGGAGACGAAGGAGAGCAGGAGCAGGATAAGCAAGAGGGTGATGATAAAGAGGACAAAGGTGGGGAACAAAAAGATGATAAGGAAAAACCTGAGAATGAAGATGAGAATGGCAAACCAGATCCTAAAGAAGGTGAGGATAAGCCCGGAAAGGAGCAACCCCAGCAGCCACAGCAGCCCCGCCCGGGACAATTATCTCCTGAGCAAATAAAGAGTTTGCTGGAAGCAATGAACAACGAAGAAAAAAAGGTGCAGGACAAGATAAATGCAGAAAAGGCTAAAGGAGCAAAAACCCGCACTGAGAAGGACTGGTAAATAAATTTGTAATAACCTCAAAATAATAAGACAAAAGAGAGATGAATCTTAGATTATTCATACTGTCAATTTTTCTAATAATATCCTCAGCGGGAATTGCCCAGGTAAAATTTGAAGCCAGGGCAAGCAAACCCAAGCTGGGTGTAAATGAGCGTCTCAGAGTTGACTTTGAGATGAATCAGGATGGGGATAATTTTAAGGCACCATCCTTTAGCGGTTTTACTGTGGTGGGTGGCCCCAACCAGGCGGTGAGCAACAGCTGGGTTAACGGGAAACGCACATATTCCAAAACATACAGTTATTTCCTTGAACCCACAGGCAGGGGTAAATTTAGCATTGGGCAGGCAGAGATCACGGTAGAAGGCAATATTTATAAAACCTCTCCAATACAGGTTGAGGTAACTGCTGCTGTAGATAAACCTACAGATGGGAATAACACAGATTTTGTGGCATCAGAAAATTTACATCTGGTTGCCGAAATTTCCAATACAAATCCGTTTTTAAACGAGGCCATCACGGTTGTTTATAAACTTTACGTGAGTCCCCGCATTAGTGTGAGCAACTGGAGGGAAATTGACAATCCTGTATACCGCGATTTCTGGAGCCAGAATATAGATATTAGGCAGTTAAAAATTGAAACCGGAGAATATCAGGGAGAGCCATATAGGTTTGTTGTGCTGCGAAAGACCATTCTTTATCCTCAAAAAACAGGAGAGCTTGAAATCGAGCCTCTCACGCTTTCCGTATCTGTAGATGTGCCTAGCGACCGTAGGGATATATTTGGAGGCAGGCTATATACAACTGTAGATAAGACCGTGGCTGCCGGAAAAAGGACCATAAATGCCAAACCTTTACCCGATGCCGGGAAACCGGGCAATTTCACCGGGGCGGTGGGAAAATTTGATTTTAAGGTTATCCCCGGGAATACA
Organism: uncultured Antarcticibacterium sp.; assembly: GCA_963973375.1. Classification (GTDB taxonomy): domain Bacteria; phylum Bacteroidota; class Bacteroidia; order Flavobacteriales; family Flavobacteriaceae; genus Gillisia. The sequence continues at coordinate 13,101 of CAXAZV010000038.1, forward strand.
AAACTTGCAGCAACTGAGTCTATGACTGCCAGGGTGCAGATTACCGGAAACGGAAATTTAAAGTTATTCGAACTTCCCCAGCTGGAAGTGCCCGCCTCCTTAGAAAAATATGAACCCGAAAGAACCGAAAATGTAAGAACAGATCTTAATGGAACTCAGGGCAGTATTACAGATACTTATACCATAGTGCCTACACGGCAGGGAGAATTTACAATTCCGGCAATTGACTTTTCTTATTTTGATATTTCAAGCAGGACTTATAAGACCATTAGCTCTCAGGATATTAACCTTCAGGTAGCCAAGGCCCCGGCAGGGGGCAGTGGAGTCGCAGGAAGTGGATATGTATCAAAACAACCGGTGACTGTCCCGGGAGACCAATTCAGGTATATTAAATTAAAAACAAATTTACATCCTGTAAATTCAGGGTCTTTTCTTGGATCTCTTACTTTCTGGAGCTTGATGGCGTTACCTTTTGGGCTTTTGTTAGGAGTAATTTTGTTGAGGAAAAAAAGGGAAGCAATGGCTCAGGATGTTCGGGGTAACAGAGTTAAAAAAGCCAACCGGCTTACCAGAAAATATCTTTCAGAGGCCAAAAAGAATCTTGGTGACCATGAGAAATTCTACATTGCGCTGGAACGGGCCCTGCACAATTATTTAAAGGCCAAACTTCATATTCAAACAAGTGATATGTCTAAGGACAGGATAAGAGACCTATTGATAGAAAAAGGAGCAGAAAAAGAACCCACAGAAGATTTTATTTCTCTTTTGAGCAGTTGTGAGTTTGCCCGTTATACCCCTTCTTCCAAGTTAACAATGGAACAGGATTATGAAAAAGCTGCCAGTGTAATTTCATCTTTAGACAAACAAATTTAAAAAATGAAGAAATTATTTTTCCTTTTTGTTTTTTTCGCGATCTCCTCCCAGGCGCAGAACGAAGATTTGTTTGAGTCCGGTAACACAGCTTATAATAAGGGAGATTATGAAACGGCAGTGAGTAGTTATGAAAGCATTATAAATAGCGGGGAAACATCGGCCGCTGTTTATTTTAATCTGGCCAATGCCTACTATAAATTAAACCGTGTGGCACCCAGTATTTATTATTATGAAAAAGCCTTGCAGCTGGAGCCAAATGATGCCGATATTAATAACAATCTCGCTCTTGCCAGGAATATGGTTATAGATGAAATTGGAGAAAACGAAATGTCTGGCCTTTCCCGTATCTGGAATAACATGGTCGCCGGGCTGGGTTATAATCAATGGGGATGGGCCGCAGTTATATTCTCTTTTATATTTGCCATCTCATTTGCCATATATTATTACAGTAACCGTAGTTTATTCAAACGCATCTTTTTTTCACTCTCCTTATTCAGTGCATTTTTGGCTTTAATTTTCCTGGTATTTGCATTTCAGCAAAAGGGAAAATACAGCGATAATAACTACGCTATAATTTTTGCTGCAGAAAGTCCTGTAAGAGAGGAGCCTACTTTGCGAAGTGAAGAAACTTTTTTCCTGCATGAAGGTACAAAAATTGAAGTTTTGGAAACCTATCAAAACTGGATCAAATTTGAACTTGCAAATGGAATTCAGGGCTGGATGATCAAGGATGACGTGAGGATGTTTTAATAGATTTTCTCTATCTTAAATTTAGATTAAAATATCATTTTAAGGTTGCATCTTTTCTACTAAAGCTTATTTTTGCGTTAATGAAAAAAACAGCCTTCTTCTTTTTGGTACTATTTGCAGGATTCCTCGCGACTCCTACTTTTATTACCTATGTAGATAAGAATGCTGATATATCTATGGCTTTCACAGCCAATGAAGAAGAGAATTCCTCAAAGACCCAATTGGTTTTTCAATATACTTTCCACGAATCACATCCCGGAAACCTAGGCCTGCACTTTTTGCAGGAACAGTCTGCCTTGATACATTATTACAATCAGGCAGCAAAATTGGTATTTCTGGATGTCCTTTCCCCGCCTCCAAAACAGGCTTAATACAATCTACATTTTTACAACCCATTACACCTTTTATTACAGGTGAGGTAAATGCAATTGGTCATTTCCAACAGGCTGCTATGGTATTCTGTCCGGTTCCTTCGAACCTATGTGGTTGATTTTCAAAATAATATAATATCAGGGTAAGAATTGCCCTAAGAAAAATTCTATTACATATGTTTAAGACCATCAAGGCAGATCTTCCTGCCAGTTTAGTTGTATTTTTTGTAGCCCTTCCATTATGCCTTGGTATTGCCCTGGCAAGTGGTGCACCGTTATTTTCCGGTATTATTGCCGGGATCATTGGGGGAATTGTAGTGGGAGCCCTTTCGGGTTCCTCTATTGGAGTAAGTGGACCTGCGGCAGGCTTGGCCGTGGTAGTGCTTACAGCTATTGCAGATCTTGGGAGCTATGAGCTGTTTTTAGTAGCCGTAGTATTAGCAGGTTTAATGCAAATATTATTAGGTATTTTAAAGGCCGGGGTTATTGGTTATTTCTTTCCATCTTCAGTGATCAAAGGAATGCTTTCAGCCATTGGAATTATTATATTTTTAAAACAAATCCCTCTGGCATTTGGGTATGAAGGGAAAGCTCCGTTTGCTTTTTTTGAAACTACCGGTTATGACCTGTATGAAAGTCTTACTCATATAACAGACTCCATAGCGCCGGGAGTATTATTAGTGACTGCAATCTCTTTAGCTATTTTGTTGTTATGGGATAAAGTTCTTGTGAAGAAAAGTAAATTCTTTAAGCTGGTGCCTGGCCCGTTGGTGGCTGTCCTGTTTGGTATAGCCTATCAATTATTTATGGGTGGTTCGGCCTCAGAGTTTGCAATAACAGGGAGCAATCTGGTAAGCGTTCCGGTTCCAGATAGCACTTCCGATTTTTTTAATCAATTTTCCTTCCCGGATTTTTCACAACTTGGAAATCCAAAGATTTATGTTGTTGCAATTACGATTGCTATTGTAGCAAGTCTGGAAACTCTTTTAAGTGTCGAGGCTACAGATAAACTGGATCCATTAAAAAGGGTTACTCCTACCAACAGAGAATTGTTGGCACAAGGTGTAGGAAATACAATCTCCGGTTTAGTTGGAGGGTTGCCTATAACGCAGGTAATTGTGAGGAGTACTGCAAATGTTATGAATGGAGGTAGGACAAAGCTTTCTGCTATAATTCACGGATTCATGCTCTTGTTCAGTGTTATTTTAATTGCAGAATATCTTAATCTTATTCCACTTGGGGTTTTAGCAGCTGTTCTACTTATTATTGGATATAAACTGGCAAATCCAAAGCAATTTAAAACTATGTGGAGTTTAGGTAAAAGTCAATTTATCCCATTTACTGTTACTGTTGTTGCAATTGTAGTGACAGATCTTTTAATTGGAATCCTTTTAGGTCTTGCAGTTGGAATATTTACTATATTAATAAACAGTTACAAGAACTCTCACTTCCTCCATATGGAAGATAAATCGAATGGAGTTCACAGAATTAAAATGGAACTGGCTGAAGAAGTGACCTTTTTAAATAAGGCTGCTATTCAAAGGGAATTATATTCCCTTCCTGAAAATACTTATCTTACATTAGATGTAAGGAAAACCCGGGCCTTGGATCTTGACGTTCTGGAAATTTTAGATGACTTCACTGTTACTGCTCAAAACAGAAATATAAATATACTTCTGGTATCTGAAAGAGGTGAATTAGAAAATCCCGAAAGCTTTAGGGAGTTTTTTGGAGTTAATGTATTTGCACAATAAATAATTATTAAAATTAAAACTAAAAATTATGAGTGATTTTTATAAACAATTGATAGAAAACAATAAGAAGTGGGTTGATTCTAAACTTGAGCTCGATCCTGAATTTTTTAATAAACTTTCAAAAGGACAACAACCTCCATTGTTATGGATAGGATGTGCAGATAGTAGAGTTCCTGCCAACGAAATAATTGGAGCACAGCCGGGTGAAGTTTTCGTACATAGAAATATAGCCAATATGGTTATACATTCAGATATGAATATGCTTAGCGTACTTGATTATGCGGTAAATGCCCTAAAGGTAAAACA
>CAXAZV010000039.1:0-17098 GCA_963973375.1 uncultured Antarcticibacterium sp.
TGGAAAGTGAATTGAGAAAAGAAATTCTCTCTTCAGATGAAATTTCTTGGTTAGTCTCATTTATAAAATATTCTGGAATCCGAATATTTAAAAAGGAACTAGAGGAGTTTACAAACAGTGGCAAAAAGCTTAAAATTATAACCACCTCCTATATGGGTGCAACTGATGTAAAAGCTATAGAATATCTTTCTTCTTTACCTAATACAGAAATAAAAGTTTCTTACAATTCTGAACATGAACGTTTACATGCAAAGGCCTATTTATTTTCAAGAAATTCTGGTTTTCACACAGGGTATATTGGTTCTTCGAATCTATCTCGATCTGCCTTAACTAATGGTTTAGAATGGAATCTTAAAGTAACAACACAAGAGATTGGACACATTATAGATAAATTTCAAAAAACATTTGAAACTTATTGGGAAGATCCAGAATTTGAAAATTATACAAAAGGGATAGACAGAGAAAAATTAAGTAGTGCTCTTAAAAGGCAAAGCTCATACGGCACAAATCTAATAACTACCTTTTTTGATTTAAAACCTTATCCATATCAAGAGGAGATATTATCTAAACTCCAATCTGAAAGAGAGGTCCATAATAGAAATAAAAACCTTTTGGTCGCTGCTACAGGTACTGGTAAAACAGTTATATCCGCTTTTGATTTTAAAAGATTTTATTTAAAAAATCCGAATTCAAATTTCTTATTTGTTGCACATAGGAAAGAAATTTTACAACAGGCCCAAATAACTTTTCAACACGTTTTAAGAAATGCAAATTTTGGAGAATTGTGGGTAGATGGAAATGAACCTGAAAGATATAATCAGATTTTTGCATCCGTCCAGACTTTAAATAATCGATTAAAAAATTTAGAGTTGGCACCTGATTTCTTTGATTATATTATAATTGATGAAGTGCATCACATTATTGCAGATAGCTATCGTCCTATCCTCAAGAAGTTTTATCCTCAAATACTTTTAGGATTAACAGCTACACCTGAAAGAATGGACGGAGGAGACATTGCAGAGGATTTTCATAACAAAATTGCTGCAGAAATTCGATTACCAGAAGCTTTAAACCGCAAGCTCTTAAGTCCTTTTCAATATTTTGCTCTTTCAGATACAATAGATTTATCTAACGTGAATTGGAGAAATGGAAGATATGAAGTAAATGAACTTACAAAACTATATACTGAAGATGATAGACGTGTCTCCGATATTATTCATAACTGTGAAGAATACTTAACAGATATCCACAATGTACAGGCCTTAGGATTTTGTGTGAGTCAGGAACATGCAAAATATATGGCAGAGAAATTTACAATGGCAGGTATAAAGGCCGATTATTTGGTTAGCAGCAATAGTTCTAATCGTGGAGTCCTAAGAAATCAGCTATTAAAAAAAGAAATCAATTATTTATTTGTTGTTGACATTTTTAATGAAGGTGTGGATATTCCTAATATAGATACTGTGCTATTTCTAAGACCCACTGACAGCTTAACGGTTTTTTTACAACAATTGGGTCGGGGTCTTAGACTTGCAGAGAATAAAGATTATCTAACCGTTTTAGATTTTGTCGGAAACGCACGTCCTGAATATGATTTTGAACCTAAGTTTCGGGCATTAGTAGGAAAAACTCATACTTCTATTATAAAAGAAATAGAAGATGATTTTCCACATCTTCCTTTAGGCTGTTCTATTGTACTTGAAAAAAAAGCTAAAGAGGTTATTTTAAGAAATATTAGAGAAGCAACTGAATTTAAAAGGCCGAAACTATTAAATAAAATTCGAAGGTTTAAAGATGATTCAAAAGATCCACTTACCCTCAATAATTTCTTAAAATTCCACCATTTAGATATTCGACAGATTTATAAGAAAGGAAGTTGGAAAAGATTGTGCGCAGATGCCGGTGCTATTACTGATTTCCAAGAACCCAATGAAAAGCAACTAACGGGTTGCATGCAGAAGAAGCTTATTCAATGTAATTCCCTTAGCTATTTGAAATTCATCCAAAAAATTATTTCTGAAAATTCTGAAATCCATTTATTAAATAAAGAAGAAGAGATAATGCTTTTAATGTTCCATTACGATGTATGGCAGGAAGCTGGAATAAATTTTGGATTTTCAGATGTTATGGAAAGTATTATTTCATTAAAGGAGAACAAAATTATGCTCCAAGAAATGCAGGAATTTATTGAACATCAAATTGAAAATATTGAATTTGTCGAGAAGTATATTGACTTAGGTTTTCCTTTCCCCCTAAGGCTCCACAGTCGTTATAACAGAGAGGAAATATTAGCAGCAATGGGATTGAGCACCTTTAATAAAAAATCTTCCAATCGTGAAGGATCGGCTTATAATAGAACTTTGAATTCTGAGGCCTTATTTGTTACCCTTAAAAAGACAGAAAAAGAATATTCTCCAACTACGATGTATGAAGATTATGCAGTAAATAAAACTCTTTTTCATTGGCAATCTCAAAACAGTATTTCCCCCCAATCTCCAAAAGGTGAATCTTATATTAATCATATAAACATTGGAAAGAAAATTTTACTTTTCGTAAGGGAGCAGAATGTTGATGAATATGGTTTTACAATGTCTTACACTTTTTTAGGAGAGACAGAATATTTGAACTCCAAGGGAGCTAAGCCTATGAGTGTGGAATGGAAGCTGTTGGAGCCCATGCCTGCGTTCATATTAAAGGAAAGTCAAAAATTAGCTGTTGGTTAATTATTATGTCTGAAGAAATAATTTTTAAATATTCCAACCAGTTTAAAAAACTACGGCGTGCCTCTGTGACCGGAATGGGCATGGCACCCCATAAGCCAATTTTACTACTTTCCATTATTCAGCTTATCGCTAAAGGTGTTATTTCCAGTAACCGGATTTTTATTACTGCCGACCTGATTCTTGCTTTCAAGCAAAATTGGAATCTGTTAGTTGAAACTAATCACATCCCAAATTTTGCCCTTCCTTTTTTTCATTTAAAATCGGAACCTTTTTGGTATTTAGTTGCAAAACCTGGAAAAGAAATTGAAACTACCAGTTCGAAGAGCATCAAAAGTTTTAAAAATCTTAAAGAATCCATAGCATTTGCAGAGATAGATCGCGATTTGTTTTTTGCCCTTCAGGAAATACCCAATCAACTTTGGTTTGAACATTTACTTTTAGAAAGTTATTTCCCCAATTCAAAAAATGTATATCTGCGGCCAGAAAGAAACTACGAGGAAGAAAAGATAGAGAATGAAATTTTAAACGAACCTAAGGAGGAATACCAGCAACAGATCCAAAGGCTAAAGGAAACATTACAAGAAGACGATTTTGAAGAAGAAATTTTTGTGAGAGGAGGGCTTTTCAAAAAAACAATTCCCAAGATTTATGATTATACCTGCTGCATCACGGGTATGAGAATACAATCTTCTCATAATGTGCAAATGATAGATGCTTGTCACATTTATCCCTTTAGTGTTTCAAGAGATGATACTGTTACAAACGGAATTGCCCTTTCTCCTACTCTTCATAGGGCTTTTGACCGGGGTTTAATAACAATCAACTCAAATTTTATTGTTCGAGTTTCACCCACTATTCAAGAAAATGAATCCAATTTTACTCTTTCTCAATTTGAAGGAAAGCAAATTATTTTACCCGAGAAAGAAAAATGGTTTCCCTCCCTTGAAGCCTTAAGCTGGCACAATAAGGAGGTGTTTCTTCTTTAGAGCCATTCCTACTTCACAGCAATAATTAGAAAAACCTCCCCCATTACAGGAAAGGTCTTTCAAATTATTTTTTGGTGATTGGTTATTCCTGCTAATCGCGCGTATCTGAAATATTCATGGCTTTTACCTTCCACTCCCTGTCATCATCTGTACGTTCCCAAATAAAGGTATAAGACCCCTGGTATTTGGTAGTATCTGTAGTATAGCTATGCGTATATACCCCGGTGTCATAGGCAAGATGATCTGTTGATCCTCTTTTAAGAGATCGCATTTCCAGATCTTTCATATTAGACCCTGCGTCCTTATAAAACCCCGAAAGACTATCAGCCGGGACTTCCTGGCCATTCAATACCAGCACGGCATCTTGGGCGGTAAGCCCTTGAATTTGGTTGGGATCGCGACTGTTCCACGCATTGTGCCAGCTGGTCATGGCATCATCTGGATTCTGAAATTCCTGCGGACTTTCTGCTACCGCTTCGGGTGGCTCGGGCTCCCTCTTCTCCCCGCACGCACTCATCAAAAATACAAGTGCCATCAATGGAATTAATTTTAATGTTTTCATTGCTCAATTGGTTTAGTGTACTATAAGTTACTAAAAATGAGCGTAGTAATTGTTATTAGACGATAATTTTAGATGAAATGCAGGATTTTGGGGATAAAAAAATTGTGATTTGTGGTAACGAGTGTTTCCCGCAGATTCCGCAGAATTGCGCAGATGCACGAACTGACTATCCACTTTCCTCCCCGCCCGTTCCGGTCGGGCGGGTGTCCACTCAACTTACCATTTATAGACTAACGACTACCGTCTAAAATCCTATTCCCAAATCCCTATTCACCATTCACTACTACCTTTGCCAATTTCGCAATAAATCGTACTTTCGGCTTTTAACATAATTTAACTATGTCACAATTCTGGTTATATTTTCAATTAGGCCTGGAACACGTGTTGGACTGGAATGCCTATGACCATATACTTTTTCTTATAGTGCTGGTAGTAGCCTATTCCTTTAACTCCTGGAAACGGGTGCTGTGGCTGGTAAGCATCTTCACCCTGGGGCATACGGTAGCGCTATTCCTTTCGGTTTATGGTGTGGTAAGCGTAAGCAGCAGGTATGTTGAATTGCTTATTGCCGTCACTATTTTTATCACTGCGCTCTACAATATATTTACCGCCAAAAAGAAGGAATCGCAGAAAAATGTAGGCTTACTTTATTTCGCCACCGCCTTTTTTGGGATCATTCACGGGCTGGGATTTTCAACCTATTTCAAGATGATCGCTTCGGGAACAGAAAGTAAGTTTCTGCCACTGCTGGAATTTGCTCTTGGAATTGAAGCTGCACAGGTAATTGTGGTGCTGGTGGTGTTGATCCTGGGGTACATTTTTCAGAATTTCTTTCGCGTAAACCGGCGGGACTGGATCCTGATACTTTCAGCAATAGTTATAGGAATAATTCTCCCTATCTTACGGGAAAATTTGCAGGCATTTTTATGAAAAATTAACGCAACTAAATTGTTTTAACCCTCTCCTTGCAATATTTTAGTAGGCTGCCTTGTTTAAAGATCATAAGCGCTCCTCTACTATTGCCGGAACCTTAAGATTATGCAGGAAAAGAAGCAACTAAAATACGATAAAGCCTATTTACGAATCGCCAGGGAATGGGGCAAACTCTCCCACTGCCGCCGCAGGCAGGTTGGCGCACTTATTGTGAAAGGCAGAATGATAATATCCGACGGATACAACGGGACCCCCACCGGTTTTGAAAATTTTTGTGAGGACGAGGAAGGATATACCAAGTGGTATGTGCTTCACGCAGAGGCCAACGCTATTTTAAAAGTGGCTGCCTCTACCCAGTCCTGCCAGGGAGCAACGCTTTACATTACCATGTCGCCCTGCAGGGAATGCAGTAAATTAATACACCAGGCCGGGATTACCCGAATTGTATATTACACTGAATATAAAGATAACTCGGGATTGGAATTCCTGGCCAAAGCCGGAATAGAATTACACCACGTTAAAGAACTTGAAGAAGAAATTGAAAGAGAACAATAAAATATATTTACCCTTGTTGCTGGGGTTGGTGTGTGCCGCAGGTGTCCTGCTTGGCTCCAAGATCAACTTTTCCTCCAGCCAGGGACTTTTCTCTTCCAACCCAAAAAAGGAAAAACTCAACAGGCTCATAGATTACATAGATTATGAGTATGTAGACTTTGTGAATACAGACAGTATTGTTGATATCACCGTAAACCGTATCCTTGAAAATCTTGATCCGCACTCGGTGTACATCCCCAGTGTTGAATATGCCAGCGTCACCGAAAATATGAAAGGGGACTTTGTGGGAATTGGGGTGAGTTTTCAAAGCGTGAATGATACCGTAGTAGTGATACAACCCATCAAAGGAGGGCCCAGCGAGAAAATTGGCATCAAAGGCGGCGACAGGATCCTTTTTGCAAATGATGCGCAGCTATTCAATAAGAATATAAGTAACGACTCTCTTATATCCAAGCTTAAAGGCGAAGAGAATACCAATGTGACCCTTACTGTTTTTAGAAAAGGTGTAGAAGAGCTGTTGCGATTCAACATAAAAAGAGCGCGGGTTCCTATTAAAAGTGTGGACGCCGCTTATATGTTAACAGATAACCTGGGTTATATCAAGGTGAACCGTTTTGCTGAAAGCACTTACAGGGAATTTAAGGAAAGCCTGGAGAGACTTCAGTTGGAAGGGGCTACTCAAATAGCGATAGACCTGCGTGACAATCCCGGGGGATATCTTAGCGAAGCCATTAATATAGTAGACGAATTCCTGAAAGACGGAAAGCTCATTCTATACACCAAAAATAAAAAAGGGGCGATGGAAGAAACCTATTCCCGTCGCAAAGGAAATTTTGAGGACAGGCAGGTATTTGTGCTCATCAATGAAAATTCAGCTTCAGCAAGTGAGATCGTAGCGGGAGCTTTCCAGGACAATGACCGCGGCACCATTATAGGCCGTCGTTCTTATGGGAAAGGCTTGGTACAAAGGGAGATGGAACTGGGAGACGGCAGCGCGGTGAGGCTTACCATTGCCAGGTATTACACTCCTACAGGCCGTTCTATTCAAAAACCTTACAGTGAAGGAAATGAGGCCTATTTTAATGATTATACCCGTCGCTACAAGAATGGAGAGCTTAATACTGCAGATAGCATACATGTAGATGACAGCCTGCGTTACGTGACCCCGGGTGGTAAAGTAGTGTATGGCGGTGGCGGAATAATTCCCGATATTTTTGTGCCGAAGGATACCAACTTTGAAAAAGAACACCTTACTTATATTTTAAAAAGCGGGCATATGAGTCAGTTTATTTTTGAAACGCTGGAACAAGACCGTAATTATTACAATTCAATATCCTGGAATGATTTTAAAAAGAAAGAGATCATAACAGATGCGCTTCTCTCAAATTTTCAAAGTTATGCCCGCAGAAACAACTTCCCTGTTAAATTGAACGTTTATAAACCTTTGGTAAAGAGATATCTAAAGGCAGTAATGGCACAGCAGCTATTTGGGGAAGATGAATTTCAACGTTTAATTAATGAAGATGACCGAATTATAGAAAAAGTGATAGAATTATCTAAAACAATCTAGTATATTCGTTAGTCTATGGATGCTTATAATGATTATACAGCAATTTTTTTGCTGTTATCTCCTCTTTGTTTCTACATCATTGCTGTAAGTTTCCGGCTAATGGACAACAGCGCGATGTTGTTTTTACAAAAAGAGATCCTGGTTGATTCATCAAATGTTTCAGTAAGGGCAATAGAAGAGCAAATTGAATCTTCCATTGATTCCAAGTTCAAAAAACAACTGAAGCGGGCATTATTCTTTAGAAAATTACACCGCATTTTTATCATTTTAATGTTCGCCTGCATCCCTGTAACGGTGATCACCTACTTCACACTATTTTAGTTTATCGTGCACCACGCTGTGCTCCCCGTTATTCCAGCTAGTTAAAATATCTGTAGCCACACAGGCCCCGCTGCCGCAGGCAATCGCATACTGGCTGCGGTGTCCCGCAAGGCTCCCGGCAACGTAAAGATCTTGTTTTACAAGATGGTCTTCATTGCGCAATTGTATCCTGTTCTTATAAGAAGGCGATTTTTTATGCGGAATTATATAAGGTTCGAGTCCCTTGATAGTAAGTAATTCAGAATAGCCAACAGCCACCACTACTTTTTGGGCAGTGTAGCTATTTTTGTTCGTGGTAACAAGAAAACCTCCATTTGCTGAAGTTAACATTTTTACCTTTTCGCCGGTAATTTGGTCAATCTGCGGATAAAGATCTTTTAGCTGAACTGCACCTTGTTTAAGAATTACTGCTCCCGAAGTCCCGGCCGGTATCCCAAGGGCATTATTGATAATTGCCGATTGCAGATGCGATGTTTTTTGATGAAGCAGAATTCCTACAAGTTTGTTTTGCGCGTAAGATTTTTCTTTCGCCGATCCCAGCAACAGGGCACAGGACAAACCCGCGGCTCCCCCGCCAATGATAAGCACATCAAAATCCATTTTTATTGGTCGGCTTTTTTCGCAATTGCCTTAGAAGTGAGCAAAATTGCCAGCAGTACGATCACACAGGCGGAACATAAAATTCCTATAAGTGCAATGCCACTGTTCTTTTCAAGTAAATTGTCAAAATTGAGCAAGGTAATGTTATACCCAAGTACTAAGACTGCCAGCAGCATTAAAATGTAAACAAAGATCTTCATGGTAGTATTATTCTGAAAATTAAAAGCCTTAATTGAACAGGCTCTGTATATTAGAGGTGAATAATTTCACTGCTATGGCCAGCAAAATTACTCCAAATATTTTACGTATCACATTAATCCCCTGTTTCCCAAGGAAACGTTCCATTTTCCCGGAAGATTTAAGCACTATATAAACCACAACAATATTCAGCAAAATAGCGATTACAATGTTGATAGCCTCATACTCTGCTCTTAGGGAAAGCAGGGTGGTCATAGTTCCCGCCCCCGCGATAAGCGGAAATGCCAAAGGCACTACAGCGGCGGTCTCGGGCGCATCATCTTTGTAAAGAGTTATGCCCAGGATCATTTCAAGCGCCAGGAAAAAAAGTATAAAAGAACCTGCTACCGCAAAGGAATTCACATCAATACCTATAAGGTTAAGTATTTCTTTCCCAACAAAAAGGAAAACTATCATTAAGATTCCCGCAACTATCGAGGCCTTTTCGCTTTGAATATGCCCCGCCTTTTTGCGAAGGTCAATAATAATGGGAATACTCCCAATAATGTCAATTACTGCAAAAAGAATCATACTTGCAGTGGCAATTTCCCGAAAATCAAGAATCATAATGCGGTGCTTTAAAACAGGCACAAAATTACGCTTAAAAAGCAGAAATGAAATGATTTACAGTCTAATTTTTACAGAAAGCAGCCCGGGAAATTTTGCGGGAAAAACCATCGGGGTATGCATTGAAATAAATATCTTTGCCGCATGTTTCAAATAGGCAAAACCATAGTTTCTGAGGAAATCATTCAAAAGGATTTCGTGTGTAACCTTTCGGCGTGTAAAGGCGCTTGTTGTATAGACGGCGAAGCCGGGGCACCCGTTGAGGAGGATGAAAAGAAAATTCTTGAAGATATCTACCCACTGGTAAAACCCTTCCTGCGACCCGAGGGCATTGCTGCCATCGAGGCCCAGGGGACCTGGGTTATTGGAGAAGATGGAGAGCCTGAAACCCCGTTAATAAATGGCGCAGACTGTGCCTATGTCACTTTTGACAAACGCGGCACCGCGCTGTGCGGCATTGAGGAGGCTTACAACCAGGGAGAGATCACCTGGAAGAAACCCGTTTCCTGCCATTTATACCCTGTACGGGTTCAGGATTATTCAGAATTTGCCGCAGTAAACTACCATCACTGGCATATTTGCGATGACGCCTGTTCCCTGGGCAAGGAATTACAGGTGCCAGTCTACAAGTTCGTTAAACAGGCCCTTGTAAGAAAATTTGGTGAGGACTGGTATGAGGAGCTGGAAAAAACAGCGCTTGCCATGGAGGCTAAAAAGTAAGTTGTAGGTTGTAGGTTGTAATTTCTGCGATATTCAGCGAATTCTGAAAATCTATTAAATCCAAATATTCTGATTGCATCACTTCAATCGATGCGCTCCACCCACCACTAATTAATATTGCGCCCCTGCAGGGCTTAAACCGTTTTTGTGTTTCTTCAATCGATGGGCTCCACCCATCGCTAATCTTATATGGCGGCCCTTCAGGCCTAAAATTGGCAGCCCAGAAAGGGCGAAATATTTTTTTATCCTGTACTCACCACTAATTTATATTGCAACCCTATAGGGCTAAATCGTCTTTGCTTTTCCTCAATCGATGGGCTCCACCTATCGCTAATTTGTATTTGAGCCCTTCAGGCCTGAAAAAGAAAAACCAGCCCTGAAAGGGCGAAATATAATTGCATCCCGTGAAGCGGGATGATTGGATTATAATATAACATCTAAGCCCTGAAGGGGCGTAATATTTTTGTATCCTGTACTCGCTACTAATTTTTATTACACCCCTGCAGGGCTTAAATCGTTTTTGCGTTTCCTCAATCGATGGGCTCCACCTATCGCTAATTTGTATGTCAACCCTTCAGGCCTAAAATTGGCCGCCCAGAAAGGACGTAATATTTTTTTATCCTGTACTCACTACTAATTTAATACACCCCTGCAGGGCTTAAATCGTTTTTGCGTTTCCTCAATCGATGGGCTCCACCTATCGCTAATTTGTATGTCAACCCTTCGGCCTAAAATATGAAAAACCCAGCCCTGAAAGGGCGAAATATAATTGCATCCCGTGAAGCGGGATGATTAGATTACAAAACAACATCAAAGCCCTGAAGGGGCGTAAAATCTTTTATCCTAATTCATGCAATCTAATCCCAAACATACCTCTCGTCATATTCTACATTATATTTTTCTAAAAAATCCCTGTACTCTTCCTTAAATGTTTTTTTACGGTGATGTACATGTTGGTTGGCGATATATGAAATAACAGCATTAACCTCAGAAGGCTTAACCGAAAAAGCGCCATATCCATCCTGCCAATAAAAGTTTTTATATTCCTCACCCTTGGTTTTAATCCATTTGGAGGAATGGGATTTTAGTTCTTCCATTAACTTCATCAAAGCTAATTTTTTGGATAACAAGCACAGTATGTGTACATGGTCCTTATAGCCTCCAACTATTACTGCCGGACATTCAAGTTTGTTGCAAATTCCACCAAGATAGCTGTGAAGTTCTCCTTCAACCGGAGGATTAATCAAAGGGAGACGTTTTTTTGTACTGAATACAATATGAATATAATTTTTTACTAGTGACTGTCCCATAAAATTTTTATTGCGCCCCTCAAGGCCTTGATGGTTTTTGCATCCCTACAACCGGGGAGATCCACCCATCGCTAATTTATATTGCACCCCTACGGGGCTTAAACCGTTATGGCGTTCCTTTATCCGATGGGCTCCACCCATCGCTAATCTTATGTGGCGGCCCTTCAGGCCTAAAATTGGCAGCCTTGAAAGGGCGCAATATTCCGGCATCCCGTGAAGCAGGATGATTACATTAAAATAATATTTTTTTTGATTTTCTAAAAATTTGCGGATGTTAGAAAGTACCTGATTTTTTATTCCTTTATGGTCGGTGCAATAAAGCTGCGGGAAATCCATTGCAGTTTATTTTTAACATACCCCTCTGAATTTCAATACATAACAAATACACCCTATAAGTTTTTTTCTTAAATTTGAGAAAGACCTCCCAGCACCCCCCTGTAATTTTCCCCACACCAGAGCTCCCTTACAGCCCTGAATTATGACGCGTTAGCCACTTTATACCCATGATATAACAGCCGGCTTCTTCCCCTTAGTTCTATTAATTCCAGACTTATGAGAAAAATTACTTTACTCCTGTTATTGCTGTTGCCTGCCTGCTGTCTTTTCCAGAATTCGGCCATATTTGCACAGCAGAACTCGGCTATAAATAACCAGAAACCGGCTGTACACACGATTACCAAAATCATATTTTCTGTAGATCCAAAAAATAACGGGGTAAACGAGGTGTTTTTAAGAGAACCCGATATTGAGGCACAACTCTATAAACTAAAAGGCGAATGCTACCGGTGTGAATTCTATTCGGGAAGTATTGACGGGCCGTTTTCTTCCAAAAATTCCCGTTTAAGACCGGGGAAAAAGGCAATTCTCACGATACACACTATGCAGAACCTAATGCCGGGAAAAGTTTTTGATCCGGGACCCTATCCACCGGGATCCAGGTT
The DNA here is from genome assembly GCA_963973375.1 of uncultured Antarcticibacterium sp. Classification (GTDB taxonomy): domain Bacteria; phylum Bacteroidota; class Bacteroidia; order Flavobacteriales; family Flavobacteriaceae; genus Gillisia. Next base: position 12,026 of record CAXAZV010000039.1, read on the forward strand.
TAGCCTGGGCCGTACTAAAGCCACCGTAATTGAAAACCAAAAAGGCACTTTAAGGCTAAAAACCCCTTAAATAACTCCCAAACCTGGGGAAATCAGGTATAGGAAATTAGCAAAGCTGCATGTAAATTTCTTAATCTAACACCTACACCTGAAATTTTACCCCTTAGGTGCGGCATTTTGTTTTGCGAAAATAGTTCCTGTAAAGCAGTTTGCCGGGATTATTAGAAACCGGTAGTTATGCAATTACCACCCAATGGCAATTGAACCCTACACCCCACATAAACCCCTGTTTTTTTAAAAATGCGTGGTTATAATATGCCTTCATCATCCAGTTGTATCACCCTAAAAACAAACACCATGAAAAAAGCATTATTATTGGGGGTTTTATTGATGATTTTCCCCCCTCCGTCCCAAGCCCAGTACCTGAAAAATCTTAAGAAAAAAGCGGAAAAAAGGGTAGATAATACCTCTTATAGTAAGGTCGCCGATAAAGCCTCGGCCGAAGCTGCAAAATCTATTGACAATACGCTCAATTTCCAGATGGCAAACAGCGGATTTACCACAGGATTTGAACAGGTGGACCCCGCAGAAATTCCTTCAATTTATGACTTTGACTGGAAATATGTAATTAAAAGGGAATCCCGGAAGGGAGATATAGTCTTAAATTATTTTCTCAAAAAAGACGCACCTTATTTTGGTTTTTACCTTCCCGAAAATGAAATGTTCATGGTAATGGATCCTGCAAAAAAGATCAATGTAATGTACATGGAATCTAACGGAATTAATAAAATAATTGCAACCAGAATTCCTGAAACCAGCCCGGCAGAGTTGGCTTCAGATAAAAAACAGGGAGATGAATTTAGCTTTAAAAAGATAGGGAACAAAACAATAAGGGGCTATGACTGCTCCGGGTACCAGGGAGAAAATAAAGCTATGGTAATTACCTTTTACTTTACCCAGGAACCAGATATAAGTTTTGGCGAAATTTATAAATCTGATAAAACCAATCTTCCCAAAGGCTTTGATCGTAAATGGATAGAAGACAGGAACGGGATCCTGATGCAAATGATCATAGAAGGAAAGAAAAATGCGAAGCGCAATGCCACTATGACTTGTATTGCGCTTGAAAAAAAACCCTTTACCATTAAAAAGGAGGATTACAACAGTCTTGTCGGGAATTGATCTCGCGGCTGTGGAATTATTAATTAATTGAACGGGAGGTCCCGTTCCCAGGATTATGAAAAATCTGCGGTATGTCTTGCTGCTACTTTTATTTCAAGGTTTGGTCGGGCCTTTTGGCCAGGCGCAAACATCTATTAATGGTTTTATTTCAAACTGGGATCACGGGGAAGCTGTCATAGGCTATTATGATATTTTCAGTATTGAAATGTACCCGCTGGGAACAATAAATATTGATGGAAGTTTTAGCTTCAACCTGGAAAAAGACCCTATCAGCCGCTTAGTGCAGAAAGAAAATGGGGCCCAGGATTTCCCGGAGGGATGGAAAATGAAATACAATACCCTGGAGAATTATTTTACCGGTACCGGTAATATTATGGAACTCACCAATCCTCAAACCTTGATCATTACGCTTCCCGATCTATATTTTCAGGGAACAAAGAATAAAAGCTTAAGTGGAGTACTATTGCCGGTGAGTTCCCAAGGGGTTGCAGATTATCTCGCTACCTGGGGTGAAGGGGATTTAAAACCAAAAGATTATTATTTGAGTTGGATATTTACGAATGATACGGCCATCGTAAATGGCAGATTTAGCATAAGCTCCTTCACAGGGAATGAAGATGAAGAAATTGAAATCACCACTTTTACCGACCTTAAATTTGAACAAGGATGGAATCTTTTAAAAACAGAATTTTCGGAAATATTCACCACGTCCAATGGAGAAGCACACCCCTTAAAAGTCCACCTAACCATTATAGACCCTGTGCCCCGGGATGCCCAATGGTTCGTAATTTTAGATTAGAATTTCACCACGAGAGACCATTCTTTCCTTTGTTACAAACGCTTTATTTTTAATAGCCGGGATCCTTTAAAAAAAACCGGGATCAATATCATTTTATGCAATTATCAACATTTTTAAAATAATCTGTGAGACGCCTGTTTTAAAGGGAAAATACAAATCCTGCTGCGGGGCGTTATAGAATTATTAACACTACTCAATCATCTGTTTTTGAACAACTTAGCACTATTTTTTAACGTATTTATAGGGATTCCCAAATAAGCTCATGTTAAAAACTTTGTTGAAAACGTTTGATCAATATCCCGTGAAAATCTAATTGATTTTTCAATATTTGTTAATGCTATATTTCTTAGCATTTTTACAACAAGAAAAATCTTTTGCCAATGGCTCAAACAGAACCCATTTTACAGGAAAACAAAGACAGATTCGTAATCTTTCCTATTAAACACCACGATATCTGGGATTGGTACAAAAAAATGGAAGCGAGTTTCTGGACTGCCGAGGAAATAGACCTTCACCAGGATCTTAATGACTGGACCAACAAACTAAATGCAGATGAGCGTTATTTTATAAAGCATATTCTGGCATTTTTTGCGGCATCAGACGGGATCGTGAATGAAAATCTTGCTGAGAATTTTGTAAACGAGGTTCAATATTCGGAAGCTAAGTTCTTTTATGGTTTCCAGATTATGATGGAGAACATCCATTCTGAAACTTACTCTTTGCTTATTGATACCTATGTAAAAGATGAGAAAGAAAAAGACCAGCTTTTTCACGCCATTGAAACCTTCCCTGCAATTCAAAAGAAAGCAGAGTGGGCGTTAAAATGGATAGAATCTGATTCTTTTGCTGAAAGATTGATCGCATTTGCCGCTGTAGAAGGTATCTTCTTCTCTGGTGCATTTTGCTCGATCTTCTGGCTTAAAAAACGCGGACTTATGCCCGGGCTTACCTTCTCCAATGAATTAATATCCAGAGATGAAGGTGTGCATTGTGACTTTGCAGTGCACTTGCATAACAATCACCTTATAAACAAAGTGTCCAAAGAGCGTATACGCGAGATCATCGTGGACGCCCTTAACATAGAACGTGAATTCATAACCGAGTCATTGCCGGCCAGCCTTATTGGTATGAACGCCAAATTAATGACCCAGTACCTGGAGTTTGTGGCAGACAGGCTGCTTACCGAGCTTGAATGTGAAAAGGAATATGGCAGTAGCAATCCTTTTGATTTTATGGATATGATAAACCTGCAGGGTAAGACCAATTTCTTTGAAAAAAGAGTTGGGGAATACCAGAAAGCAGGGGTGATGAACAAAGATAAAGACACCAACAAAATAAGCTTCGACGCCGATTTTTAAAAAAGCGTCATCTACCGGGATGGGCTGAGTCCCCCAGCACGACCCCTTCCGGTTTTTTTAGTTTCCCCCGGCCACAACTGCCCCCCCGGCTTTGCGGTTCCTAATAAAAAAGCAGTATACAGAGACCCCACTCTTTGTATGCATTTCAAACCAATTATATTATGTATGTACTGAAAAGAGATGGGCATAAAGAGCCCGTAATGTTTGACAAGATCACTGCCAGAATACGTAAATTATGCTACGGTCTTAATGAGATCGTAGATCCACTTAAAGTAGCCATGCGAGTTATTGAAGGACTCTATGACGGGGTTACTACCAGTGAACTGGACAACCTCGCGGCCGAAGTTTCAGCTACTATGACTACCGCCCACCCCGATTATGCAAGGCTTGCAGCGCGCATTTCGGTTTCCAACCTTCATAAGAACACAAAAAAATCGTTCTCTGAGGTAATGTCAGATCTTTATGTGTATGTCAACCCACGTACAGGGAAAGAAGCACCCTTGCTTTCAGAGGAGGTTTATAAGGTAATTCAGGAAAATAAAGAATTGCTGGATTCCACTATTATCTATAACCGTGATTTTGGGTATGACTACTTCGGCTTTAAAACCCTGGAACGTTCATATCTCTTAAAAATTAACGGAAAGATCGCCGAGCGCCCCCAACATATGCTCATGCGTGTTTCCATAGGGATCCATATAAACGACATAGATGCAGCCATAGAAACCTATGAGCTTATGTCCAAAAAATATTTTACACACGCTACCCCAACATTGTTCAATTCGGGTACCCCAAAACCCCAAATGTCCTCCTGTTTCCTTCTTGCCATGAAGGATGACAGCATAGACGGGATCTACGACACCCTGAAACAAACGGCTAAGATATCCCAATCTGCCGGTGGTATTGGCCTTTCTATTCATAACGTGCGCGCCACCGGTTCTTATATTGGAGGAACCAACGGGACTTCCAACGGGATAGTTCCAATGTTGCGCGTATTTAATGATACTGCCCGCTATGTAGATCAAGGCGGCGGAAAAAGAAAAGGTTCCTTTGCCATGTATGTAGAACCCTGGCATGCAGATATCTTTGATTTCCTGGATCTAAAAAAGAACCACGGGAAAGAAGAGATGCGCGCCCGTGATCTTTTTTACGCTATGTGGATCCCAGATCTTTTTATGCAGCGTGTAGAAAAGGATGCTACCTGGACCCTGATGTGCCCCAACGAATGCCCCGGATTATTTGATATTCACGGCGAAGCCTTTGATGAACTATACCATAAATATGAAGCCGAAGGAAAAGGCCGCAAGACCATAAAAGCCCGCGAACTTTGGGAAAAGATCCTGGAATCCCAGATCGAGACCGGAACGCCTTATATGCTGTATAAAGATGCCGCCAACAGGAAATCCAATCAACAAAACCTGGGAACTATCCGTTCCTCAAACCTTTGTACAGAGATCATGGAATTTACAAGTGAAGATGAAGTTGCCGTATGCAACCTTGCCTCTATCGCTCTACCCATGTTCATTAAAGGAAATGAGTTTGACCACAAGGAATTGTTCCGCATCACAAAAAGAGTAACGCGAAACCTCAACAGGGTGATAGACCGCAATTATTACCCGGTAATTGAGGCCGAAAATTCCAATATGCGCCACCGTCCTGTAGGACTAGGTGTTCAGGGACTGGCAGATACTTTTATCAAACTAAGATTACCGTTTGCCAGCGATGAAGCAAAAAAGC
>CAXAZV010000040.1:0-17093 GCA_963973375.1 uncultured Antarcticibacterium sp.
TTACCTAATTTTATAAACTCTTAATTATAGCCCTCATTCTGCGGATAATTTGGCCCCAAAAGATCCATTTGTTGTTGAGGTATAGGCCAGTTTTTCATATACTCTCTCAAGATGTTTTTAGGATTCCCTTCAGGATAAGATTCATTTAGATTGTCATTATTCATGTGATCCAACAGGAATTCGTATAGTTTCCCGGTACGCTTAAGTGTATACCAACGTTGTCCTTCAAAAGCTAACTCTCTTGCACCTTCATCGAGAATGGCCTGTAGGTCTATCTGCGAAACTGGAGCTGTATTTGCCCTTGTTCTTACGGCATTAAGATATTCTAAAGCTTTTACTGTATTTCCCAGCCTCATGTGGGCTTCAGCGCCAATTAGATAAGTCTCAGCAAGTCGGTAAACCATAATGTTCTTAAAATGATTTCTGTCGGTAGGCTCTACGGTTGCATCAAAAAACTTTATTACTCCAGGATTTTGCCTGCGGTAATAATTCATAAAATCATTTTGATTTGGTGCATTGATATTGTATAAGTCAAGTGGATCTCCTAGTTGCTTGCCTGCGGGAAGTCCAGATTCATCATTATATTTATATTCAAAGATGTAATAAGAACTATTACTGGCTCTCCTACTATCGTTTGGATCTTCATTCAAAAGGTCAATCGCATATTTATTCAATGAAATAAAACCTGCTCCTGCTCCTCCGTTTTCAATAGATTGTACTAAACCAGGGGCATCTGCATAAGAAGAAACCATGTTCCAGTTCAAGATATGTGGACTACCTCCACCAATGGTTTGAAACTCAAAATTAACCGCAAATAAAGTTTCAGAATGATTTAGGTCTCCTGCGAAAACTTCAGGAACAGTGGTTAAACTATGATTACCACTTGTTATAAGAGTATCAGCCTGTGCAGCTGCTTCGGCATAATCTTCTTCCCAAAGCGCAACCATGGCACGTAAATGCCTTGCAGCACCTTGACCCCATCTACCGAATTGCTCCGGATTGTAACTAAGGTGTTCAATAGCAAAATCCAGGTCAGATCTTAATAATGAAAAGATCTCTTCTTCAGAAGATTTGTCCTCAGGCGTATCAAATGCATTATCTGGTGTGGTAGGTTCTGTAGTAACATATATATTATTGAACAGTCTGTATAAGATAAAATAAGAATTAGCGCGCATAGTCTTTGCTTCTGCTAAAATCTGATTTCTTCTATCCTCATCAATATCTGTTAAGTTCTCAGCTCCACGAATAATGGCATTAGACCGGTCTATTATTCTGTAATAATATACCCAATAGGCATTGAGACCTTCGGAGGTTCCATAATCACCAAGACTAGAACCCCATAAGAGCCTGCTGTAAAGAGAAACTTCCCCTGTTATTCCCGCAGAAAGATCACTCTTACCCTGTAAGATCAACGGAATAGTACCATTAAGTCTGTTATCTTCGTATATGGTCCTGTTCAAGGCATAAAGTCCAACCACGGCTGATTCAAGACCTTGAGGTGAGGAGTAAAGAAAATCTACAGAAGTATCTGATAATAATTTATCCTCAAGAAAATCCGATTCGCAGGAGGTAGACAGCGTTAGTGTAATAAGTATTACAAAAAATCTTTTCTGTAACAAATAAGCATTTATAATTTTCATCTTTGCTATTTATTTAGTTTTAACTGATCCAATTTTATACATAATTTAGATTATAGATCGCAATTTGAGATGCGATAGTGATTTGTTTATAGCCAATTACTTAAAATACAATATTGGTTCCAATAGTAATATTTCTGGTTTCAGGAAATGCAGTTGCCCCATCAATTATTGGATCCTGTTCAGGACTATAGGATCTGAAATCAGTAAAGGTTAATATGTTATTTCCAGTGGCATAAATTTTTACATTTTCAATACCAATTTGGGAAAGGGCACTTTTTGGAATATTATATCCAAGTGTCAAAGTTCTTAAGCGAATGTAGGATGCATCGCGTACAGAAAAAGGATAGAGATGTAGGTGCGTATCCGGTTTTGGCCTTGGATACTGAGTTGAAGGAAATTCCGGAGTATAATATTTGGTTCTAATTCCATTAATCGCTCCTTTCCAAAGTTCACCATTGGCCAGAACATTATTTAGTCTGGTTGCTCCCTGAACGAAATACACATCTGCAAAGAGTTCAAAATTCTTATAATTAATGGTATTTGTTATGGAGCCATACCAGTCTGGATCTGTAGTAATAAATACGTTATCACGGTTATCTATTTGTCCGTTTCCATCCTGATCAACTACCCGAACATCTCCCGGTTGCGCCAGGGGATTACCTGACCCTGCAATATCATCACCTTCTTGATAAATACCATCATACTTTGGCAGCCAGATGTTATTAATAGATTGTCCTATAGAAAGTCTTCTTCCAGAACTATCTGTTATATCTATTGGATTTCCATTATCATCAGTCTCGCCGGTAAGTGAGATAACTTCATTTTTGTTTGTGGAAAAAATAAGGCCCATAGTCCATCTTAGGTCTTCAGTTCTTATAAAGTTGGTATTCAAAGACGCTTCCAAACCTTCGTTTTGCAATTCACCAACATTAAAACGGATGACATTAAAACCGGTTGTTCCCGCAATGGATCTATCTAATAAAAGATCTGTTGTGTTTGCTTTATAATATTCTACGGTACCGTTGAAAAAATTATTAAATAATCTAAAATCTACCCCTGCATTGAAAGTAGTAGTTGTTTCCCATTTCAAATTAGGGTTTGGTAAACGAGATGAAGGCGTAGCTCCACCAACAGTTTGACCTCCAAAAACATATGGCCTATCATCTGCTACACCTAAAGATTCCAACGAATTAATCCCCTGGTTTCCTGTTGCTCCATAACTTACACGAAGTTTCAATTCGTTGATGCCTTGTACGTTTTGTAAAAAGGGTTCCTGGTGCATTTTCCATGCAACGGATACAGCCGGGAAATACCCCCATTTATTATTGGCTGCAAATACAGAAGCTCCATCTGCCCGCGCAGTAGCTTCCAGTAAATACCTATCTAAGTAAGCGTAACGCACCCTACCCAAAAAGGATAGAAGTCTTCTTTGGGATAGATTCCTCTCATTGTTTAACAAAGTTGTGGCATTACCATTATATCCCAAAGCATCATTGGTAAATCCTGATTTGTCAAGTTGGGTATATTCGTTTGTTTGTTCATCAAAAGCCTGAACAGCCGTAATATCTAAACTATGATCCTCATTTAGTTGAGGGGTGTAATTCACTATATTTTCAACTAAAACCTGTTTGAATAAAGTATTTGCCAGAACTCCAATACCGCCTATTCCTTCATCACCCGCAGAGTGCAATGATGAGCGGTAAATACCTCTATTGGTGTTCCTGTTTCTTAGGAATGTATTAAGAGTGTAACTTAAAGAAGGAGCAATATTATAGGTAAGGTTAAGGTTTACATCTGTTAAGTTTATTTTGCTTTCATCTGTAGACTCTCTTTGATCCCACAAAGGATTTACAGCCGTAATGGAATTTCCTAGATAAAATTTCACTAGATCGCCATTTTCATCAAACGGTCTCGCTAAAGGAGTAATGGTTGTAAAATTCAACCCCCCGGTTTCCTGATCCTGAGTGGCATTTTGATAATTAATTATACCTCGAAAAGTAAATTTATCGCTTAATTGATGTTCAAGGTTTAATTTAAAAGTACCCCTATCATATCCCGAGTTCGGAATTATACCTTCCTGAGTGAAATAATTTATACTTGAAAAGATTTTTGTCTTCTCCGTCCCAGTTGAAAAGCTCAACGAATGAGACTGAATTACCGCATCTCTTAAAACAAGATCTTCCCAGTCAACAAATTGGTTGTTCTCAATTGCTTCTAATTCAAAAGGACTGAATATGCTTGCATCTCTAAGGTAATCACCAGTAAATCTATTCCTGTTTGCCTCCCTTTTTAGATCGATATATTGTGATCCATCATAAAGGTTGAAATTTCTTGTTACCGTTTGTATTGTCGTATACGCATTATAATTTATGGTGGATTTACCGGCTACACCTTTTTTAGTGGTAACCAATATTACCCCGTTTGAAGCTCTTGATCCATAAATGGCTGTTGAAGCAGCATCTTTAAGGATTTCGATGCTTGCAATATCATCTGGTGCAACGTCATTTAAATTGTCAAATGGTAATCCATCAACAATGATCAATGGTGAATTTCCATTTGGTGCAACAGATACATTTCCTCTTATAACAATATTCGATCCCCCTCCTGGTCTTGCGCTTCCCAGGTTGACCTGCACACCTGCTGCTCTTCCTCTTAACATTTCGGAAACGTTGGTGGTTGGTATTGAAGTGGCATCATCTACTTCAACACTACTTACAGAACCTACTACATTACTTTTCCTTTGTGATCCATAACCAACTACGACCACCTCTTCCAAAGATTCAGCATCACTTTGTAAAACAACATTTAACATTTGATTGGAAGTGACGGTTATTTCTTTTGAAAGGAAACCTACATAGGAAAATAGCAGGACCTCCCCGGTAGAAACATTCAGATTAAAATTTCCATCAAAATCTGTGGTAGTACCACGACTTTCATTTTTTACTAAAACATTTACTCCAAATAATGGTACATTATTTTCATCGGTTACATTTCCCTGTAACGAAAACGTTTGAGAATGCATTGACAAAATGCCGCCAAAAAGGACAATTAGTATACATGAGAATTTCTTCATTAGACTATTTATTTAAATTGCTAGAGCAATATATTAATAGAATGTTAACGAAATCAAAAACCCACCTTTACAAAATATATACAGTGGCAGTTTTAAATGTATATATATAACTAAAGCGGTTTAAAGACCTTATATAACAAGGATTTATAGCTAAAGGCCTTATATTCAGAAACTGAAATTATTTAAGATTTTTATAAGATTTGATTTTTTGTAGAGGTAATGTAGAGTTAAAAGGGTTGATTGTAAAGTTTTAAATTCCCAGGATATGGTCAGATAAATTCACTTCACGGGGAAGATCCATTTTTTTCCGCAAACGATATCGTTTAATTTCGACACTTTTTACCGAAATATTAAGTAAAGGAGCTATTTCTTTAGAGGAAAGGTTAAGCCGGAGATAGGCACATAATTTCAAATCATTGGAAGTTAACTCGGGATGCAGCTTCTTAATTTTTTTGAAGAAATCTTTATCGGCATTATTGAAGGCTTCTTTAAAAAAATTCCAATTATCTTCTTCAGATATATCCTTGTCTATGGTTCTTATCACTGATCGCACTTCCTGGGATTCTTTAGACCCCTTTAATTTATCCTTAATACTTGTTAAAAACTCATTCTTTTTGATAAGGTTCATTGTAGAGATAGCAAGTTCCTTGTTCTTGTTTACCATGTCCTTTTCGAGCTGTTCATTTTGCAACTCTATAATTGTTTTTTCGGCTTCAAGGTTTTTCATCTTTAATTCCTTCTCATTTTCCTTAATCATTCTAAGATGTTTCCTTTTATAGGCCTTGTGCACCATCACCAGAATTATAATAAACAGTATAACGTATATTACAAGGGCCGGAAGACTAATAAACCATGGACGTGCTACCTGGAACTTATAAGTGGCTGGAGCTGTCTCAACCTCTCCAATTTTTCCCTTAACCTGAAATTCATAAGTGCCAAAGGTTAAATTTTTAAAGGCTGCAGTAGGGATTGGAGACCAATCACTCCAATTGAAACTAAGACCCACTAAGCGGTAACTATATACCGGTGCAAGAAATTTTCTATACTCAGGTAAACTGAAGTTAAAAGAAATATTATTGTCCTTGTAATGCAATGGGTCGGTACCTTTTAAACTAATCCTTCGTGGGGTTTCATCCAACACTGTTGTGAAGATCTTATCAATACGAATCGTGGAATTTGCGGTATTTTGGGGAGAATTTTTAAATTTTAAATAGCCGTTTGAAACTCCCAGGAGATAGGAATCTTCATTTATAAGGGTTATATTTTCGTATCCCCTGGTGATACTTTTTAGATCATTGGGTAAATGAACCTTGCTTAAAGTGTAGCCTTCTCCCAATTGGGCGGGCTCAATATGAAATATGGAATTCTGACTAAATCCCCATATTTGAAGTCCCCCCGTACTTACAATTTTTCCCGAAATAAGTTCAGCCTTTTTGAATAATTTACTTAATATCCCGTCTTCCCTGAATTTATCGCTTTTCTCATTATACTGAAACAACTTTGCTGTGGTTGAATAGTAAATAGTATCGTTGAACTTAAATAAGCTGGATGTGATCCCTGAGACCTCATCAAATGTATAATTCTTTAAAGAACTAATAGAAGTGCCCTGGTCATCAAGTCTTAGCCTGTACACCCCTTTGTGTTCATTACCTACCCAAATATCTCCGTTAGGTTCTGAAAAGAAGAATTTTGATGAATGTGGAAAATCTTTTACTGTACCTACTGTGGAAATTTCTCCATCCTGGGACCTTAAAAGACTTAGACCATTGTAATGACCCTGAATGAAATATCCCGGTTTACTCTCATATTCTTTTACAACCCAGGTTCCGGATTGATCGTATATTTTACGAGCGATTTCTCCCTCTACTATAAAAGTACCGCTGTTATGCCCACAAAAAATTATACCCTCGAGCTCCTGTAAACTCCACACTTGCCCGTTGGTTCCCTCAATAAAATTAAACTTTGCCTCTCCTGTTCTTTTAAAAAATAATCCCTGATTGGTGCCCAGATACAAATAATCTGAGGATTGGTGAGAAGCATATACAGATCCAAGATTACCATAATTATCTTGAAAAAGTTTTATCGGGGATTCAAGATTTATAATACTTAAACCGTTATCCAACCCGGCCCAAACATTTCCAGCTGAATCTTTGAATAAAGACAACACCGTGTTATTTATAATTCCGTTTTGCTGATTAAAGTGAAAAATGGGCTCCCCACCCTCATCTACATAATAAACACCATCCTCAACAGTTCCTACTATCATGGAATTATCTTCCAGGGTTAAAGCAGAATAGACACTCCGGTTCCTTATTTTATCTTTTAAATTGCCATAATTTTGTTGAATATCTTCACCATCCCATTTAAAAAATTCTCCGGAGCGGGTAACAATATTCAAATCTTTTCCCTTTTGAGAAAGATGCATAATTTCCTGGTCATTTATGAGATCATACGGAAGGATAAGATTGGGAAGATTGTTATGCATTGTATACAAACCTTCTCCAAAAACCTGGAAATATATAGTATTTTGGGCCCTAAAGAGATTTCTTATTTGGGAAGGAGAGGATTTTATGGTAGATATTTCCCCTGATTTCGTGTTATACAGATACAAGCCTTCCAGACTTTGAAAGATAAGAATATCGCCTACATTTTTGATATTCCAAAACTGTTCCCCGTCCTTAAGTTCATTTTTAAAAGCGGGCACAAGGCTTTCATATTGCAGGATCCCGGTTTCATCCCTTTTCCAAAAGCCAATTTCCATATAAGCCCCCGTATAAATACGATCTCCTACCACTTCTACAGAACGCACAATTGTATTGTTGGGTACGGGATACAAATTCCACTCTGCACCGGTGTATTCCAACAAACCCATGCTGTTGGCAACATAGATGTTTCCATTCTCCCCCTGGGAGATCATCCAGTTTTGATTGCCTGCTTCATATTGGTTTTGGCTGAAATTGATCACAGGGGGTAATTCCTGGGAATACAACGCCAACGGAAGAAAAAATAGAAAAAACAGGACGAGATTTCGCAAAAAGATAATTTTGTTTCGAATTTAATTCTAAAAATCGGGTAAATCAAGCCCGGAACATATTATAAGTCCCTGGCTTTTAACCTGAGAAAATTGTTTTGTTGGGGAAATTATATTGCCCGCGTGGAATCAAGATGTCTAATCTCTGTATTCAGAATAATGCGGGCAGGTGTCTTAACGGAAGGTTCCTTGATCCTTTTTACCAACAAAGCTGTTGCCTGTTCCCCCATTTCCACCGGGTGTTGGTCTACATAACTTATTGAGGGCCATAAATAGGAAGCAAAATCCTCATTTACATAACCAATAATCTTTACATCTTCAGGGATCTTGATATCATTTTCTTGGACCACGCGTGACACCAGCAACGTGCTTAAATAATCGAGACCTATAATTGCCTCCACCTTATCTTCAAGCAGCAATTTCTTTAGTTTTTGCTTTACCTCTGGAATATCCTTGGAAGCAAGTATAAACTTTTTATCTGTAGAAAGGCCAAGATCTTTACAGGCATCAGTAAAGCCCTCTATTCGCTGTTTTCCCAAACCTATCTCCCCCAATCCGCATACGAGTGCGATTTTTTTAAGGTTCTGGGAATGTAAAAAAGTCACAGCTTCATAAATACTACCCTGGTCATTTACGCCCACGGCATCAATTCCTATATCTATATTGATACGGTCAAATAACACCACAGGGATCTCATATTCCATCAAAAGATGGAGATGCTCATAATCCTGAAGCTTTTGTGTTTCTTCTGAAACTGAGATCAGGAGACCGTCTACGATTCCGGCAGAAATAAGTTCGGTAATTTGCTGCTCGTGATGCCGGGATTCGTTGGAGATGTAGGTGATCACCTGGAAACCCTGTTTCCTTGCTTCATTCTCCACTCCTCCAAGAACTTTTGCAAAAAAAGTATTGGATATATTCGGAACAATAACTGCGATATTTCCAGTACGGCTGCGCTTTAGGTTAACCGCAATTGGATTTGGCCGGTAATTGTGCAACTGTGCAAGTTCCTTTACCCTCTTAACTGTTTGCGGACTAATTTCAGGACTGTCATTAAGAGATTTTGAAACAGTGGAAACCGAAACGTTCAAAATTTTGGCCAGCTCTTTTAGTGTAATTTTTGATCTCATGAAAGAGGGAATTTTTAATAAGCCTTAAAATTAAAGAAGATTAAAAGAAGTAAGGCTTATAAATGCATAATTTCTTCGGAAATGGGAAAAATGATTAATAGGTTAAACCATAAGATGATCTAATTAAGATCTTCATATTCAAATTTTTGGCCACCCACAGATATCTCGACCATTGCGCCGGCTTTAGGCATAGTAACAACCGCTACATCATCCCTGAACTCTATACTGGCCGCTTTCCCCTGTTCAAGAACAACAGCCGAGGCATTTCCTGCCAATTCAAAATTGCCCCCTTTGAATCTATTCAAGGCCGCTTCCGATTTAAAAAATATTACCTGCCGGAAAGCCTGCCCGCCTACCTGTAGTCCAATATCTACCTGGCGTAATTTAGCCATTCCCACCAGATTGCCATTTTCATAAACCACTCCGTTGCCTGCCGCACCTCCTACAACATAGGCTCCTTTTCCTACATTTGGAAAGATCACGTAACCTTCAGCACTGGCAAATAATTTGGTGATCCCGGGATCTGTTTCAGCAAAAGCAGTTTTAGCCTTTTTAGCATCGTCTATTATTTCCTTTTGTTCTGCTGTTTGTCCTATGGCTACAGTAGAAATTAGCACAAGGATAAAACTTAACAAGCATATATTGAATTTTGAATTTTTCATGAGTTTAGTTTTAAAGAGACTACTAATTTACAACATTGAAATTTAAACTGCCCTTTTATTAAGAAAGCTTACGCTGGAAAAAAACGAGCTTAGTGCGATATAAAGATTTATAATTATTCCTCCAGTTCCACTATCACTTCTATCTCTACTGCAATGTTAAAAGGAAGGGTATTATGGCCTACAGCAGCGCGGGCATGTTTTCCCTTTTCACCAAAAACCTCGACCATAAGATCTGAAAATCCATTTATAACTCCGGGTTGCTCGTAAAAATCGGAAGTAGAATTAACCATGCCATGCACCTTTACAAATTGTTTTATTCTGGAAAGGTCTCCGGTTGCAGCCTTTAAAGTTGCCAGGATTTTTATTCCAGTTTCCCGGGCGGCCTCATAACCTTCTTCGATATTAAGGTCTTTCCCCAGGGTTCCCTTTTGAGTACTACCTTCACCCGAAAGGAACAGAAGATTTCCCACCTGCCGCCATTTTAAGAGATTGGCAACCGGTTGTTTGACCTCAGGTAGTTCAATTCCCAATTCTTCTATGCGTTCAGCTGGCGATTGGGCTGCGGCCAGAGAAGAAATAAAAAATAAAACGAAGTAAACCGGTAAATTTCTCATCATGAAAATCTTTAATTAAAAAAAACAGTTTGTATAAATGTATTTAATAATTGGCAGGGTTCATAAAAAAAAACGGCTTCCTGAAAGAAGCCGCTTTTAAAATTTATTAATTAACTTATTTACTGCAAAGGCTGAAAACCGAAACGTTGTCCACCAACAGAAATTCCTGCCATAGCACCTGCTTTTGGCATAGTGATCACTGCAATCCCATCATTGAATTCAACATCTCTGGAAACACCCTCTTCAAGAATTACGGCACTAACATTCCCGGATAATTCATAAGTTCCTTCTTTAAATTTATTCATTGCGGCCTGGGTTTGGAAAAATAAAACCTCAACAAAGGCCTTACCTCCTGCCTGCAATCCTATATCCACCTGTTTAAGATCAGCATATCCTATCAATCTTCCGTTTTCATATACAGCTCCATTTCCTGAGGCTCCACCAATAATATAAGCTCCTTTCCCTGCATTAGGAAAAATTGCATAACCATAGGCATTTTTGAATAAATCTGCCATATCAGGATGTTTCTGGGTAATTGTTGTTCGGGCTTCCTGAGAATCTGCAACAAGATCGGCAGAATTTGTTTTTGAGGTACCACAACTGGCAAATACAAGAAATGCCAACATGAATACCGGTTTGTAAAAATCTTTAGGAAATTTCATTTTTGAAATATTTAATGGTTAGAATTTGAAAATTACTTGATACTTTAAATATTGAATGTTAAACGACTGTTATTTCACTCAAAATTAGCGTTATACATTAAATATTTATCGAATTTTAACAAACTCAAGGGACAAACCCGGGTTTTATAATATGAAAAATTTCATTTCGTAAATTGAATCCAGAGATAGTCCAGATATAGAACTGACACAGATTTTTTTCCATCTTATTACCTGGTCCAGCTCCCCAAAAAACTAAAAAATACCAGCTGTAAATATATTGATATAAAAATTTGCAAATGTGATAGCATTACTATTACTTTTGCAAGCAAATATTTCACGTTATGCAACAATTGTTCTCAGGGATCAAAATTGGAGTCCACAAGAATCTTTATGTAAAGGATCCTGAATCCTCAGTTCTGGGTAAAAAAATAATTGAAAGGAGTATTATTCTTATCTATGAAATTGGATTTGAAAATTTCACTTTTAAAAAACTGGGGGTAGAAATTGGGTCTAATGAAAGTAGCATATATAGGTACTTTGAGAACAAGCATAAGCTCCTCCTTTATTTGACATCATGGTATTGGGCCTGGAAAGAATATCAGCTCGTATTTGCCACAAATAATATGGGAGATGCAGAGGAAGTGCTGGAAACCGCTATTAACGTGTTGACCCGTAGGATTAAGAAGGATAGTCTTAATTCACATATAGATGAGATCCTATTAAATAAAGTGGTGGTGAATGAATTTTCAAAATCATATCTCACCAAAGAAGTGGATAAGGAAAATACCGAAGGTTATTATGAGGTATATAACAGGCTAATTCTTCGACTTAAAAAAATGATCCTCAATGTAAACAGCGCTTATCCTTACCCGGCAGCCCTGGCAAGTACTGTGGTAGAGGGTGGTTTACATCAACACTTTTTACGCGAACATTTTCCAGCGCTTACAGACAGTAATAAAAATTTAAGCACCGCAGAGTATTTTAATTATCTGGTCCTATCAACTTTAAAATATACTAAGCATGGTTAAAAAATCGAGTTCGGCCATAAAAAGACTCACCGGCCTTCTTAAATTAGACAGAAAGGATATCCTGCAATTGTTTTATTATGCCATTTTCGCGGGCTTATTAAATATGGCGGTTCCTCTGGGAATCCAGGCTATTGTCAACCTTATTCAGGGGGGTAGTGTAAGTACTTCCTGGATCATACTTGTGGTATTGGTTACAGTAGCGGTAGGACTTGTGGGCCTGCTGGAAATTATGCAAATACGTATTGTAGAGAATATCCAGCAAAAGATCTTCACCAGGTCCTCCTTTGAATTTACTTACAGGTTTCCCCGAATAAAAATGGCAGAATTCACAGATATCTATCCGCCGGAACTGGCCAACAGGTTCTTTGATACGCTTAATGTTCAAAAAGGGATAACCAAGCTGCTTTTAGACTTTCCGGCAGCATTACTTCAAATACTTTTTGGGTTGATCCTGCTCTCCTTGTATCATCCTTTCTTTATTATTTACGGGATCCTGCTGGTACTCCTTATTTATTTGGTGTTCAAATTTACCGCCTGGAGAGGTCTGGAAACCAGCCTTGATGAGTCCAAACATAAGTACAAAGTGGCGCACTGGCTACAGGAAGTTGCAAGATCGCTCCTAAGCTTTAAGATCTCCGGAAATAGCAATCTCCCTATGGAAAAAAATGACCAGCTAACAGAGAAGTATTTAAAGGCACGGGAATCACATTTTAAAATACTTAGAATACAGTATGTAAAGATGGTATTGTTCAAGGTACTGGTAACGGCGGGTTTACTTGCTATTGGTGGTCTTCTGGTGCTTAATCAGGAAATGAATATTGGGCAATTTGTTGCTGCAGAGATCATTATTCTACTTATCCTTAGTTCTGTTGAAAGGTTAATAAAGGGCCTTGATGTTATTTATGACACCCTTACATCGCTGGAAAAAATGGGACAGGTGGTAGACAAGGAACTTGAAAGTAAGGAAGGCAGGAATAAAATGTATGATTCAAGCCCCCTTAATCTGGAGGTTACACAGGTAGGTTATAAAGTCGGGAAAAATACAATCCTCAGGGATATTTCCTTTGAATTGAAGGCGGGGGAAAAGGTTTTACTTAAAGGTCCAAATGGAAGTGGCCGCACCAGTCTTATAAAACTGCTAGCAGGTATTAATGAGATTACACAGGGGAATATCTATGTGAACAATGTTTCATTAAATGGTATAAAACTAAACGATTATAGAAAAAGACTTGGGGTTTTTATTGCAGAAGAATTTCCTTTTGAGGGCACTCTGCTTGAAAACATCACTTTTGGAGACCCACTCGTATCTGAAAAGGATGTTTACTGGGCAATAGAGCATGCCGGGCTATCCCAATTTGTAAAGGAACAGCCCAATGGAATTCATACAAACATACTTCCGGAAGGCAAATACTTATCTTCCTTAATAGGCAAGAAAATAATTCTGGCAAGGTGTATTGTAAGAAAGCCGGATATTTTACTCCTTAAAGAACCACTGGAACTATTTGATTCGGCAGAGTCAACCAGGATACTGGAGTTTTTGACAAATCCTGTGCATAAATGGTCAATACTGGTTGCCAGTCAAGACCCTGTTTGGGAAAATATGTGTGATAAAATAGTACATCTGGAAAACAGTACAGATAATTTAAAAAATAGGGATAATGCTTAATATATCTCAGGAAAAATTAAATAGGGAAGTCGACCTGTCCGGGTATAAATCGGCACAGCGGGTATTTCATCACAGGCATTACAAATGGTTCAACAGGATATTACTGGGGTTTAGTTTGCTCTTGCTTATCATTTTATTTTTGCCCTGGACCCAAACGGTTTCAGGAAAAGGTAATGTGACTACACTTAGCCCGGAACACCGTCCACAAACCATACAGTCTCCCATTCCGGGCAGGATTGAAAAGTGGTACGTACAGGAAGGGGATTTTGTAAAAAAAGGAGATACTATACTTCATATTTCTGAAGTAACAAATCAATACTTTGATCCATTACTGGTAGAACGCACCGGGGAACAAATTACCGCAAAAAGCGGTTCAGTTGAATCTTACAGAGGAAAAGTAGGAGCTCTTGGCTCTCAAATAAATGCTATAAACAGCGAACGTGCGCTCAAAATTCAGCAGGCAAACAATAAGTTGCAACAGGCAAGATTAAAAGTGAAGAGTGACAGTATTGACCTGGAAGCCGCCGGTACCAATTTACAAATAGCCAGAACACAATTAGATCGAACTGTGCAACTTCAAAGGGAGGGTCTTAAAGCGTTGCCGGATGTAGAACAGGCAAGATTAAAATTCCAGGAAACCCAGGCACGTCATATTTCGGCTCAAAACAGGCTTTTGGCAAGTGAGAACGAGGTGATTAATGCCGGTATCGAGATTAACCGCATCCAGGCCGAATATAATGATAAGATCTCCAAGACCGAGAGCGACCTCTTCACGGCACAGTCCAGCAAGTTTGATGCAGAAGCCCAGGTAAGCAAACTGGAGAATGATTTTACTAATTACAGCATTAGAAATCAATTTTATTACATCCTTGCACCACAGGATGGATTTATTAACCGGGCATTACGCGCCGGGATAGGAGAAACCTTTAAGGAAGGGGAACGCCTGGTAGGCATCATGCCTTCCAACTTTCAACTTGCAGTAGAGACCTTTGTAAGGCCATTGGATGTTCCCTTGTTACACAGTGGGGAAAAAGTAAGGGTACAGTTCGATGGCTGGCCCGCAATAGTATTTAGTGGCTGGGAGAACCTCTCATTTGGAACCTATGGGGCAAAGGTGGTTGCTATTGAAAATTTTATAAGTGATAATGGATTATACCGGGTCCTTCTTGCGCCAGACCCAGATGACCATCCCTGGCCCCAGGATGTACGTATTGGCAGTGGGGTAAGAACCCTTGCGCTGCTGGAAGAGGTGCCAATATGGTATGAGATATGGAGGAACCTGAATGGCTTCCCGCCAAATTATTATCAACCTGCACAGGCTGCAACAGTTAAATAAAAAATGAGAATAAAAAAGTACATCTTTATCCTGTTTCTTGTTTTTGGACCTTCTTTGCTTGCCCAGGAGTCATTGCCGGAAGTACTTACCTTCAGGGAGTACCTGGCATATGTAAAGCAGTTTCATCCCGTTGCAAGACAGGCAGGTTTAAAATTAAGCGTGGCTGAAGCTCAATTGTTGCGGGCTCGGGGTGGTTTTGATCCTAAAATAGAAGTAGATTATGGCAGGAAAGCCTTTAAAAATATCGAATACTATGACATTTTAAATTCCACCTTTAAGATCCCTACCTGGTATGGAATAGAGCTCAAAGCAAATTTTGAGCAAAACCAGGGTGTTTATTTGAATCCGGAAAGAACTGTCCCGGAGGATGGCCTTTTTAGCGCCGGTATATCTATGGATGTAGGCCAGGGAATGTTTATAAATCAACGTATGGCTTCCCTGCGCAGCGCAAAAATCTATAGGGATCAATCTCTGTCAGATCGGGACTTAATGGTTAATGAAGTCATTTATACGGCAGCACTTGCTTACTTTGACTGGTTAAGGGTGTACAATGAGATGATCATATATGAGGGTTTTTTGGAGAATTCTCTGGAGAGATACAGAGGGATCACTCAAAATGCCAGAATAGGTGAGATCCCGGCAATTGATACGGTTGAAGCAAATATATCTGTTCAAAGCCGAAGGCTGGATCTTGAGCAGGCAAGAGTGGAACTTATTAAGGAAAGGCTGGATTTGTCTAATTTTCTTTGGCTGGCCAATAATACACCCGTGGAACTGCAGCCTAATATAGTGCCGGAGACTGGCATTCTTCCTTATATTAACGATGTTCTTGATCTTCCTCCGGTTATTGCTCCCGGGGTAATACCCGAAAATCATCCAAGACTAAAGTCCCTGGAACTTGGGCTCCGGGCTCTGGAGGTTAACCGAAGGCTTATGGCCAACAAGCTGTTGCCGGAAATAAACCTGGAATATAATTTCCTTACTCAGGAACCTGATGAATTTCAAAGTTTTTACCGCGAAAATTATAAAGCAGGCGTGAGATTTGCTTTCCCCCTTTTTTTAAGAAAAGAACGGGGTGACCTAAAACTGGCCAATTTCAAGATACAGGATGCAGAACTGGACCTTAGGTTGAATGAAAGACAATTGGAAAACAGGATCCTGGCAGCTTTTCAAGAGCTGGAATCCTATAACCTCCAATCACAACTGGCAGAGGAAATGGTAGAGAGTTACCAGCTATTGCTGGGTGCCGAAGAACGAAAGATGAGCTTCGGGGAAAGTTCTCTTTTCTTAATTAATACCCGTGAGAACAAATTAATTGAGGCGCGTTTAAAACAAAATGAGATCCTTAATAAGTTTCTTTACGCCAAGGCAGGCCTGTTCCGGAGTCTGGGAATAGTTCCTGGTTCAAATTAATATTATGAAAAAACCCTGTAAATCGAAGATTAACAGGGTTTTTGTATGGAAATATTTCTACGTAGCCTCGCCAAGAATCGAACTTGGATCTACAGTTTAGGAAACTACTATTCTATCCATTGAACTACGAGGCCTTGAAGGGGCACAAAAATAAGAATGTTTTCAGAAATAAATTTGGTTTCACCTAAAAAATCAGGTTTTTTATATTTCCTTAAAGTAACTTAACTTAGATATCTAATTAATTTGTTTTTAGATGAAATCAATTTCCCTTTTAACCGCTGTGTTTTTATATTTTTTTACCGCTACCTGTAATAACCAAACAACCCAAACATCTATGGACACAAAAAATAATATAGAGGTGGAAGGAAAAATAGAAGCTATAGGTATGACTTCCTGGCAATACGGCTCGCATACCCTCACCAATGATGAAACTTTTTTTGCATTAAGAAGTAAAAAGGTCGACCTTAAACAATATGAAGGTAAAAACGTTAGGGTTACCGCCAGTAAAGTGGAGGGATATCCCGTAGACGGTGGTCCTGAATTTCTTGAAGTACTAAGCATCAAGGAGTAAATATTCTTTAAAAATACAAATGCGATGAAAAAAACTTTCTTATCCTTATTCATAATTGGTATGAGTTTAAATACGGGCCTGTCCCAAAATCCGGAAATTAAGGGCGATGCCTTTGCCCATACATACTCTATTGTTGCACGCGATTCCATCACCGGCGAGATGGCTGTTGGAGTTCAAAGCCATTGGTTTTCTGTAGGCTCCCTGGTTTCCTGGGGGCGGTCTGGAGTGGGGGTGGTTGCCACCCAATCTTTTGTGAATCCTGCCTAC
>CAXAZV010000041.1:0-17030 GCA_963973375.1 uncultured Antarcticibacterium sp.
TTCCGGACTTTGCCGGGATTACGGTTGCTCCCAGCATTTTCATTCTGGCAACATTGGGAGCCTGGCGTTCAATATCCACCTCGCCCATATATACAATACACTCCAATCCCATTAGAGCGCATACCGTAGCGGTTGCAACCCCGTGCTGTCCTGCACCCGTCTCTGCAATAATGCGGTTCTTTCCAAGGCGTTTTGCCATAAGGATCTGGCCAACGGTATTGTTTACCTTGTGCGCTCCCGTGTGGCAAAGGTCTTCACGTTTTAAATAGATCCTGGTGTTGTATTTTTTACTGTAGCGCGCTGCAAAATAAAGTGGAGTTGGCCTGCCTACATATTCTTTAAGCAAATATTTGAATTCCTTTTGAAAAGATTCTTCCTGCATTATTTCCAAATAGCGAGACCGCAATTCTTCCACATTTGGATAAAGCATTTCGGGGATGAAAGCACCTCCAAAATCACCGTAATACCCTTTTTCGTTTACCTGATAGCTCATTTATTTTATTTTTAAATATTTTTGATCTCAGAGAATTATCTAAGGCCTTGATAAGTCAATTTTTTATTGAATTCTTCGAGCAAATTCTTATCCTTTTCTCCCGGAGAAATTTCCAATTTGCTGTTTACATCGATCCCATAGAAAACCCGGGAATTTCCGGTTTTATTAAAATAATCCTTTAATTTCTTTAAACTTTCAACATCCTCCATTCCTATACCGCCGCTTAGAATAAATGGTGTGGCAGAAGAATAATTTTTTAGAAGCTCCCAATTAAATGAAATGCCATTTCCACCTTTATTTTCACCTTTGGTATCGAACAGAAAAAAATCTACAATTCCTTCATATAGGTTTAAAAGGGAAAAATCGAATTCCTCTTTAATTGAAAAAACCTTGAAAATCTCCAAACCGACACCGGCTTGCATTTTTTGAAATTTAGTTCTAAGTTTTCTGCAATATTCAGGGGTTTCCTCTCCATGTAATTGAATGGCATTGAGTTTATGTTGCAGGGTTTTCTGCACAATAAAATCTTCAGGAGCATCTACAAAAACTCCGGTTTTTTTTATTTTTTCTGAAATTTCCGGGATCTCATTGATGAAATTACGCGGAGATCCTTCATAAAATATAAATCCAAGGTAATCGGGTTTCAGTGACTCCATTTTCCTTATGTTGTCTGGTGTTCCCATTCCGCAGATTTTCAGCTTGAGCGGGAAAGACTGTTTTATATTTAAATTTTGCTCCTCCATATATAATATTAAAGCATGAGTTTTGTGATAAACTGTGAAGCGCTTTTCCCGGGATCTTCTGTTTTCATAAAATTTTCCCCAATAAGGAATCCGAGATATCCATAATTTTGCAAGTCTTTTATAGCATCAACACTGCTAATTCCGCTTTCAGAAACTTTTAGGAAATCAGCAGGGATCTTTTCTGAAAGATCTTTGCTTATTTTAGTGCTCACCTCAAAGGTTTTTAAATTCCGATTATTCACTCCAAGCATATCCAGACTGGGCATAATTGATTTTTCCAATTCGTCCTGGTTATGAACTTCGAGCAAAACTTCCAGGTCCAGACTTTGGGCAAATTGAGATAAATTTTTTATTTCCTCCCGGGTAAGTATCGCGGCTATTAATAAAATAACATCGGCGCCATGTGCTTTAGCTTCCAGGAGCTGATATTCATCTACAATAAATTCTTTGCGCAACAGCGGCATTTGTACTGAAGCCCGGGCTAGTATAAGGTCATCCAACGAGCCACCAAAATATTTTCCATCAGTTAGAACAGACATTCCGCAAACCCCTGCCTGCTCATAACCAAGTGCAACTTCTCCCACATTGAGATCCTGGTTTATCACAGCTTTGGAAGGAGAGCGCCTTTTATGCTCAGCAATAATTCCCGAGTTACTGTTAATTAATGCTTTTACCAGAGACTGGGTCTTTCTTTCAAAAAGCGGAAATCCCGCAAGAGCTTTAGAGGATATTATTTGTTTTTTCAACTCAACCTCCTTGTATTTATCGGCAATGATCTTATCCAGAATGTTCATTTTTACTTTTTTAATATTATTTCTGCACTGTTATTTACTAAGTTCCTGCAGTTTTTTAAATGCCTTTAATGCTCTTTCAGAGTGAAGAGATTCCTGTGCTTTTTCAAATCCTTCAAAGGGAGTAAGTTTTTGAGCTGTGGCTATTGCCATTCCCGCATTCGCACACACTACATTTTGCTGCGCAACTGTTCCTTTACCATTTAAAATATTTAGAAAAATTTCGGCAGAAGATTCTATAGATCCTCCTCCGGCAATTTGAGAAGGTTTCAGTGTATCTACGCCAAAATCTATTGCATCCAGCATTCCTTCTGAAGAATTGGAAATAGTTTTGGTTGGGCCTGTAAGGGATATTTCATCATACCCGTCTAGTGCGTGTAATATTGTGAAATTTTTATTGGTATTCTGGTATAGATATCCATACATTCTTGCCAGCTCCAGGCTAAAAACTCCCACCAGTTGGTGAGGTGGAAATGCCGGATTTACCATTGGTCCCAACATATTAAAAAAAGTTTTTACCGCAAGCGACTTTCTTATGGGTGCTACATTTTTCATCGCCGGATGAAATAGCGGAGCATGGAGCACACAAATTCCAGCTTCATCAATACATTTCTCTAAAAAACCGGGATCTGCACTAAATTTTATTCCTAAATGTTCCATCACATTGGAACTACCACTCACCGAGGAAACACCGTAATTTCCGTGTTTTGCTACTTTAATTCCCGCACCGGCGGTAATAAAGGAAGCAAGGGTTGAAATATTAAAAGTGTCCTTACCGTCACCGCCCGTGCCACAAAGGTCAATTGGATCATATGCACTCAAATCTACGGCCAAACAAAGTTCCAGAAGTGCATCCCGGAATCCTTCAAGTTCATCAATTGTGATGCTTCGCATCATATATACCGTTAAAAATGCAGCTATCTGGCTTTGATTATATTCTCCGTTTGAAATATTAATCAAAGCTTCCCTGGCTTCAGTTTTTGAAATGGTTTCGTGATTTATAAGTCGGTTAAGCAAAGTTTTCATGATGGTATGTTCCTTAAATTTCAGTTTTTGTATCGGGAAATAATTCTTTTCCAGGCAGAGGTTTTTCAGAATTTACCCCGGAAAACACCCAATTCTTTATCATTAATTTTCCATTTGGAGTTAAAACAGATTCAGGGTGAAATTGCACTCCCCGTACATCATATTCCCGGTGACGCAGGGACATTACCTGGCCATTTTCATCATAAGAGGTAGCTTCCAGGCAGGCGGGGAGGTTTTTATCTACCACCCAGGAGTGATAACGGCCAACTTCAAACTCATTTTCAATGCCGGTGAAAAGCTCTTCATCAATTACGTTTTTTGTTACTTTGGTGGCGACCCCGTGATAAACTGTTTCAAGGTTGATCAATTTCCCGCCAAAAACTTCTCCAATAGCTTGCTGGCCAAGGCATACTCCTAAAATGCTTTTGCTTGAAGCATATTCCTTTACAATAGCTTTGAGTAGCCCTGCTTCTTCAGGGATTCCGGGTCCCGGAGATAAAAGTATCTTATCATAATGAGCAACATCTTCAAGGGAGATCTCATTATTGCGCCTTACGGTAACTTCACATTCCAGCTCCTCCAGGTAATGCACCAAGTTGTAAACAAAGGAATCATAATTGTCTATTACCAAAACCGAAACCTGTTTCCCGGGAAGATTTTTAGTTATTTCTGAATTTTTCATTTTTTTTATTTCAATATTTTACAATTAGTAAGGATGTGGTGCATCAAATTTCTTCAGCAAGTTCCATTGCTTTGGTGAGGGCTCCCAGTTTATTATATACTTCCTGTAATTCATTTTCTTCATTAGATCCTGAAACGATTCCCGCGCCGGCCTGATAATGCAATTGGTGGTTTTTGCTCACAAATGAGCGTATAATAATTGCATGATTAAAGTTTCCGTCAAAATCCATAAAACCAATAGCTCCGCCATAAGCACTCCTGTTTACATTCTCATATTTTTCAATAAGGGTCATAGCGCTATGCTTGGGGGCACCGCTTAGGGTTCCTGCAGGAAAAGTATCGGCCACCACCTGCATAGTAGAGGTTTTTTTATTTTTTATTCCGGTGACTTTGCTTACCAGGTGTATTACATGAGAGAAGAACTGGATCTCCCGGTATTTTTCAACCTTTACGCCGCTGCTATGCCGGCTTAGGTCATTCCTTGCCAAATCAACCAACATCACATGTTCGGCATTTTCCTTTTCATCTGCTGCAAGTTGTTTGGCAAGCTCGGCATCTTCTTCATCATTTCCGGTTCTTTTGAATGTGCCTGCAATAGGATGAATCTCTGCCAGATCTCCCTTTACTACCAACTGTGCTTCCGGGGAACTGCCAAATATTTTAAAATTCCCATAATCAAAATAAAACAGGTAAGGGGAGGGGTTTACGTTGCGCAAAGCTCTGTAAACATTGAATTCATCTCCTTTGAAACTTTGGGAAAATCTTCTTGAAAGCACCAGTTGGAATACATCACCCCGCTGGCAATGCTTCTTGCCCAGGACAACGTTTTCTTTAAATTCTGCATCGGTTAAATTGGATACCGGTTCCTGTTGCCTTCTAAAATCATAGGTTGCAAAGTTTTTTACCTTTAAAAACTGTTCAATTTCTTCAAGTTGACTATTTGAGTTGTAATTATGGTCAAAAATATAAGCCTCGTTATTGAAATGGTTAATTGCAATAATGTTTTGATAAACTGCATAGTATATATCTGGTAGCTTCAGGTCACCATCTTTTTTAGTTATCGAAACCTTCTCAAAATATTTTACACCATCATACGCGATATAACCAAAAAGACCATTATTTATGAATTTAAACCCGGAGTTACTGGTTTCGAACTTTAAAGAAAATTCATTGATTACTTCAGGAATATTCATTCCTGGAGTAATCTCAGTTCTCTTACTGGTCCCATCGGGGAAGGTTTCAACATAAATATTATCTTCCACTTTAATAGATGCAATTGGATTACAGCATATATAAGAGAAGCTGTTATCACTGGCGTGGTAATCACTGCTTTCCAATAGTAGGCTGTTGGGATATTTATCCCTTATTTTTAGGTATACACTTACCGGAGTAAAAGTATCTGCGAGCAGTTTTTTATAAGTAGTAGTTAATTTATACATGGTATTTTTTTAAATGAAAAAAGGCTTGTCGTGAGACAAGCCTTTGTATATAAGATCATACTATAGCAGTGTTACTTCACGACGTTTTGACGTAAATTATTCCACCACCAGCTATGTAAATTTAAATTTTGCATTGTTCAAATATAGGACAGGATTTCGACCTGACAAATTAATTTTGAGATTAACTCGAAAAAAAGTAAATGCCGGTACGATTAAAGGCCCGGTATTTACTTTTTCTTAGAGCGTATTAAAATTTTAAATTTACCGCCAGTTCAAAGTTGTCATAGATAGTTTTATCTCCAAGATTGTCAAAGAAACTTCCAGACCCGTAACGTACATTATATTTTGACCTGTCAATTGTTAAATTAGCAGTGGCAGTATTCTCTTTATAATTTAGGTCAAAAGTGATAGGATGGGTTTCATTTTTAATGGTAAGCTTACCCACAACTCCATATACGTTAGTGCTTTTTTTAGAGATCTTGGTGATCACCAATTTCGAGGTGGGATAGGTAGTAACTCCAAAAAAATCATCAGATTTTAAGTGCCCTTCCAGTTTCCGTTTATTTTCACCACTTAAATCTGTCACCTCAATAGAAGCCATATTCATAATAAATTCTCCACCCACGGGAATCCCGTCTTCAATATTAAAATGTCCTTCTTTTAAAGTGATAGTACCATTGTGAGACCCGGTTACTTTTTCACCTACCCAGGTTACTTTACTGGCATTTACATCAATTGATTTTTTTACCGGGGTAGTGAATGCCAAGGTGGTTAAGATAATGGCTAAAGCAGTTGTTCCTTTCAAAAATTTTGTTTTCATAGCGATTGTTTTAAATTGTTGTTTTTACATTAATTGTTTATACAAGAGTTATTCTAATTTTTTTTATGTTCTTAGTTTTTCAAGAAGTTGATTAAGTTTTTCAATTTCCTCTGTAGAAAGATTTTGAGCAATTCTTTGTTCGGTATCTGCAACAACAGGATCAATTTTTTTTAAAAGATCCATACCGGCAGGTGTGATATAGACTTCAATTTTTCGGCGATTCTCTTCACATATGGTTCGATTCACCAAATCTTTTTCAAGTAATTTATCGATAAGCCTTGAAGTATTACTCATTTGATTTACCATTCTATCCTGAATAGTGCTAAGGTTCGCCGGTTTCCCGTGTTGCCCCCGGAGGATCCTTAAAACATTAAACTGCGGGATAGAAATCTCAAAAGGCTTTAATGATTCTAACATTAAGGAAGTCGCCAGGTTGTTTGTGAGTACCAGATTAATCGCCAGCTTCTTTTCAAGAGGTAATGGACTATTAGTTTTTAATATCTCTTCAACTTTCATTGTTAAAACAACTTTTGTACATACAAATGTAGGGATCAATTTTATTTAAGGGTATAAATAATTGTTAAAGTTTAAAAACTACACGCAAAGCAAGGTGTTAAATTGTTCTATGGATGGGGTGAAGTTTATTAAAGTTTAATTTAGAATCCTATATATTTACATATCTATAAAATATCAAAAAATTATATTATGAAAAATCTCACCCAGGAACAATGGAAGGACGCATTAGAAAAGGATGAAAATCCATTTATCCTCGATGTAAGAACAGAAGAAGAATTTATTGAAGGTTATATTCCTGGGGCTACAAACCTGGATATTTATAAAGGTCAGGAATTTTTAAATGAAGTTGGGAAACTGGACAAGGATAAGAACTACTATGTCTATTGCCGGTCTGGCGCCCGCAGTTCCCAAGCCTGTGCTTTGATGAATCAACAAGGGATAGATAACGCATATAATTTGATGGGTGGAATTACCGAATGGGATGGGGAAATAGCTCATCAATAGAATATAAATAAATTTCATTCCCTCAATTTATTTTATCCTCCATTAGGCCTTTTTATAAAGCAAGGTTTAATGGAGGATATTTTTATTTATTATAAAAGGAATGTGATTTTCGGTAAAACAAATCCATTTCCCAAAATTTCCTGCTTTTATTATTTTCTCCTGTTTAAATTTCCTAGCGAGGATATTTAGATGGAGTAATTCAAATTTGGCTTATGGTGCTTAGCGCTTTAGGATCAGGAAAATAGGGTGTTTTTCACAATTGTATTAAGGATTCAAATTAGGATTTTTAACCTGTTTCATTACCTCCTTATTTTAATAAACAAGTGTTAATTTTTAAATTTAAACAAAATTTTAACAACTCTGGTGTAAGGCGCAGTATCTGTATGTTTGAAAGATATTTCCCACGTCAAATGCTAGTTGTATAATGTAATGTGCAACTTGCAAGTTTTAAATTCTCATAATTAAGTTTAGATTTGAGAAACCATTAACAATTTAACTAAAACTTATTTTATGATGTTAAAATTAAATTTAAAAGTAGGCGCTGCTGCATTAGTAGCCTCTGCATTTCTATTCTCCTGTACACAGGATGAAAAAACTTCTCAGGAAGAAGCTGCTTTTACAGAACTTGACTCCAATTTTGATTCCCAGGCTATTGAGGGACAGTATATTGTGGTTTATCGTGAAGGCGCTATTGAAGATGTAGGAGCGAAGTATCCTAACAATTATGCCAAAGCACAGGAAGCTATGGCAGAACAAACCAAAAGGATCCTAGCCGATGCTTCAATCTCTAATGCAGAGATTGTAAATGTTTACAGTAGAACTCTAAGCGGTGCAACCTTAAAATTATCAAAAGCTCAGGTAGAGCAACTAAAAGGAAAAAAAGAGGTAAAATACATTGAACAAGATAGAATTGTAATTTTCGCTCCACCATGTGGAACTCCTAATGGAGGACCTTGTGACGGTAATGGTGGTGGAGGTGACGGCGGCAGTGGCACGCAGGAAACCCCCTACGGGATTACGCGCGTAAACGGTGTTGCCAATTATACCGGCACCTCTGTAGCTTGGGTTGTTGACTCTGGGATAGACCTGGATCACCCGGATCTAAAAGTAGATGCTTCCCGCGGATTCAATGCCTTTACCTCCGGTAGGGATGCTGGTGCTCCAGATGACGGAAATGGTCACGGGACTCACGTTGCAGGAACTATCGCAGCATTAAACAATACTATTGGAGTTATTGGAGTAGCTCCGGGAGCAACTGTAATTCCGGTAAAGGTTTTAGATAGCCGCGGGAGTGGATCATATTCTGGTGTAATTGCAGGGGTTGACCACGTAGGTGCAAATGGGAAAAGTGGAGATGTTGCGAATTTGAGTTTAGGAGGTCCTACTTCTCAGGCCCTTGATGATGCGGTTCTTGCAGCGTCAAATAAAGGAATTAAATTTGCGTTGGCAGCCGGGAATGAAAGTACTAATGCCAATAACAGTTCTCCGGCCCGTGTAAACGGAGCGAATATTGTTACTATTTCGGCAATGAATTCAAGCGATAGCTGGGCTAGTTTTTCTAACTATGGGAATCCTCCTGTAGATTATGCTGCTCCCGGAGTATCTGTTAAGTCTACCTGGAAAGGTGGTGGTTACAATACTATTAACGGAACTTCTATGGCATCTCCTCATGCTGCCGGTGTTTTATTGTTAGGTCCAGCTAGAACAGATGGAACAGTGAAAAACGATCCTGATGGAAATCCTGATCCTATTATTGTTCACTAGATTATAAGTATTACAACTTAAAAGGTTGTTTTAAATATCCTGAAATTTCTTTATTAAAGACTTTAAAAAATCTTGATAAAGGTCAAAAAAATCTCCAATAAAAGGTGAGATTTGAAAATTTCAAAAGGCTTATTTAAAACAACCTTTTTTTATTCTAGGCAATTTCTTAGGCTGTTTATAATTTTTTTGCATTCAGGACGTTATTTGCATAGTAAAACAGGTTAAATTTATTTTTTAAAATAATATATTTACCCCCAATCTTAGGAATTGAAACATCCCCAATTTATGAATAAACTTGTTGGAATTATCTTAATGGCCTTTTTCAGCTTAACTGCGGTACAGGCACAAGAATTTAAATTTGGTGTTAAAGGAGGATTAAATAAAACATTTGGCGGCCAGATCACAGGAATTGCTTCCTCCAGTATATACACTGGGGATACTTTTAATGCTGAAGGGGAAATTGGATTTCATGGAGGAGTTTGGACCCAACTTAGTTTTGGAAAGTTCTTTATTAGACCAGAAGTGGTTTATTCAAAACTTGAATCGCGTTTTGATTTTCCTACCCGACCCGCTATTTATAATGTAGATGAATTAAGTGTTCCTTTTTTAGTGGGATATAATGTTTGGGGTCCTTTGGATATTTATGCCGGACCTTCTTACAATAAAATAGTAGATGCGAGATTGGAAGGTACCGAGCCCTTGGATAATCCTCCTCTAATTGTTGTGCAAAATTCCCCGTTATCTGCACAAATTGGTGCTAAGGTGGAATTTGGTAGCTTTGGCTTAGATGTACGTTATGACCGTTCCATGGCGACTGAAGAGTCTCAAACCATTGATATAGTTAACAGCACTTATGGGATCAACCGGGCAACATTTGATGATGCTCGTCTTAACCAGTTGATCGTAAGTCTTACCATTAAATTATTTGATACCGAGAATGCCGGAAAAAGAAGAAGAAAAGGCGGTAGCTGTTACTTTTAAGAAGAGATTTTAAAAAATAAAAGAGCGCATTGCGCTCTTTTTTAGTTTACGGTCTGCCTGTTCTATTATTAAGGTTTGTAACGATCATTTAAACCTATTCCCAATTGGATCATAGGAATGATTTTTTGAACCCTGTTTATCCTGGTCTCTACCCTTTTAGCTTCTTCTATATATAAACAATACTCCCTCCTTTTACCCGGGGTTAAATTATTGAAGGCAGATTCCAACTTACTCCCCGCCTTAATATGCTGGTTTAATTCAACAGGAATAATTATTTCTTTATTAGCATGAGGTTTTGATTTCACTCCTCTCTTATTAATTTCAATGCTTTCCGCAATATATTTAGAAATTTCCTCCATATCCGGTTGAGAATTCTCATCAAATTTTATCTGTCGCATTGAATGCGTTTTTCCCTCCTGCGCATTGTGAAGCAAGCTTGTATTCTTTTCATGAAGTCCGCCATTAAAAAACCAAATGCCATAATGCCTTTTAAAACCTGCTATTCCTAAAACATTTTTATTGTCAATATCATAAACAGGCATACTCCATTTTATTCCTTCATGTAATGGAAATGACATAATTAATTGGCGAAGTGATTCCAGTTCCTTTCTCCATTTTGGGTGGAGAGCGATATACTCTTCGGCCGAATTAATTTTTTTCATATCCCTTCTTATATTTTTCCGCGGTTAATTCAGCAATCTTGACAATTACGGCTATAGCCTTTTGCATACTCTCAACCGGTACATATTCATAACGCCCGTGAAAATTATGCCCCCCAGCAAAAATATTGGGACAGGGCAGGCCTTTATAACTCAGTTGAGCCCCATCGGTTCCACCTCTAATAGGTTTAATGATTGGTGTAACATTAACAGCTTTCATAGCCTCCTCGGCAATATCTATTATATGCATGACAGGTTCAATCTTTTCAGCCATATTGAAATATTGGTCTTTGATCTCTATCTTAACAACTTCTCTCCCATACTGAGTGTTGATATCAACTGCCATTTTTTTCATAACTTCTTTTCTGGCTTCAAAATGATCTTTATCGTGATCTCTTATAATATATTTTAAAACCGTTTCCTCTACATCTCCATTAATATCTGTGAGATGAAAAAAACCCTGCCGGTCTTCAGTATGTTCGGGGGTTTCCAGTCGGGGAAGGGAATTGATAAAATTCTGTGCAATATACATGCTGTTAACCATTTTGTCTTTGGCGTACCCCGGGTGGACTATTTTTCCCTTAACGGTTACTAGTGCACCGGCCGCATTAAAATTCTCAAACTCCAATTCGCCTACCTGGCTGCCGTCCATAGTATATGCCCAATCTGCTCCAAATTTTTCAACATCAAATTTATGGGCCCCTCTTCCTATTTCCTCATCGGGGGTGAAACCAACACGTATTTTTCCGTGGGGAATATGTGGGTTATTGACCAAATATTCCATTGCCGAAACTATTTCAGCGATACCGGCCTTATCATCAGCTCCCAGTAGGGTTGTGCCATCAGTCGTAATAATGGTTTGCCCTTTATATTGTAGCAGATCCTCAAAATAATCAGGAGAGAGTATTATATCCTGTTCGGCATTAAGCACTATATCCTTTCCATCATATTCTTCAATGATTTGCGGATTTACATTCGTTCCGGTAAAATCAGGGGAGGTGTCAAAGTGGGAAATAAAACCTATTACAGGCACTTCGTAAGGAATATTTGACGGTAAACTTGCCATTATATAAGCATTTTCATCTATCTCAACATCTGCAAGTCCTATTTCCTTCAATTCTGTTGCAAGTTTTCTGGCAAGATCCCATTGTTTATTTGTGCTGGGAGTTTCATTACTGCCGGAATCACTTTGGGTATCAATTCTTACATAATTGGTAAATCTGTCAATCAGGTTTTTCTTAGAGATCATAAAATAAGTATTTATCCAAAATTAAACATTCACGGCTCAGTGACAAAGTCTTTTATAATTTACCAGCTGAAAATTTAAAAAACTATTTTTGCACAAACCAACCGCCATGTATAAATCTTTCATTAGACCTTTGTTCTTCAAGTTTGATCCGGAAAAAGTTCATCATTTTACTTTTGAAACTCTCAGGTTATTATTTAAAATTCCAGGAATTCCTACCGTATTAAAAAGTTTTTTTCAAATTTCAGATCCCCGACTGGAACGAAATGTTTTTGGAATAAAATTTAAAAATCCTGTAGGCCTTGCTGCTGGCTTTGACAAGAATGCACAGCTATATGAAGAATTGGATGCTTTGGGATTTGGATTTATAGAAATTGGAACGGTTACCCCACAACCTCAGGCCGGCAATGAAAAGAAAAGGTTGTTCCGACTCAAAGAGGATAAGGCTATTATAAATAGGATGGGGTTTAATAATGAAGGTGTTCAGGCAGCAATAAAAAGACTTCGGGCGAATAGAAAGGTTCTTATTGGAGGTAACATTGGTAAAAATAAAATTACTCCCAATGAAAATGCCGTAGACGATTATTTGATCTGTTTCAATGCGCTATTTGATTATGTAGATTATTTTGTAGTAAATGTGAGCTCGCCCAATACTCCTAACCTCCGGGAACTGCAGGACAAAGAACCTTTGACAAAATTGCTGAATACGCTGCAACAACAAAATGAGGCCAAAGAAAAACCAAAACCCATATTATTAAAAATTGCGCCCGACCTTACAGATAACCAATTGCTTGAAATTATTGATATTGTAATAAACACTAAAATAGCGGGAGTAATTGCAACCAATACCACAATTTCAAGAGAGGGCCTTATTTCTGCCAATAAAGATGAAATGGGAGGGATGAGCGGATACCCTTTAAAGGACCGCTCCACAGAGGTTATTCGATTTCTTTCAGAAAAAAGCAATAAAGCATTTCCTATTATTGGAGTAGGAGGGATACATAGCCCGGAAGATGCTATAGAAAAATTAGAGGCGGGCGCAAGTCTTGTACAATTATATACCGGGTTTATTTATGAAGGCCCGGGTTTGATCAAAGCAATTAATAAAAAGATCCTTGAACAAAATCTATAATAAATCCTTATAATTTTGACGGAACTTCTTATCACCTTTTTAACAGCTTCAGTATTACTTACCATTTCCCCCGGTCCGGATATTATTTATGTCCTGGTTCAAAGTATGGCCAATGGTAAAAAGGCTGGAATTATAACCACTCTTGGATTGGTTTCGGGAATTTTGATCCATACAAGTCTTGTGGCATTTGGGGTTTCAGCAATAATAAAAAGATCTGAAGATGTATTTCTAATTATTAAAATCTTTGGAGCTTTATATTTATTCTATCTCGCTTACCAGGTCTGGAAAAGCGGTGGTGGGATTTCTGTGGAAACAGCAAATACTCCCAGGCGAAAAGATTGGTCCCTGTTTCGCAAGGGGTTTATAATGAATGTACTAAACCCAAAAGTGACAATATTTTTCCTTGCTTTTTTTCCGGGGTTTTTATGGAACCCCAATGCAGATACCGTATATCAGTTTTATTTCCTTGGAATCCTGTTCATGTTGCAGGCCTTTCTCATATTTGGAACGGTAGCTTTGCTGGCAGGAAAAATCTCCTCCTGGTTAAAGGATCACCCTAATTTTGGAGTGGTTTTGAAATGGACCCAGATTATAGTATTTATTGGAATTGGGATTTTCATTCTTATTTAAAAAACCGCTCGGGACAGGGCGTTTAGGATTAAAGCAAATTTTTATATGAGGTGTAAAATACTATCTTTGAGACATGGATGAGATCAAATTAATTGAATGTCCCCGTGATGCCATGCAGGGTATTAAAACTTTTATTCCTACGGAAAAGAAAATTCAATATATCCAGTCCTTATTGCGCTGCGGGTTTGACACAATAGATTTTGGAAGTTTTGTTTCTCCCAAAGCAATTCCTCAAATGGCCGATACCGCGCAGGTGTTAGCTGGACTTGATCTTTCATCTACAAAAAGTAAGTTGCTGGCCATTATTGCCAACACCCGTGGAGCCCAGGATGCCTCTCAATATTCTCAGATACAATATTTAGGTTATCCATTTTCCATTTCCGAAAATTTTCAGATGAGGAATACCCATAAAACCATTGCCGAATCTGTAGAAACCCTGAAGGAAATTCTTGACATTGCCAATGCAAGCGATAAGGTAGTAGTTGCTTATTTGAGTATGGGCTTTGGAAATCCTTACGGAGATCCCTGGAATGTGGAGATAGTTGGCGAGTGGACTGAGAAACTCTCGGGAATGGGAGTAAAGATCCTTTCCCTTTCAGATACTATTGGTAGTTCAACTCCGCAGGTAATTGAATATTTATTTTCCAATCTTATTCCTCAATATCCTGCTATAGAATTTGGAGCACATTTACATACAACTCCCACCTTGTGGCATGAAAAAGTTGATGCAGCATATAGATCCGGTTGTAAGCGTTTTGACGGTGCTATACAGGGATTTGGAGGTTGTCCAATGGCTAAAGATGAACTTACAGGAAATATGCCTACGGAAAGAATGGTTTCTTATTTCACTTCCAAAAAGTGCGAGACCAATATTAAAATGACCAGTTTTGAATCCTCCTACAATGAGGCGACTAAAATTTTTACTGAATATCATTAGTAAAAAATATTCCTAAATTAAAAAACCTCCTGTGATATCGCAGGAGGTTTTTTAATTCAAGAATAGGACTCGTATTAGAATCTTGCATTTATTCCTATATATGCCCCAAAAGGATGCCCAGGTCTTAATCCTGATGGAACACGTGATGCGGCGTATTCATTGTTTAGCGCATTGATAATATTTCCTGTAAAACTGAAATTGGAATTCAAATGATATTTAGCTGAAAGATCTACAATAAAATTGGAATCTATTTTATAGTTTCCGGGGATCTCTCCGGTACCGGCAATGGTTCTGAATTCACCACGATAACGCCCGTTAAGGTTAATCGCAAATTTTGTGTGTTCCAATCCAATACCTGCTAAGAATTGATGATTTGGGATATAAGGCATTTCATCGCCTACTTCCACCACGCCCCAAATATCAGCCCCGCTTTCAAAACTATTTTTAAACTCAGTATGAGTGTATGTATAGGAGAAATTTAAAGGGAATCTAAAACTGCTGCTTCGGCCATATAGTAAATCATAATTAAGCAATAATTCAACTCCTTTAACTTCCACTTCGCCAGCATTGAATTGTTCAAGGGATCCGGTTCCTCCTGTGGCCGCTAGATCGCTTCCCAGCAGGTTACTGTAATCGTTATAAAAACCTACTACCTCCCCGGCAAATCCAAAAAAACTAAAACGTGAACCTAATTCATAGTTTATGCTTTCCTCAGGCTTTTCTCCAGCACTGTTGCCCGGTGGTGAGAAGCCTTTATGTACTCCTCCAAAAACATTAAAAGTGTTGTCAAACCTGTAGTTGAATCCAATTCCCGGGATAAAAACATCTACAGTATTCTCTTTTTCGCTTAAATTGGAACCGGTCCTGCTTAGGTCGGCTGTTCCAAAGTTTTGTAAACCTAATGTGATATTTTCGTATCGAAGTCCCGGGGTGAAGGTCCAGTTTTTGAATTTAAGCTTGTAGAGAACATAAGAAGCAAATGCTTTGGCATTACTTATTCTGTTTGCATCTGTACCCGGGGTACCTGCCGTGTTCAAATTCATAATTCCGTTGGTAATATCATAGGTGTCTACCCATTGAAACCGGTCTTCCTCATCATAATGATAGCGCATCCCTACTTCTAAATCGTGAAAAACTGTTCCGGTATACCAGTGATAATCAAATTTGGTTTGTACCCCTTTTGAAGTATACTCGCGGTTGTTGTTTTTCATTCTTAACGCATTGGCATCAGAATCTGACGCTCCTGTAATTATGCTGTAAGCCTCAGGAAAAGAAGCCGGATCTTCTAATAGATTAGATAAACTAACTCTTGCTCCGTTTGCATTGAGGTCATTTAATTTAAACCAATTTCGGCTAAATTCATTGTAGTAACCGGTGGTTGTTATTTTAAAATAATCACTGAATGCCAGAATATGGGTGGCCATGAATTGAAGGTGTTCTGCATTCATCTGGTCCTTTTGTGAGGCAGCATATCTTCGGAAGGGATTTTGGGAAAAATCTGCTTCAGTCAATCCCAGGTATGTTTCATCTGATGTTTCATCTGAATACTGAAATTTAAATTCCAGTTCCTGGCCAATTTTTGCTTCCGGGTTGGTATTTACTTTGAACTTGGCCACCAGATCATCCTTATCAAATCCTGTATCACCGCCATTGTCAAGGTCTTTAAAACCATTTGATCTGTAATTTTGATATTCTAACATGTAGCCAAAATTCTTATGGGAATTTCCGGCCTTTACATGAAGATTGGAAGTATTAAAACTACCGTATGTAGCCAGTACCGATCCGGAAAAGGCATTTGGAATTGGAGTTGACACAAAATTTATGGCTCCACCAGATGTAAACGGGCCGTATTGTACCTGGCTGCTTCCTTTCAGTATCTCTACTGCTTCCATTCTACCAACGTTTGGAAAATAGTAAGCCGCGGGGGCACTATAGGGTGCAGGCGCAATTAGAACCCCATCTTCCATAATGGTGATCTTGGAACTTCTTTCTGGAGAAGTTCCTCTTAAACTTATATTGGGTCTAAGGCCAAAACCATCCTCTTCATACACATTCACGCCGGGAACAGAATTGAAGACCCTGTTAATATCAGTATAATTATGTTGTTTTAACTCGGCAGGGGATAGGTAATATGCAGAACCGGTTCTGTTTTGGGCTTCAAATTTACTACCTAATAAAACCTTGGCAGATATCACTACTTCTTTCAAAGATTCTATAGAATCCTGTTGGGTATTTGGGGGTGTTTGCTGCGCGTATAATCCACAGGAAGTACAAATGGCAAGCGCACCAAGTAATCTTAATTTCATTGTTATTTAGATTGGTTATAGATACGGCTGCAAAATTATATCTGATAATCTAATCCTACAAGTTTATTTAGATTAAATTTAAATAAAATTTTAAATGCGATTGAATCTCAGTACAATAGCGGGTTAAGAATAAATATTAATTGTATAATTAAGCCGTTAAGTAATGCATTGTAGAACACTTTTGAATGTTCTTTAAATGCCAATTGTTCCCACGCCATAAGAAATGAGAGCTACACCGTAAATTAAGATTGTGAATACATAACCCAAATGGGTGTGCTTAAAAAGAGATTTTTAGGAGATAACATTCAGTTGTTAATGAAACTTGATAATGGCGAGAAACTAACCGTTTTTAAAATCTTTTA